>CALECP010000001.1 GCA_937949915.1 uncultured Anaerolineae bacterium
GCACCCCCGTAGGGACATGGCGCGCCATGTCCCTACGGGGGTGTGTCAGTTGATTTTTAAGCGAGAAAGTGAATGAAACAAATGATTGCTCATATCGCGCTCGTCGTTGCTGACTACGATGAAGCGATTGATTTTTACACCAATAAATTGCACTTTACCCTGATAGAAGACAGCTATCAGCCAGAGCAGGATAAACGCTGGGTTGTGGTTGCGCCTCCTGGTTCGCACGGGACAACCCTGCTGCTGGCGCGTGCTTCCAAACCGGTGCAGCAACCGTTTGTGGGCGATCAGGCGGGTGGGCGTGTTTTTCTTTTTCTCAGCACCGATGATTTTTGGCGCGACTATGCGGCGATGGTAGCTGATGGCATCGAGTTTGTGCGGCCGCCCAAAATGGCCGACTATGGCACCGTTGCCGTCTTCAAAGATTTGTATGGCAATCTGTGGGATTTGCTCCAATACGCTGACGACCACCCGATGCACCAGAGGCTGCCCCAATGATCGCTGATTCTGTCAACGACACCTCTCCCGAAGCGCAAGCCGTCTTGTACGCTTTGCTGCGTGATGCTCCGGCGTGGCGCAAGCTGGCGTTGATGACTGATCTCAATCGCGTGGCGCGTCAATTAGCGTTGGATAATTTGCGCGAACTACACCCCACGGCCGATGATCAATTGCTCGGCCGTTTGTTGGCTGACCGCATTCTGGGCGAAGAAACCGCGCTCAAAGTATACGGGGCAATCAGGTGATACGATGATTTTAGGCGAACTGGCGGCCGTTATTTTGCGCTGGTACATGATGGGCGGCGAAACATCGGAACGGCAATGGCGAGACGTGACAGGCATTGTCAACGTACAGGGCGACCGCCTCGATTGGACGTACATGCGCGAGACGGCCGTGCCATTAAAAATCAGTAGCCTACTCACACAACTCTGGGAAACAACACGATGAAACATGACGATCTAACTGTGGCAGAAGCCCTCGAACGCATCTTGGCAACGGTTGATATTTTAGAGCCAGAACGTGTGCCATTGCTCGATGCGCTGGGGCGTGTTTTGGCGGCCGATGTCGTCGCGCAAAACAGCTTGCCCCCGTTCACCAATTCGGCGATGGACGGGTATGCGCTGCGGGCGGCCGATGTGACGGCCGCCACCCCATCGACCCCGGCTTCGTTGCGCGTCGTCGGGGACATCGCGGCCGGAATGTGGCCCGACAGGCTGTACATCGGGCAAGGGGAGGCGGCGCGGATCATGACGGGCGCACCCTTGCCACCGGGCGCAGATGCCATTATTCCGGTTGAGATGACAGATGAAAATTGGCGATCTGAAGCACGGCCGTTGCCCGATAAGATCGCTGTTTTTCAAGCGGTCAATACAAGCGATTATGTGCGGCCGGAGGGGGATGATGTCACTGTCGGCGATGTGATTTTACGCACCGGGCTGGTCATTCGTCCGGCCGCGATCAGTGTGATGGCTTCGTTGGGCGTGAGCCAGGTAGACGTGATCAGACGGCCGCTCGTCGGCATCGTGGCAACAGGCGATGAATTGGTTGAGCCAGATCAGCCGCTTGCACCGGGCAAAATTCGCAACAGCAACGGGTACGCGCAAGCGGCACAAGTGGCTGCAATCGGCGCGATTCCGTTGCAATTGGGCATCGGCCGGGACACGGAGGCAGATATGCGCGAAAAGCTGCAAGCGGGGCTAGATGCGGGGGTCGATCTGTTTGTCAGTTCGGCCGGGGTGTCTGTGGGCGCGTATGATGTGGTCAAAACAGTGCTGGATGCTGATGGAGATGTCAACTTTTGGCGGGTGCGAATGCGGCCGGGCAAGCCGTTGGCGTTTGGCACATACAAGGGCGTGCCGTATCTCGGTTTACCGGGTAATCCTGTCTCGTCGATGGTGTCGTTTTGGCGATTCGGCCGTGCTGCCCTGCGTAAAATGATGGGGCTGGCGTTAGTAGATGATACGGCCGTGACGGTGACGATGAGCGAACCGATGACGAGTGACGGCCGTGAAAGCTACATTCGTGTCATCATCGAAAAAGTGGGGGACGACTACCATGCCCAAACAACGGGCGGACAAGCCTCGCATATCATCACATCATTGGTCAATGCCAATGCGCTCGTCGTGATTCCAGAAGGGGTGACAGAAACGCAAGCAGGGGATCGCTTGCAAGGATATTGGCTCGGCCGCTAGACGCAGACAATTCGTGCTTAATATCAATTATCAAACAAAACAAACTATCTATCTTTCTATGTATCCAGCAGACGAGGAGCGGGGTGAAACCAGATCGGTCTCACCCCTGTTTGGCTGATGAAATTTTAATCAAAAAGGGGATTAGGAATTAGAGATTTCCAAAGTCCGCGCAATGATGTCATCCCGCTCACGTTGACGGCGGCGGCGTTTTTGCTTTTTGTTTTTCGGCATACGACGGCGCGACGGATGATAATCTTCATTATCATCTTCTTCGTCATCATTCATCGCACGACGGAGCGCAAACTCCATAGCGGTTGGAACTTCTTCCTGTGGCTCTTCTTCAAACACTTCGCCACGCGCAAACTCTTCTTGTGCGACCACTGCTTCTGGCTTGTCCAGTAAGTTTTTGATGCTCAGGTTAATGCGTCGTTTGCGTTTGCTAAAGCTGAGAACTTGTACCTCAACTTCGTCGCCTACGCCCAATGCTTGTGAAGGATGCTTAATATATTCGTGGCTGATTTCACTAATGTGAACCAGACCATCTTTTTCAGCACCAATGCTGACGAAAGCACCAAAATTTTCAAGACGGGTGACTTTACCGGTGAACGCTTTTTCTGGTGCGAGATCGCGCCATTCTACGCCGAGCGGCTCGATGAGTGTCACCATGACTTGGTTCTCATCTACCTTTACTTTGTCTACCCATACGTCGATTGAGTCGCCCGGTTTCATCGCATCAGCGACACGGGTGCCTCTGTCACCCAACTGGGAGACATGGAGAATTGCATCGGTCCCGACACCGAGATCGATAAACGCGCCATACAATTCGGTGCGTTTCACAGTGCCAGTTACCTTCATTTTTCGTTGCAGATCGCCCACCGTCGTGGGTTGCGCGACAGCGCCATTTCCATCAGCCATTTTTCTTTGCTCCTTTTGAAAATTAACGGGTTGCTATTATTAGCAGTTCGTAGAATGATAATTATAGTTTGAATGGGTAGCATGGGCAAAGGCAATTTAGCGTAGAAAGCGTGAAATAGCTGCTAAACAGGCAAATTTAGTCGTTGTTTTGCAGGTTGGTATATGGTAAATGTCTGTGCATAATAAAGATCGATGGAAGACACACACCTTTGGTCGCCCACGGCCGCAACTGTAAAAAACGCCCATTTGACCCAATACATGCACTGGTTAGACCGGCACGGCTACGGCTCATTTGCTGATTATGCCGCCCTTTGGCAATGGTCGGTTACAGATGTCGGCCGTTTTTGGCGAACATGCTGGGATTATTTTGAGATCGTTGCCAGCGAAACGGCCGACATCGCCCTCGCTGATGACGCGATGCCCGGTGCGGTGTGGTTTCCCGGCGCACGACTCAACTATGCCGAAAACATTTTGGCAAAAGCGACGGCCGTCCAGCCCGCTCTCATTTACGGCGACGAAACGGCCGCGCCTCCCCGCCACATCAGTTGGGAACAGCTAACCGCCCAAGTCGCCCAACTGCAAGCAACCTTACGCACACTGGGCGTACAAAAAGGGGATCGTGTCGTCGCCTATTTGCCCAACATTCCCGAAGCGATAATCAGTGTACTGGCCGTCACTGGATTGGGCGCGATTTGGTCGAGTTGCTCGCCCGACTTTGGGGCGCAAAGCGTGCTGGATCGCTTCCGCCAGATCGAGCCAAAAGTGTTGATCGCCGTCGATGGGTATGCGTACAACGGCAAATGGTATGAGCGCGGCGACGTAGTAGAGACGATTCGGGGCGCGTTGCCCACGCTGACGCACACTATTTTGATCGGCGGCCGTGCAGACCGCACTAGCAGCCCCGATCTCTCATTATGGAACGAACAACGGCCGACCACACAGCCGATCTACTTTGAGCAATTGCCGTTTGATCATCCGTTGTGGGTGCTGTACTCATCTGGCACCACCGGGCTGCCCAAGCCGATTGTGCATGGGCATGGTGGCTGCTTGCTCGAACACGCGAAGGCGACCATTTTCCACAATGATTTGGGCGCACAAGATCGCTTTTTTTGGTACACCAGCACTGGCTGGATGATGTGGAATTATTTAGTCGGATCGTTGCTGTCTGGCTGCACGGCCGTGCTGTACAACGGCAGCCCAGCATACCCGACGCTGGATCGCCTATGGGCGTTTGTGGATGAGACGGCCGTCACCTATTTCGGTCTCTCTCCCGCCTTCATCACAGCTTGTGCCAAAGCCGGGATCACGCCCAACACGACGCACAATTTGACCCGTATTCGGGGTGTTGGCTCGACAGGCGCACCTTTAACGGCCGACCATTTTCGCTGGGTGTATGACAATATCAACCGCCATCTCGCCCTCGAATCGTTGAGTGGCGGCACTGATCTTTGCACCGCGTTTGTGGGGGGCGCACGGATAAAACCGGTCTATGCGGGGGAGATTCAGGGGGCGAGTTTGGGGGCAAAAGTGGAGGCGTTTGACCCGGCCGGACAGCCCACTATCGGCGCGGTGGGCGAACTGGTGATCACGCGGCCGATGCCGTCGATGCCGGTCATGTTCTGGAATGATCCCGGCCG
Source organism: uncultured Anaerolineae bacterium (assembly GCA_937949915.1). Taxonomy (GTDB): domain Bacteria; phylum Chloroflexota; class Anaerolineae; order Promineifilales; family Promineifilaceae; genus CALECP01. Next base: position 4,742 of record CALECP010000001.1, read on the forward strand.
TGCCAGATACACGGCCGCCTACTTTGAAGTGTACCCCGGCGTGTGGCGACATGGCGACTGGATCAAATTCAATGAGCGGGGCGGGTGTGTGATTTACGGCCGCTCCGATTCGACCATTAACCGCAAAGGGATTCGCATGGGGACGAGCGAAATCTACCAATGTGTCGAAGGGCTGGATGCGGTGATCGATTGCCTTGTGGTTGATCTGGAGTGGCGGGATCGAGATTCATCGATGCCGATGTTTGTGCAATTGCGGCCGGACATGACCCTAGACGACGCGCTCAAACAAACGATTAAACGCAAGCTACGCGCCGATATTTCGCCCCGCCACACCCCCGACGAAATATACCAAGTAGACGCGATTCCATACACGTTGAGCGGTAAAAAATTAGAGATTCCGGTGCGCCGCATTTTGCTGGGGCAACCGATTGAGCAAGCGGCTAATCCGGGCGCGATGCGAAACCCAGATGCGCTTGCTTTCTTTGTCGATCTAGCAAGAAAATTGTGAGTCTATCACTTTTTCAAGACCGCTCGCACAGGGCTGCCGTCGCCCCCGACGATCTTTAGGGGCATGGCGACCAATTGATAGAGACCGTCCGGTACATCGGGCAGCCATAGCCCTTCTAAAATGAGAACGCCGTTGCGCTGAAGGGCGTAGTGGCTGGTCATCGCGGCCGCATCAAATGGGTCTACGCTGGGGCTATCTGTCCCAAAGAGGCGAATACCGGCCGCCCCAAACAGATCGGCCGTGTCTGGGGTAGGGTAGGCAAATTGGCGATGGAAGACGGCCGGATCGGCATGGCTTAATGGCGTGTGAATCAGCAGCCGAGGAGCGCGTGACAGATCGACATGTGCGAAGTCGTCCGGTGTGAGCGCACCGATTTTGTCGATGGTCACAACTTGCGCCGTTCCCCAATAAACGGACAGATCAACTTGCTCCAGCGTCCTATCACCATCCCCAAAATGAAAGGGCGCATCGACATGCGTACCGGCGTGTGCGCTGGTGTGGATGGTCGTCACATTTGCGCCATCTCCTGCGCTGATAGCCGCCTTTACTTCGAGCGCGTATGGTGTGTCGCCCGGCCAAACGGGCATTCCTTTTTGCAAGGGGCGTGTAATATCATAAATCATGTTAATCCTCGTAAAATCCGGCCGATCATGCCCGGCCCTTCGTACACCAAACCGGTATACAATTGCACCAAAATCGCCCCTGCGTCCAGCTTGGCGCGGACATCATCGGCCGTGCGAATACCGCCCACGCCGATCACGGGCAAATCGCTCTGGTTGCAAATGTGACGGATCACCTCATTGCTCCGGCCGCGCAAAGGCAAACCGCTATAGCCGCCCTTTTCCGGTTTGGTATGGTCGATAGTTGTATTGGTCGCAATGATGCCGTCAAAGTCATTTGCTTCGGCCGCGCCGACAATTGTATCCACTTCATCCCATGTCAGATCGGGCGCAATTTTGACCAAAAGCGGCTTGCGTTGCCCGTGTGTTTCTTTCATGAGAGCGCGTTCGCTATCGAGTCGGCCGAGCATGTTTTCTAAATAGTCACGCCCCTGTAGTTTTCGCAATCCGGGGGTGTTGGGCGAACTGACGTTGACAGCCAAATAGTCGGCGAACGGGTACGTTTTTCGCATGACGTGAATGTAATCATCGGCCGCGTCGTCCAATGGCGTTTCTTTTTGTTTGCCCAGGCTGACACCCAACACAAAATAATTGTTGCGCCGTTGTAGCCGTCGCAAGCGGGGCAGGGCATGTTGCACACCGCCGTTCGGAAAGCCCATCCGGTTGATCAGTGCGCCGTCATCGGGATAGCGAAAAATGCGCGGCTTCGGGTTGCCCTTTTGCGGCCGTGGGGTGAGCGTTCCCACTTCGATATGCCCGAACCCCAAGCAAGCCAGCCCTTCGGCAACACGCACATCTTTGTCAAACCCGGCCGCCATGCCTACCACGTTGGGAAAGGTCAGCCCAAACGCATCGACCGTATGATTGGGGATGCTACCACCGATAGCACGGAGAATTTCCCGGCCGAGCATCGTTCCTTGCGCTCCTTCTAGCGCAAACAGCGTACGCTCATGCACCGTTTCTGCATCCTGCTTTTTCAAAAGCGGCCACACAAATCGTTTGTACAAATTGATGTTCATCTGCTGAGTTTACGGTGATTCTATAGCCAATGCCACCAGAAAAATCGTTGCGATCATGCACTCAATCGCGCAACGCTTCCCACGCCTTTGGCTTTTTGCCTTTGTTTTTGTTCAGCAATTGTTGCTCACGCATCACCTTGATTTTGTCGCGTAGCTCGGCCGCCTTTTCAAACTGGAACAGTTCGGCCGCCTTTTTCATCTCTTTTTCCGTCTCACGAATCACGCGATCCAGCTCGTCGGGTGGCAGATCGGCCGGAGTCGCCAAATAAACGCCCTCTTCCTCCGCCATCGCCAACACACCCTGCGGCACATCCTCATCCTGCGCCAACTCGTCGGCCATGTCATATATCTCTTTGTTGATCTTTTGGGGCGTAATCCCATGCTCAAGGTTATAGGCAGCCTGTTTTTCACGCCGATCAGTCGTTGTTTTGATCGAACGCTCCATCGAACCGGTCATGCGATCTGCGTACATGATCACTCTGCCTTCGATATGTCGGGCCGCCCGTCCCATCGTCTGCGTCAACGCCGTTTCAGAGCGCAAAAAACCTTCTTTGTCTGCGTCCAAAATAGCGACCAGCGACACTTCGGGCAAATCAAGCCCTTCGCGTAGCAAGTTGATGCCGACCACCACATCGTAAATGCCCAACCGGAAGTCCCGCAAAATTTCGGTGCGCTCAATCGTATGCACTTCGCTGTGCAGATAATGCACCTTGATCCCCATTTCGAGCAAATAGTTACTCAAATCTTCAGACATGCGCTTCGTCAGGGTGGTGACAAGGGTGCGCTGGTTTTTTCGCACGCGCTTTTTGATCTCGGCGAGCAAATCATCGATCTGCCCTTTGACCGGCCGAATCTCTACTTCAGGATCAAGAATGCCTGTCGGCCGGATAATTTGATGTACGGTCGTTGTGCTGACTTGCTTTTCATAGTCGGCCGGAGTGGCTGTCGTGAAGATCAGCTTTTTCACCCGGCCGAGAAATTCGTCAAACTGGAGCGGCCGATTGTCCATCGCGCTTGGCAACCGAAAACCATGCTCTACCAGTACCTCTTTCCGCGCCTGATCGCCCCTGTACATCCCTCGCACCTGCGGAATCGTCATGTGGCTCTCGTCTACGACAACCAAGAAATCGGCCGGGAAATAGTCGAGCAGCGTCCACGGCGGATCACCCGGCTGCCGCCTGTCCACGTGCCGACTGTAATTTTCGATGCCCGAACAGAAGCCCACTTCCTTCAACATTTCGAGATCATACATCGTGCGCTGCTCCAGCCGTTGCGCCTCCAAAACCCGTCTGTGCTGATGATAATAATTGATCCGATCTGATAACTCCGTTTCGATGTCGTTGATCGCCTCTGCCATCGTTTCGCCCGTCGTAATATATTGCTTTGCCGGGAACAATTCGATTTCCTGATGCTCCACCAGCACCTCGCCCGTCAACGGATCGATCTCGACAATGCGCTCTACTTCATCCCCCCAAAATTCGATGCTGTACGCCGTTTCGCCACTGGCTGGCACCACTTGTAGCGTGTCGCCGCGCACCCGGAATTTGCCTCGATGCAAATCCATATCGTTACGGTCGTATTGAATGTTGACCAGCCGCCGCAACACTTGATCACGCCGATACGACTCGCCCCGCGCCAGCTTCACCGTCACCTGTCCCCAATCTTTCGGATTGGCCAACCCGTAGATGCACGACACCGACGCGACGATAATCACATCTCGCCGACTGAGCAAGCTGGTCGTCGCCGCGATGCGTAAGCGGTCTATTTCTTCATTGATCTGCGTCTCTTTTTCGATGAACAAATCTTTTTTCGCCACGTACGCTTCGGGCTGATAGTAATCGTAATAGCTGACGAAATACGACACCGCGTTATTGGGGAAGAACTCTTTGAACTCAGAATAGAGCTGGGCGGCCAACGTTTTGTTGTGCGCCAAAATCAGGGTGGGGCGTTGCGTTTCTTGAATGACATTGGCAATCGTAAACGTTTTGCCGGTACCGGTTGCACCCAGCAGCGTCATGTACGCTTCTTCATTGTCAATGGCGTTGACCAAGCCTTTTATCGCGGTCGGCTGGTCGCCCATCGGCTTGTATTCAGAGACTAATTCAAATGGTTGTGTTTTATCAACAGACATGCTACCTCGACCTTGCAGTGTAGCATATTTTGTGGCTAAATACATTGAATTAGCTTATTTGTTCAGGGCTTTTCAGTTGTTCAATTTCTCACTCGGCCGCAAACAACGCATCTTGTTGATTTCGCCACATTGCCGCCACAAACATCGACGAAAACACGATGTTTAGGTGCGAAAAATCAAACTGACAGACTGATTTACTAAAACACTGAAAAACCATGTTATCCTTGTGGTGACGCAAAATCAGCCAGTTGTAGGGACACGATATATCATGTCCTTACCACTGGCGAAAAATTATTTCACATTAATGCAAACACGTACCGTACCCCGCAAATCACCTTCTTTCCGCCGCTACTTGCCCGGTTTACTGCTGATCTCTCCCTGGCTGATCGGCGCGTTGCTGTTCAAGTTCGCGCCCATCATTGCGTCGTTCACTTTCTCGTTCACCGATTTCATGATGGTATCGCCCGATGACATCGACTTTGTGGGGCTGAAAAATTACGGGCAGATGCTGACAGATCGCAATACATATACTGCGTTATTCGGCACGATTGGGTTTGCGGGTATCTCTATCCCGGTGCAAATGACGGCCGCCCTGCTCCTCGCGCTGTTATTCAAGCATGAAAAAGTGTTCGGCCGCAAAATTTACCGCGCTCTGATTTTTTTGCCCAGCATCGTCCCCGGTGCCGCGATTTTTGCTGTGTGGACAGGCTTTCTCGACCCCGGCACAGGCTGGCTCAACCAACTGATTTTGCTCCCCCTGGGCTTCCCACCATATCCCGGCCCCAACAGCGAAGCCGGGTACAACTTTTATATTATTCTCGCCGCCCTATGGAGCATCGGCCCCGCTTTTATCATCATGCTCAGTGCGATGGAAAGCGTCGATAAACATCTGTACGAAGCGGCGCGGGTCGATGGCGCGGGGCCATTCTATCGCTTTCTGCACATCACCATACCGATCATTTCTCCCGCTATCTTTTTCAGTCTCATTATCAGCGTCGTCAGCGTATTTGGCGGGGCGGTGTTAATGGATCGCAGCACCACATTTCAGGCGGGGCAATCCCCATTCGACGCGCTCATCTTCCGTCAGATGTTTGAGTTCGGCCGTCTCGGCGCAGCGTCAGCCTACGCTTGGGTGTTGTTTATGGGCGTGATGTTGCTCGTCATTTGGCTGTTCCGTTCGGCCGTGCATTGGGTGCATTATCCTGACGGGGAGGGCGCATGAGAAAGCTAATACCGCTCCCCTTGTGGGATCGCGTCGGGGTGATCTTGCTCAATCTGCTTGCACTGGGCGTGGTGGTCGTCTACCTGTTCCCGATGCTGTTCATGTTCGTCACCGCCTTCAAAACAGACGCGCAAATGGGCGATCTCGATGCCCCCGTCTACCCGGCGCGGCGCGTGACAGTCGAAATTGAAGAAACGCCAGAACCGGAAAAAGAGCCAGAGGACGCACAACAACAAGAAGCAGAAGCACAACCGACGCGAGAAAGCTCATGTGGATTGGTACCCTGTCTATCCGGTTTTGGCAGCACAAATTCAGATGCGGACTCAGATTCGGAAAAAGCAGACGAAGCCCCAGACACACCCCAGATCAAAACGTATGATGTCTATACCGCCCCCGATCCATTTACGGGCGAGCAGTGGGCATTGATCAAAAAGGGGCGCAAAGCCAGCACCGTTGCCAATATCGAAACGCTTGATGCGCCGTTTGAGTGGGAGGGGCAATGGCGATCATTAGAGCCTGTGTACGAGTTTGAGTTGACGACGAGCAATTTTACGGCCGATACACGCTTTGATTTCTGGAAATTAGTGGGCAACACGATGCAGATCGCTATTTTTAGCAGCATCGGCATGGTGATCGCCTCTGTGCTGGTGGCGTATGGGTTTGCGCGGTATCCGTTACCGGGCGGCCGTTTTCTCTTTTTTGTTCTCATCGCCACCATTATCCTGCCCGAAAAAATAACCCTCGTTCCTACCTATTTCACCTTTGTGCGCGTCCTCGACTGGAACGAAACATTTCTGCCCCTTATCGTGCCGCACCTGTTCGGCAGTGCCATCCTCATCTTTTTGTTGCGCCAAAACTTTATGGCGCTCCCCAGCGAGATCGAACAAGCGGCGATGATCGATGGGGCTGGCCCGTTACGCATTTTGTGGTCAGTCATCATTCCGCAGTCGATTCCAGTTATCATGACCGTCTTGCTGCTCCACTTTTTCTACGCTTGGAATGAGACGCGCATGGCGGTGCTGTACCTGACTAGCGCACAAGAGTTGCACCCGATTTCGATGGGTAGTGCGTCGGGCTACGATGATGCTGGTGTGCGACAAGCGCAAGCGTTGATGACGATGATTATTCCCGCGCTGCTGCTCTTTATCGCGCAACCTGTCTTTATGCGCGGGGTCAAAGTGACGGGCAACCAATAGCGGCATGATGATCGACCAAGCGGCTCTGTCTGGTGTTCGGGTGCTTGATCTGTCGCGGGTGCTGGCGGGGCCATGGGCGACACAAATTTTGGCTGATTTTGGCGCAGAGGTGATCAAGATCGAACGGCCGCACATCGGAGACGACACACGCCGCTTTGGGCCGCCGTACATCAAAGACGCGGCCGGGAATGATCTGTCTGATGCCGCCTATTACGCCAGCGCGAACCGCAACAAGCACTCCGTTGCGCTCGATTTTGGCACAGAAGACGGCCGCGCCATCTTGCTCCAACTACTCGACCAGTGTGACATTCTCGTTGAAAATTTCAAAGTTGGCACACTGCAAAAATACGGGCTTGATTACGCCACATTGCGCCAAACCCATCCGCGCTTGATCTACTGTTCGATCACTGGGTTTGGGCAAACGGGCCCCTACGCCAGCCACCCTGGGTACGATTACATCATTCAAGCGATGGGGGGCCTGATGAGCATCACCGGCACGGCCGAGGGCGAACCGATGCGCGTTGGTGTCGCCGTTGTCGATGTGATGACGGGGCTGTATAGCACCATCGGCATTTTGACCGCGCTGCGTGTGCGCGACCAAACGGGGCAAGGGCAGCACATTGACGTGGGTTTGCTCGATGTCTCTATCGCGGCGCTGGCCAATCAGGCGATGAATTATTTGACGACCGGGCAGCCCCCCCAGCGCATCGGCAATAGCCATCCTAACATTGTGCCGTACCAGCTTTTCCCCGCGGCCGATGGGCAGCTCATTATCGCCGTCGGCAACGATGGACAGTATCAGCGATTGTGCGCGGTGTTGGGGGCAATGGCTCTCGCTACAGACGAACGGTTTGCCACGATGGGGGCGCGTGTCGAAAATCGGGCGCAACTGATCCCGTTGCTGGCCGCGATTACTGTGACACGGCCGATCCAAGCGTGGATCAGTGCGTTGCAGGCGGTCGGTGTGCCGTGTGGCCCGATCAATGATCTAGCGGCCGTGTTTGATGATCCGCATGTGGTCGCCCGTGCTGTGCGCCGCGATTTGCCCCACCCCACGGCCGGACACGTCCCCACTGTCGCCAACCCGATTCACCTAAGCGCAACCCCCGCCCACTACCAACACGCCCCTCCGTTGCTGGGACAACACACGGCGGCCGTTCTCACCGATTTGCTCTGTATGGACGAAGCGACCATCGCCACCCTCTGCCAAGCCAATATCATTCAAACTGCGTGAAATATGTTGTGTTTAGGCACACTATCCAGTTGTCAGTTAACACATAGACTGATTAAATAGCAATTGATGCGACGTAAAAAAGGCATTATTCACACCATGCAGTAAGTGGTGTGACAACAAGGGTTACAAACACATGATACAACGTCTATTGTTCATCGCCGCCCTCCTGGTCACATTGATCGGGTGTGTGAGTGGTGATTACGAAGAAACATTTCTCGAAGATAATGTTTGGTCAGTCAATGACCAAGAAGGGGTTGCGCTTCGCATTGCGAACGAGCAGTTGGAGCTATCGCTGACCTATCCACAAACGATGTACTGGTCTACGGCCGGACGGCGCGATCTGTTTGATGGCACATTTGCGGTGACGGGCAAACCATTAGCCGGAGACAGCGAAGTAGGGTATGGCTTGGTGATCCAAGCTGATGCCCCGGCCGAAAGATTGACTTACTTTATGGTGACGGCCGATGGCTCATATACGGTCGGCCGCTGCACAGAAAGCTGCAACGAAGCAACCCGTGTGCGCCTCACCGATCCTGTTTGGATCGAGTCAGATGCAATCAATACCGGGTTCGATGTGACCAATCGGTTGCATATCGAGGTAGCGGGACGCGAATCGACAATGTATATCAATGATGTCGCCATCGCCACCATCGACGGCCCCGTGCCAGAAGAAAGTGACATCGGTGTGATTATGCAAACGTTTACATCAAGCGCGACCGTTGCTTTCGATGACATTTCGTTCATCGGGGCAGAAGAAGAATGACGACGCTACGCGACTACATGGATTTTGCCGTCGAAACAGCGTTTCAGGCAGGGCGGCTCACGCTGGGCTACTTTCAGACAGATATGCGGCCGGAGTACAAAGCGGATGATTCGCCTGTGACAGTGGCAGATCGTGAAGCGGAAAAATTGATCCGCAAGCGCATCACGGCCGCCTTTCCCGATCACGCTATCGTGGGCGAAGAGTTTGGCGCAGAAGGGGCGCAAGAGGCGACGCATCGCTGGTTTGTCGATCCGATTGATGGCACAAAATCGTTTATTTGTGGCGTACCGTTTTATGCGGTGCTGATCGGGCTGGAGATCAACGGCCGTATCGAAGTAGGCGTGGCCTATTATCCCGGCGTGGATGAAATGTTGGCGGCCGCCACAGGCGAAGGCTGCTGGTGGAATGGCAAACGCACGGCCGTCGCCCCCCTCGATGATCTGTCTCGGGCTGTGGTGTGCTACACAGACGCACACTCATTTGAAAAGTACGGCCGTGCCAGCGCATGGCAGCATATTCAACAAGCAAGCTGGGTGCAGCGCAGTTGGGGAGATGCGTATGGCTATTTGCTCGTCGCTACCGGCCGCGCCCATCTCATGCTTGACCCGATTATGAACGCTTGGGATTGTGCGCCCTTCCCCGTCATTGTGCGCGAGGCAGGCGGCTACTGTGGCGATTGGCAGGGCAACGAAACGATCTACGCCGAAGAACTGCTCGCCTGTCATCCTACCCTATTGCCTCACTTACTTGCATTGACCACGAACACGGCGAACACGAAAGGATAAATCGCAAGATGCAAAAATGGTGCGGCGGTGGCGGTATTGAAGCAGGTGTCACAAATGACGGCCGCATAGATACAGTGTACATAGGTGATGGGGATGAGAGAGGTGGGTATTAAGAAGGAGACGCAAAATTTTACGTCTGTACGAACGAAATGGAATGAAAAAGATTTTGATGTATTTTTCCCCCATCACAAATACACAATAGGAGTATCATGCGTGGAGAACAGGATTTTCAACAATTACTTGACCTGGTAGAAGGTCAGCTTGCACCAGATGTGGCGACGCAATTGCGGGCGCGGTTGGCGGCCGAGGATGAGACGGTCTTGCAGGCTGATTTTGCGTGGCTGCAACAATTTGTGGCATTGCGTCAAAGTGTGACGCTGCCTGCACCCCCCGCGGCCGTGCGTGAGCAATTGATGGCTGCTTTTCGGCAACGAGCGCAAGCGAAGAAACCGGCTTCCCGTTCTTTGTGGCAACGGCTGGAGTCGGTATTGTCGTTCGATTCGTGGGCAGGTAGTGGCGGCTTGGCGCTGGCGGGTATGCGCTCGGCCGATCTGAACCGATCTCGTCAACTGGTGTACAGTACGAATTTGGCTGATATTTCGCTCGATTTATTGGCGCGAAACGAAACACATGTGCTGAATGGACAGGTGCTGCCGTTGGTTGAGATGGCGGACGATTTTGTAGCACAACTGGTGCAAAACGATACTGAAATCGACATCGCTACCCCCGATGAGTTGGGCGAATTTTCGTTTAGTGCTGTGCCGTCTGGCAGTTGCCAATTGATTTTGAGTAGTGGACAGGTTGAAATTATTACAAGCTTTACAGTATGAACCGATTTCCGGTCTCCTCGATTGCTGATTTGCTGGCGGTATCTAGTGTAGATGACCGCCAGTTGTGGTTGGAGACGGCCGGATATACAGGCGAGGCAGGGTTGACGGCCGTATTGGAAACGGCCGCGATGCAGATGAACGGCGACCCTGCCCAAGCGATTCAATTGGTGCGTCTGGTGGCCGTACTCGCCCCTGCCACCAGCCCATTATCCCCTCGCATAGATTATCTGGAAGCGCAATATGCAGCGATGCAGGCAGATTTTGAGACGGCCGCACGGCTGATAGAACGGGCGGCCGTGCAATACCGCGCTCAGGGGGATGTGATGAGTGCCGTCCGTACATCACTTGGGTTGATGCAAGTATTGGGTGAGCAAGGCGATTATCAAGCTGCGATCACGGTTGCCGATGATGCACTGATTTTACTCGGTGGCATGGCTTCGTCGGCCGAGCGCGATTACATCCTAGCGGGTTATTATCGAAACAAAGGGTACGCTCATATTCACTTAGGTGATCCCGATGCTGCGATTACAGCGATTGATGCGGCTCTTGCATTGATGCCTGACAATGCACTTGAACAACAGACGGCCCTTACTTCAATTAGAGGGTTGGCGCTGCATAAATTGGGAAGCATTGCGGAAGCGATTGAATTGCATGTGGATTTGCTTGCACAAGTTGACAAGGTGCAAGCCCCCCTTTTATATGCGCGGTATGCGGGTAATGCTGCCTTACTGTATGCAGATGCTGGCATGTATACAGATAGCTTGACGCTTTTGCAAGAAGTGCAAACATTGCTTTCGTCCCATGCGGGACAGGCTGATCTGTATCGAGCGCACACATTTTTGGGGGATATATGGCTGTCGCTAAACCTGTACCCAGAGGCGTTGCAAGCGTACCGACAAGCTGAGATCGGCTTACGTGAATATAGAATGACGCATCAATTAGGTTTAACACTGTACGGTATGGGAAAAGTCCTAGCTCGTGTTATGGAGTCTGAGAAAGCTGTTGCGACACTAGAAGAAGCGGCCGTTTTGTTTGAAAGTGTAGGTGATTGGTCGTATTTGGCGATAGCGTTGACTGATTTAAGTGTGATTCAAT
>CALECP010000002.1 GCA_937949915.1 uncultured Anaerolineae bacterium
CAGCCTGCGGATACCGAGCCTACGGCTCCGAATCCTTGTCTGCAGGTGAAGCAGACATTCCGCTCCCGGAGAGAGAGGCCGGGGGAGGGAAGGATGTCGCCACATAAAAACTCAGAGAATCAGAATCACTTGTAATGAGTAAGCACAAAAAAAAAGAGCGACCGCTATAAACGGCCGCTCTTTTGTCATGAAACCAAGGTTATTGGCAAAATTTTATTTGTCAGTCATACCTTGTGCTTGGAAGACAACAGCAGCCAATGCGCCACCGATCAGCGGGCCAACGATGTACAGCCATACTGTAGACAGTGTACCGCCACCCAATGCCAAACCGATACCAACGGCTGGGTTGAATGCGCCACCAGAGATGCCGCCACCAGCGATTGCCGCACAGACAACGGTGAAACCGATTGCCAAGCCGTAGAATGAATTTCCGGCCGTGGCTTTTGTCGTCGCTGTCCGCAAAACAACCAATGCCAATGCGAAGGTGTAGAGGATTTCCACAAGCAACGCTTGTACCATGCTTACGTCTGCACCAGGCTGGATGGCGACTTCGCCGCCAGCGATGTAGTTGCCCAACAATGCCGCCACGATTGCGCCAGCGATTTGTGCAACCCAGTACATGGGCAGGTCTGCGGCCGGAAGCGCACCACGCATAAATGCTGCCAATGAAACGGCTGGATTGTAATGTGCGCCTGAAATGTGGCCACCCATAAAGATCATGACCATCAATGTACCACCAATCGCAATCGGTGCGAGTGAGGCCACGTCGGCCGGTGATGTGATTACTGCCAATGTGATTGACAAGACAAGGAAAAATGTTCCGATAAACTCTGTTAAGTATTTGTTCATAGCTATTACCCTTTTAACTCTTCATTCCGTTTAATTTGTTTAATTTAGATTTGTGCTTACCAACGGGGTTTGTTAGCAACCCGTTTGAATCTATTTTGTTAGAACCCCCTTGCATAAAAAAGTAACAGATGACACATAAATTCGTGTCTACTACAATAGGCGGCATGAACAACCAGAGAAGCGGCGACACTATCAACACCGAATTTGATTGGCGCATCTATGCAGATGCCACCTTTGCGGGGCTGTCCGAACTGATTCCGATCCCGATGGTCGATTGGGTGTTTTCGGAAATGTTCCGGCGACGGGTGGCTGCCTCTATCGCACGACAGCGCGGCCGGGACATTCCCCCCGAATCGCTCAAAGCGGTCAATCGGCAAGGGTGTGGCTGCTTGTTCTTGCTCCTGTTTTTGCCCATCGAAGTGGTCAAACGGGTATCGCGCACCATTTTGTATTTCTTCACCATTTATGCGGCCGCTCGGTCGCTCAGTGCCAATTGGCAACGTGCTTTTTTGCTCGACTACAGCATCCAGCGCGGCCATTTAGACAAACCGCTAAAAGCACAAGTGACGGCCGAGGCGATAGAGAAAACGCTGAAAGCAAATAAAAAAGACCCGCTGCTGCAACTCGCCCGTGAAGTGATCGGGCAATCGCGCCACATTTTGCGCTCGATGATGCGCGTCTCTCGCCAAAATAAGGAAGACGAGACAGTGGATGCCGCGCGTGAGCAAATGGCTTCTAGCTGGGAAAATGTGCGCGGCAATCTGGTTGAGCTGGCATGGCATTATGACGCGCAATGGCAAACGCGCTATGCGGAAGTGAGCGGCGAAGAGTCGGCCGTGCCACCCATCGCCTAAATGCGTGATCGAGTTTGGCGTTTCGGTCTCTTGGTTATCGTCCTGCTCGTGGCGGTATGGCTGCGGGTACATGATTTAGCGGCTATTCCGTCCGGTGTACATTTTGATGAGGCGGCGAATGGGCTGCTGGCGGGAGACATTGGTCTACGCGGCGCAAAACCGATTTTTATAGAAGCGTATACGGGCAAAGAGGTGTTGTTTTTCTACATCGCGGGCAGTTTGATGTTCGTGTTGGGGCAAAGCGCGTTTGTACTGCGGTTGGCGGCCGCTTTCACGGGCGTTGTCACGATTGCGGCGACGGTGTGGCTGTGCCGCGAACTGTTCCCGCGCAAACGGTGGACGGCCGTCTTTGCGGCGCTATTGCTGGCGACTGATTTTGCGATGCTGCTGTTCGGCCGTCTCGGCTTCCGCGCCATCACCCAACCGTTGCTCCAGACGCTGACAGTTGCTGCATTTTTGTATGGCATTCGCACCGGCCGCTGGCGGGGTTTTGCGGCCGGGGGCCTGTTTTTGGGGTTGGCTGGCTACACTTATTTGGCGGCGCGACTGTTTCCGGCCGTGGTCGTCATCATGCTCGTCTTGTGGCTAGGGCGCAAAATGAGGGCGCGACAAGTCGCTCTCTTTTTTGGTATAGGCGGTGTTGTGATCGCGCCGTTGCTCTGGTTTTTCTGGCAGCATCCAGAGGCGTTTTGGGTGCGAATCGAACAGGTCAGCGGGGAAGCGATCACGGTTGGCACGTATGCAAACAGCTATCTCAAATCGCTGGCGATGCTGGTGTGGCGGGGTGATCCATACTGGCGGTTCAACCTTCCTTTCCGGCCGTTGCTCACGCCGTTGCTGGCTCTTATTTCATTGTTTGGGCTGTGGATGATGCGGCGAAAGTGGCGGCCGTTGCTGCTCATCGTCACGGCCGTTTTGCTCATGCTGCTGCCTACCGCGCTGGCGATTGGCGAGATCACACCGAGCAATTTACGGGCGATTGGCATCTTTCCATTTGTGCTGCTTCCGGCCGCTTATGCGCTAGGCAGTTGGTTTGACCCCCGGCCGACCCCATTACCACACACAAAAACGAGCGTTGTGTCGGCCGTGTGTGCGCTCTTGCTGCTTCTGCTTTTGACACTGTATGCCTCTGACAGTTACTTCCACCAATGGGCAACCCGTGACGACGTTTTCTATGAAACAGACGCTGATCTGCAAGCGACGGCCGCCTATCTCGATCAGTATGACGGTGTGCCATCTATTTTTGTCGCGGCCAAACATTATCAACACCCCTCTCTCGCTTTCACCACCAGCCAGTACGACAAAATAAACTGGCTGGTCGATGCGGAGGCGTTTGTACTGCCCACCGCATACCCGGCCCTCTATCTGTTCCCGCACTCTGCGCCTGCCCCGGCGTGGCTGCGCGATAGACTGCCCGATCCGGCCGTTGAAAATAGATCGTTCGCGGCATACAGGCTTGATGCACCCTTATTGTGGGAGCAGGACGAAGCGGCCGCTTATCAGTTTGGCGATGTAGTCGATTTGACTGGGTACACTGTTTTGCAACCGACACCGGAACAGCTACACGTACAGTTGCAGTGGCAGGTGAAAAAGGCAACAGCGCAAGCGTTCGTGCCGTTTGTGCATTTAGAGGCGGCCGATGGCTATCGCTGGGCGCAAAATGATTCGATTGGTTATTTGGCGGAGCAATGGCGGCCGGGTGACACACTCATTTACCAAATGATGCTGGACATTCCGGCCGGGATGCCCACAGGCGACTATCGGCTACAAGTCGGGTTGTTCGATGGCACGGAGCGGCTGGCGTTACAGGATACGGCCGGGCGGTTTGCGGGTACAACGGCGATCTTGCCTGTGTCACTCATCGGCAACCCACAACCGAGCGCACAAACACCAGCCAATGTGATCGATCAAATGATGTCGCCCGGTGTGCGCTTGCTGGGGTTTGATCGGTTGCCCACCATAGGCGAAACGGGGACGACGCTCCCGTTTCGCCTATGGTGGCAACTCGATGTGCCTGCTGCGGTCAGCGCGAAACTCAATTGGGTGTCGGCCGTGGGTGATGTGACAGCATGGGATGAACAATTGTTGACAGGCAACCAGTTTATGCTCGGCCGTGTCACAGCCTTGCTCCCGCTTGATTTGCCCTCCGGCGACTACACACTGCAACTGCAAACAGATGAGACTACGCTCACGTTAGGTCAAGTCACTATCACCGCCACGCAACGCCTATTTGAAAAACCGCTCTACGCAACAGAAACAAATGCACTGTTTGGCGAACATATCCGTTTGGCTGGCTACACGCTTGATGACACCACATTTGATTTGACGCTAGTCTGGCAGGCGATGGGGAGTGTGACGGCCGATTACACCGTTTTCGTTCATGTTCTCAATCCAGACGGCACGTGCTGCGCGTGGCAATTAGATGCCCAGCCTGTCCAAAACAGTTACCCTACAACGCGCTGGCTACCTGCCGAATATGTGGCTGATAAATGGCAGATTGCGGCCGACAAATTACCCACTGGCGACTACTTGGTTGAGATCGGTTTATATGATGCCCAGACAGGCAATAGGCTGATTGTACAAAATGGTGGAGAAGGGGCGGCCGATTTTCTCTATTTATCCCCCCTCAAAATCCGCTAAAATGGTTGCACACCAGCACAAAGTGGGTATATTGATGCGTTTGGACATAAGTGACATTAGCTGATTGCAGGAAACATATATGGAAGAGTCAAGAGAATCGAACTATAGCCCTGATATTGAGATAGATTTACGGCCGTACATCCGGGCGTTATTCAACAAATGGTGGTTGATTTTATTGTGTGCGTTGCTGGGGGCTGTTGCCGCCATCTTGTTTTCACGGCTTCAGGCACTTTCGTATACGGCCGAATCAAATGTCTCCCTCCTTGAAATCAGCGTTCGAGTCACACTTGATGAACGTATCACCACGATTGACCAAGCTGAAAATGCAACAAAAGACGACGACAGCCGCCCAGAAGCGTTGCTTGCTATCGCCAATAGTGGCGCGATCAAGTCGATGGTGGTCAATGATGCTCGTCAACAGTTAGGTTTAGATGAAGATGAAGGCTTGCCTGCTGATTTTACTGCTGAACGACAAGGTGACTTGATCCGCTTTATCGTCACCAGTGATGAGCCAGAACATGCCGCATTATTATCCAATCTATGGTCGGAGGCGTTTGTGACGGCCGCCAACAACGCTTTTGTCGGTAGTGGCACTAGCCCAGACGCAGCACGCGCCTCTTCTGACCAAGCATTTGAAGAATACCTCGTTGCACGAAAGTCCCTTGAATCATTCATTACCAATGATGAGATCGATAAGCTGATTACGGATCATAACTATGTTAAATTATTGCTAGAGCAACTGTATGCAGAACGTCAGACAGCTTTTGTCTTAGCGAATACTGCCCGTGTGAGATTAGACAATCGATTGCTCAACACAACACAGGATATCGTTAGTCAGCAAGTTGATGATTCTGTGATTCGCCAGCTATCAGAGCTACAAAAAGATTATAATTACTGGTATTCGCGTAAAGAAACGTTGCGCCGCGCTGACCTTGAATTAGAGGCGGTCAAAGCACAGCTTGATGCAGGGATGCGCTTGCAGTCAGATATTGTCAGCGAGAATCTATCTACGTTGATCAGCGAGTCGGGGATTGCTACTTTGGGCGAAAATAACACATTTGAGTTAGACATCAACGGACTTGTCGACTATACCGCACGAGAAATAGATACAGATACAACCGGGCAATCGCTCCCATTGCGTGAACTGTATCCTGCGCTCAAAGCAGAAGATGTTGCGCCTGCGTTAGAGGCGGTTAAAGCAGAGTTTGCGATTGCAGAACAAGAAGTTGATCGACTCAGTAATGAGATATTGTTGTCGAGTAATGTTGATGACGTTTCGATTGATTTACCAGATGACAAC
>CALECP010000003.1 GCA_937949915.1 uncultured Anaerolineae bacterium
GATTGTGGCAGAGGTTGAGCAGGGTAGGGCGGGGCGGCCGACATGATACAATTGGTCTAATATGAGCGATAAGGATTTGACACCGATTGAGCAGCAAGAAGTTCCGTTTTACGATGATATGATCCCGGCCGTGCGGATGGAGAATGGTGCAATTTATATTGCGGTTAAACCATTGTGTGAAAATATCGGTATCGCATGGCAATCCCAATGGCGTAAGCTGAAAAACGATCCGATATTAGCTAAAAAATTGCGTTCTGTAACCTTCATGGTTACGGATAAAACCGTTGAGCGCACACGCGCCATTGATATGATCGCGTTGCCGTTACAAGATACTCACGGGTGGTTGTTTCGCATTGATTCGCGCCGTGTCAAGCGTGAAGTACGCGATGATCTCATTCGGTATCAAGAGCGTTGCTACAAAGTTCTTGCTGATGCGTTTTCACCAGAAAAAAGCGATGTCGGAAAGTTGTGGCGTAGGTATAAAAAAGCTGGTTATAGTGACCAATGGATTAAAAATCGCTTGCGAGGCATCAATATTCGCACTGAATTGACTCGTGAGTGGTCAGAGCGGGGTGTTGAAGGTGACGAGCAGTATGCTTCTTTGACTGATACGATCAGTCGCGGCACATTTGATCTTACAACCCAAGAGCATCGAGAGTTGAAGGCGTTAGAAGTTAGGCATGGTTTACGCGACCACATGAGTAATTTAGAATTGATTTTAGCCGCGCTGGGTGAGGAATCGACACGGGAGATTGCAGTTGAACAGGAGGCGCAAGGTTTTGAAGAGAACGAGACGGCCGCTAAAATCGGCGGCACAATTGCCGGAAATGCACGTCGTGAGATAGAAGCCCAAACGGGAAAACGTGTTGTCACGCCGGACAATTTTTTGCCAGAGAACAAGCAGCCGACTTTATTGGATGCACCAGACGACAATTAGAGTTTGTATGAGCGATGAAGTGAACGACGATAAAGATAGATTGATTTCCCTGCCAGAAGCGGCCGAGATTTATGGATTTAACCGACAGTATTTGAGCCAATTAGCCAGAAGAGGGAGGCTACAGGCTTTCAAGTTTGGTCGTATGTGGGCGACTACACCAGCACATATTGAAACGTTTATTCAAAGCCGTAAAAAAACAGGTGTATACAGAGACGACATTTCGATAGATTGACGTTACTTCTTCGAGGGAGTATTATTTAAGTAATCGAATAGCCTAAAAGCAATGATGGCTAGGTGCGACAACACCTAACCATCATCTAACCCACCACCTACACAAGTTAGGCAATGGGCTGCAAAGCAAGTGTAATCAATTCGCTGGCGTTGTCTACTAATCAGTAGCTTCCTCCGCATTTGATCTATCTGTGAACCAGTCGAAAGCCGCTTCCCATGCGTGGGGAGCGGCTTTTTTGTTGTCTGGTGGGCTATTCGGTTCTCAATCTACCACCACTTTTGTCAAGCGCTTCGCCGATGTCGAAAGGGCGGAGCGCGGGAGCGCACGATATGCAAGACGACCAGATCAAACGACTAAAAGCGGCCGAACGCGAACGCCCAATCACCGAGTACCGTATCCCCAATCCCCACTATCGCTACCGTAAGCACGTCACCCATGAGGCGACCTACAACGAGTATGTCTTTCGCATAATCATTTTGATGGCGGCCGGATATGCGTCGGTTCGTCTCTTTGAATTGGCATGGCAACACCATATTCATTGGGTGTTTCTGTTTGCGCCGTTTGTGGCGTTTCTAATCGCTTGCACCATTTTGTCATGGGAGGTGGGGTAGCATGGATAGCCCGATCCACGAACAAATCCGCAGCGCACAACTTCGCTTTGCCTCCATTGTTGCCGCGTTTGTTGGCAGTGTCGGTATCTTGCTCTTTGCCGAATTAACCCCTGGCTGGTTGGTGGCTGTCACCGTTCTCTGTGTGGGGTCAGGCACGTATGGCGGCTTGCTGCTGCTCACCGACAAACGCATCTTTGATGAGTACCATGTTGAGGAGGGCGTACTGGTATGGGCGGAAGATGAGCAAGACGATGATGAGCAAATAGCAGATGACGCGCCGGAGCAACCCGCTCGACAGCGTGTATATGTAGACGTGGCGGCCGATGATGGGGGAGGGGACGCAACGGGTGTGACTGTTCACGGCCGGACACCGCCATCCAACTGCCGTGCGGCCGTCAAGCGCTTGGGCAGCAGCAGCCATGACCCCGTGCTGTGGCTCAACCGTCATTTGAACATGCCAGAGATTCATGTCGATTGGCCCGAATTAGCGCACCGTGCCAAGCTGTCCAGCCGTTACACAACCGCCATTTTGCGCGATGGCAAGGGCAAGTCTGATTCGTCGAAGCCGAACGTCGTCATCAGCCCGATCCAGTCGCGTGATGACGTTTCCGCGATGCTCACGCACATCGGCGTTTTGAGCGCATCGACGGCCGAGGGTGGGGGGACGCGCTACACGATCATGCCATTTGGTGTTGCGCTGTTTGCGTACATTGTGTGGATGAATGAACAAAACCTACTGCCCCACACGCAACAGATTGTTGCCGCTGCCGCGTGGGATCGCCGTTCTGGTTTCGCCTCTCCCCCGCCTGATTTTGACACCGCATAAAACGCCATTCACGTTCATGTACCAGTGTAAATACATGAATACATGAACGTGAACGACCATTCGTGAAGTTGTGAATGGAGCGTGAACGAGAAAAAAACGAGAAAAAAATGATAGGAGATAGATATGTTTGCAAGTAGATTTTCACCGGCCGCTCGGATTGTTTTAGCTGTTCTAGGCGGGTTGTGTCTGTGGGCGCTGGTCGGGACGATGTTCTGGTCATTGGCGCAAAATATCAAATACTTTACGGCCGATCTGGGTAGCGTGACGGCCGATCTAACTGATCTAGGTGGTGGCTTTGGCGTGACGACGGTCAACGTCGGTTTACGCACCGCGTTGTTTGTGCAGTATTCGCCGCTCGTCTTCTTTTTCATCGCCGATGTGCTACGGCGCATCAACCGCAGCCAAGAGAGAAATGCACGTCGTATCAGTCAGTCGATAGATGCGAAGCGTTTGATCCAGATCACGTTTTGGCTAGTACACATTGGCTTAAATGAACATGCGATATAATAGTTGCATGATGATTAAATCAAAGGGTCGATACCCAACCGAGATCGCAGCAACTGAATTGCAAAAACAGCTATTGGAACAAATCGCTCAAGGGAGACAACTGG
>CALECP010000004.1 GCA_937949915.1 uncultured Anaerolineae bacterium
GCCCAGCCAGACGGGGCAATCTTCGGCCGCGCTGTCACAAACGGTGTAGACGCGATCAAATGTGATGTGGCGTAGCTCGTCAGTCGATTTGCTGACCAAACCGCGTGTGCTGACTCCGATTTCGGTCAATGCCTTTAAGCCGAGAACGTGGACGTAGCCGGTCGGCCGTGTTCCGGCCGAATACGCCTCCCACGTCTCGCTGCGAAAATGGTTTGCCAACGCTTCAGCCATCTGGCTACGGCATGAGTTGCCTGTACAGAGGAAGAGGATTTTTCTCATGGCTCTCCTTAATGATTGATCTTACAAAATCGGTCAGGTAGGGACACGATGAATCGTGTCCCTACCTGACCAAGAAAGAGACGCAAGATGCTGCGTCTCTACAGCAGGTCTATATCGGTGCCGAGCAAGTCGCCTTGTTCGAGGGCTTCTTCGATGCTTTCGTGCAGGTCGGCCGCTTCTTCATCTTCCATCAGGCTGTTCAGCACTTGTTGCGCTTCATCCGATCCGATTTTGCCGAGGGCGTAGATGGCTGCCTTTTGCACATCCTCATCTTCATCAAATACCAGTTCTGTCAGGGGCGAAACGGCATCTGATGCGCCGATTTCTCCGGCCGCGCGGGCTGCTTCTGCCCGTATATCTTCATACGGGCTTTCCATTTCATCAATTAATGTGCCAATCCAGCGATCATCCGCGCTGATGCCCATCGCAAACAATGCACTCGCTTGCATCCGAATGTCTGAACTTTCATACGCACCGGAAATGAGCGCAGGCATATCTTCGTGTGAAGATGAGCCGAGGGCTTCCAGGGCAGCGCGTTTCACATCGTCTGGCGTGTCGGGATCGCGGTATTGTGCCATCAGCGCATCGACGGCGCGTTCTTTGGCAGACGCAGCGATTTGTCCCCATTCACCCATCAGCACGTAATGGGCAAGGGTGGCAGCGGCCGTCTTTTGCACCAGCTCGCTCGGATCATCTTGCATCAATTTAACAATCGGTGTGATCAGCGTCGTCTTGCTGCAATCCCATAACCCGTCAAGGGCAGATTTCCGCACCGCTTCCATTTCATCGCGCAAACAGTAGGCGAAAACGGGGCTAAATTCCACTTCAAAGTTTATTTCGCTCAGATCAGCCAAATGCTGGGCGATCTCTGCACGACGGCCGTCTGGCGTATTGTCCCATCGGGCAAAAAACGCTTTTTCGTCGCTGGGCGACATATCAGACAGCCGAAATAGCTGCGGGATTTTGACCGCATCATCGCCCAGAAGGGCATCCATCACTTGCTCGAACGAGAGGGTATCTTTTTCTTCTTCCATCGTTTTTTGTTGTGTGTACGCTGTTTGATTATTGACGCGCTCACAAGACGAATTGTACCGAAAAGCGGCCGAAACAGTAAACGGGCAAGCTGATTTAATGAAAAATCGATCCCGCCCTTGCCTTCCCACAATGCGTATTGCTATGATGTGTCTACTATGAACCCATTACAGAGACGACAAGCAGAAAAAATTGTTAAAAGCCAAAACCGCCTCCCACCGGGGCAATCGCTGACCGAAAAGTTTCCCGTGCTGCATTATGGGCCTGTGCCGCAATACTCGGCCGACCTGTCCGAATGGGATTTGCGCGTGTTTGGTCTTGTCGAAAAAGAGGTGCGCTGGACGTGGGCAGACATTCAAAAGCTGCCCCGGCACAGTCTGACGATGGACATTCACTGTGTCACGCGCTGGTCAAAATTTGATACGCAATGGGAAGGAATTTCTCTAAAAACATTGGTGGATGAAGGGTTTATCACCCCGCTTCCCGAAGCGAACTTTATCATCCAGCATGGCGAACATGGCTTTACGACCAATCTGCCTATCGAAGCGATGTATGAGGACAATTTTTTGCTGGCGACCCATTTTGAAGGCAAACCGATCACGGCCGATCATGGCTATCCTTTGCGCGGCATCGTCGGGTCATTTGCCGACCGCAGCGAGAGCGGCACAGCGTACTTTTGGAAAGGGGCAAAATGGATGCGTGCGCTCGAATTTCGCGCCGATGATCAATTGGGCTTTTGGGAGCGTAACGGCTATCACAATGAGGCTGATCCCTGGCAGGAGCAACGGTTTTCCGGCCGTTTTTAGCGAAATATCTGTTGCGTAATAATTGGCGTAGGGACATGGCGCGCCATGTCCCTACGCAACCCAATTATTGATAAATCTCATTTGTCTGCGCCCCACACACGGCCGCTAGGTCAATCGGTTGATTGCAGCTCAGGCTTGCGTCGGGGTTCGGGTCGTGCGACCACCACGCCATCGAACGGCCGTCTGTGCTGACCTTGATGCTGCCATGACAGCGCGTGTCTAGCACACTGATACCGCGCTGATGAAAGCGGCACATCACTTCGGCGTGTGGATGCCCAAATTTGTTATCGACCCCGGCCGAAACAACGGCGATCTGTGGCTGTACCCGGTCTAAAAATTCGGGCAGCGACGATGTGTTCGAGCCATGATGTCCCGCTTTGAGAATGGTCGATTTAAGCGGCAGTTGGGTGCGAATAATGTCCCGTTCGGCCGCGACCTCCGCATCGCCTGTCAGCATCACAACAAAGTCGCCATACACCAGACGGAGCGATACAGAGTTGTTGTTGCGTTTATCTATATCGAGTGTGCGGCCGGGATGCAGCACCTCCAAATACACATCGTCGTCCAGCACAATCGTTTCGCCCACGGCCGCACGGCGGATCGTCACATCATTTTTTGTTGCCACCTCAATCACTTCATCGTAATACGGCGACAGATCGCTTTCACGGGTGCTGACGGTGAGCGTGTCTACATCATACCGTTCCAGTATGCCGGGAAAGCCGCTCACGTGATCAGCATCTGGATGGGTGGCGATCAGCATATCGAGCGAGCGATCCCAGAATGGCATCGCCCGGCCGAGGTGCGCTTCGATGATCGATGGATAATAGCCTGCATCGACCAATACTTGACGGCCGGACGGCGACGTGATCAGCACAGCATCCCCTTGTCCCACATCAAAAAATTCAACATGCAGTTGTCCGTCTGGCTGCGCCATATTTATGCTCACCGCCAGCAATGCGGCGAGAGTACCGCCGATCAAGACAGCCCGTTGCGGCAACTTGGCTGCCAGCTTGCTTTGTAGAATGCGCCGCGCCTCATAATCTTGAAAAAAGAACCATGTCAGCAGCGCAATCACCCCATAGATGACCGCCACAGAAAAACCGGGGGCTTGCAACTTTACAACTGGTAGATAGTGGGGCAGATCGGCCGTGACCGATGCAAAAGGCAGGGTGGCTAACAGATCGACAACGCGCAACGTATATGTCAAAAACAACCATTCAACCCAGCCCAGCAACAGGCCCAACGGGGCAAATATCATCCCGGCAAAGGTGGCAATCGCCCCCAAGATCAGGACGATGGGCTGTACGGGAATGACGAGCATGTTGGTGATGAGCGTGATCAGCGACAATTGCTCGAAGTAGAGGGCGATCAGGGGCAACGTTAAAATTTGGGCAGCGAACGAGACGGCGAGAATCGTGATCGCTGTGCCGAGCGGCCCATCGACCCAAGCGCGGGACAGGAAGCGCAATAGCTGTCTTTTGACCCATTTTTCGATGCGTGTTGTATACAGCATCACCCCTAGCGTGGCGGCAAAGCTCAATTGAAAGCCGATATTAAACAGCAGTTGCGGATTGAACAGCGTGATGAGAAAGGCGGCCAAGGCCAAAAGGGTGACGGTGTAGGCGGGGCGATTGAGCCAACGGTCTGCCAGCAAATACATCGTTGCCATGAGAACGGCTCGCACGACGGACGGCCGTCCCCCGACCATCAGCGCATACGCGACCAAAATGCCAAATGTGATCACCGATGACAGTCGCCTACTGACAAATTGATCGCAAAATTTGAGAATAGCCAACATGACAATCGCCACATGAAAACCGGATACAACGATAAGGTGCGAAACGCCCGTTGTCCGAAAATCTTCTTGTGCCGTTTGCGACATGCCTGTTTTGTCACCGAACAATACCGCTTTCAAAAAGCCTGATTCTGGCGCGGGAACGATTTGATCGACTGTGGCAAGAGCGCGTTGTTTGAAGGCGAAAATAGCCGCCAGAAACGGGTTGCCTTGCCCTTCTTCCAAAATAGTCAGCCGAGGCAAATACATCGAGCTGGTGATTTGTTCTTGGAGCAAATAGTCACGATAGCTAAATTCGCGGTTCTCGAAAGGGGTTTGCAGCTTGCCACTGACTTGTATTCGTGCGCCATACGGCACTTCGGGAAAACGGAGCGCACTGACCAGTATTTTGCCTGTCACTGTTTCTGTTTTGCCGTCGGGATAGGCGGCACTGCGGATGGTCAATGTGTCTACGGCGACGCGCAAATCTATAGAGCGGTCGCGGATGGTGGGTTCGTCGATGACGATACCTGTAATGGTGACGGAGCGGGGGTTGTCGTTGTATTTTTCGATGTGTTGCTGGTCGAATTGGGGGAGAGAAATGATGTACCATGCGCCCCCCGCGCACAGCATAAATAAGTTTGCCAACCAGATGCTGGATCGTTTGTCGATGCGCCGAAAGACGGCCGATGAGAGCAAACTGGCGGCCGTTGCCATCAGCCAAAACGGCAACTCGATCCCTAAAGATGAAGCGAGCCAAATACCTATTATCCAGAAAACGCACAAATAAATAGTGTACATTTCGTCGATTTCTCGTCGATTTCTTTCTATATGTTAAAATCAGGACTGATTTCCCATATAAAACAGTGCCATCCTCTATGGCGAATTTACGTGAATTTGTTACAAATAAAGAACCTTAATCCCGTTCTTTACACACGGTAGTAGATTATATTGTACGCGCAATAAATTGCATTGCGACAACTGGAAAACAAAAAGCGAAATACGACTATGATAACAGATGCCATCCGCATTCTTTCAGTAGATGATGACCCGCACATGTTGCGAATTATTAAGATAGCTCTTAGTAAAGAAGGGTACGAAATATCGCAAGCAAGTAATGGACATGATGCCCTGAACTTGATTCAGAAAAAAGGGATTCCTCATCTAGCCATAGTCGATCTAAACATGCCCGGTATGAGTGGCTTTGACTTCTGCAAAGCGGTACATGAGTTTAGCGATTTGCCTGTGATCATGCTGACGGCCGTTGATGAAGAAAAAACGATGGTCGAGGGGCTGAAATTTCATGCAGAGGATTACATTGTAAAGCCGTTCAAGATAGCGGTCTTGCAGGCGCGGGTGAGCAATGTACTCAGGCGGGTCGAATCGTTCAATTATACATTTGAGCCGATTGTAAAAGTGGACGAGCGTTTGCAAGTTGACTTTCCTTCGCGCAAGATGTTGGTAGAGGGCAAAGAAGTGTCATTGACCCCCACAGAGTCGAAGCTGCTCTATTTGCTCATACGCAGTGCGGGGCGTGTCGTCTCAACTGATTTCTTGCTACGCCGTATCTGGCCGCTAGAAAATGCGTATGAGGATCGGCTGCACGTGCATGTCCATCGTTTGCGCCGCAAAATCGAAGAAAATCATAAAGAACCTTCTTATGTGGTGTCGGAACGCGGGAGTGGCTACATATTCTCGTCAAAGGCTATCACAGTATAATTTGCATTCATTTGCAAGCAGTTAACCCAAACGGGGATGGTTCGGCCGAACTGTCCCCGTTTTCTGTTATAATCCCGCGCCGTATGGAACAAAAGAAACGTTCAATTCCTGATTATATTCGTCTCGTCATCGGCGGGATGCTAATGGGTTCGGCCGATGTCGTGCCTGGTGTCTCCGGCGGTACGATGGCATTCATCCTCGGCTTTTACGAAGAGTTGATCAACTCGATCAAAGCTGTTGGCTCGGCCGACTTTATCAGCGCGGTGTTGCGGTTTCGTGTCAAAGAAGCGGCCCGGATTATCAATCTGCCGTTTTTGATCGCGGTTGCCGTCGGCATTCTGGCGGCCATTATCACGCTTGCCTCCGTTTTGGAAGGGCTGCTAGAAACCCAACCGATTTTGGTGTGGTCATTCTTCTTCGGGCTGGTGGTCGCTTCGGCCGTCACCGTCAGTCGGCGCGTCAAAAATTGGTCGCCCACCGTGATCGCCGCCTTCATCATCGGTATCGTCGTCGCCTTCGTTATCGTCGGCCTCGTCCCATTACAAACGCCGGAAAGCTGGTGGTTTTTGATTTTGAGCGGTGCGATTGCGATTTGCGCCATGATTTTGCCCGGTATCTCTGGCTCGTTCCTGCTGCTGTTGTTGAGCAAATATCAATTTGTGCTGGAGCAAGTCAACCTCGCACGGGAAGGCGACATGGGCGCGATTGTCAATCTCGGCTTTATAGCGATTGGTGCAGGCGTGGGCATCGTCCTGTTTGCGCGGGTCATTAGCTGGCTGTTCGACAATTATCACGACACGGTGATCGCTGCTTTGACCGGTCTCATGATCGGCAGCTTGCGTAAAATTTGGCCATGGAAAATCGACACCGCTTGGCTGCAAGACGCGGCCGGACAGTTCGTGCTAGATAGCCACGACAAACGGCGCGTGATCGCGCAAGAATCATTTTTGCCCAGCTTTAGCGAAGCAGATGACCGCTTGCTTATTGCGCTTGTCCTGATGGTGGTCGGCATGATCGCTGTCTTGCTCATCGAAAAATTGGGCGCGGCAAAGGACACAACACACGCATGACATACGCTGGCATTACAAACCACATCAACCACAACGCGCCGCTAGAGGCGGTCATTTTTGACTTTGACGATACGCTGATCAGTTGGGCAGAGTCTGACAAGCCCTGGTGGGAGGTGGTGCAAGAAGCATCGGCCGACATTCCATCTTATTTACGTGCCAACAACATCGCACAGGTATCCGACAAAGCATATCTCGACGCATTTAATACGGAGATGCGCGATAGTTGGGGAAAAGCACATGAGACATACGAAGGGGTATCTTTCGGTGGTGTGCTGATGCGGACGCTAGATCGCCTAGAGGTGGACGGCCGTGCGGCCGACATTCAAGCGATTATGCGCCACTTTAATTGGCAACCGGGCGTGGGCGTACAGCCATTCCCCGATGCCCACGATGTGCTGGACGGCTTGCGTGAGCGCGGTCTCAAAATAGGACTGCTCACCAACGCTTGGCAGCCGATGTGGATGCGTGAAGTAGAGCTGGAAAAGTTTGGGCTGGTCGGCCGTCTCGATGCCAAAATCACCTCTGGTGATACCGGCTACATCAAGCCCCACCCGGCCGTCTTTTGGCGTATACTGGGTATGTTGAACACCGTGCCAGACCGAGCGATCATGGTGGGCGATAATCCTACGGCCGATATTCGCGGCGGCAATTTTGTAGGTATGACCACCGTCCAAATGAAACCGGAGCATCTCGACCGTGACCAACAAGGCGTTGTTCCCGACCACACAATCACCAGCCTCAGCCAACTGCTGCCGATTGTGGATGCGATGCTGGCAGCATAAACACGCAACTCTTTACTTTTTAACTTTCTTAACCTTTTAACATTCAACTACCCTCACCATGTCAAAAGCACTCAAAGTTTACCCCCAGACCACGCCACTCAAAGGCACAATCACCGTCCCTGGTGACAAATCAGTTAGCCATCGTTCTGTCATGCTCGGCGGTATCGCCGATGGCGTGAGCTATGTGCGGCGCTGGCTCCCGGCCGGTGATCCGCTCTCCACGCTGGGCGCAATGCGTGCGCTGGGCGTGACTGTGATCGCTGACAAAAAATCGCCGACGGCATGGGATTTGACGATTGACGGCCGGGGCTTGCATGGTCTCGTCGCCCCCACCGAAACGCTCAATTTGCGGAATGCTGGCACAGGCATTCGGCTGCTGGCTGGCATCATGGCAGGGCAAGCATTTCCGTCTGTACTGGACGGCAGCGAGCAGCTTCGTAAACGGCCGATGGCGCGTATCACCGTGCCATTGGCGACGATGGGCGCACAAATCGAAACGGCCGACGGCAAAGCCCCTATGCAGTTCACACCGACGCAGCTACAAGCAGCCTCTTATGAAATGCCAGTCGCCAGCGCACAGGTCAAAAGCGCCGTATTGCTGGCTGGGCTGTATGCGGATGGCGTGTCACGAGTGCATCAACCGGGGCCAGCCCGCGATCACACAGAGCGCATGTTGAGCGCGATGGGTGTACCGATTACCGAAGATGATGGCTGGATTTCGGTTACACCTGTAGCGGGGCTACAGCCGCTAGATTTGACTGTTCCGGCCGATATTTCGAGCGCGGCGTTTCCATTAGTGGCGGCCGCGATTATTCCGCACTCTGAGATCACCATCGAAAATTGTGGTATGAACGAGACGCGCACCGGCATTATCGAGCTATTGGAAGGGATGGGCGCAAACCTAGCGATTGCAAACGAGCGCGTGACGGGGGGCGAACCAGCGGCCGATCTCACCATCACCTTTAGCGAAATGCACAGCATGGAAATTGCGGGTAGTGTTGTCGTCCGCGCTATCGACGAGTTCCCGATCTTGACGGTGGCGTTGTCGCAAGCGGCCGGAAACAGCAGCGTGTCCGATGCCCAAGAGTTGCGCGTCAAAGAAGTAGATCGCATCAGCGTGTTAGCTGGCGAATTGGCAAAAATGGGCGTGGCGATGAATGAAAAACCGGACGGCTACACGATGGCGGGGCCGTTGCATTTGCAGGGCGCAGTGGTCGATAGCCA
>CALECP010000005.1 GCA_937949915.1 uncultured Anaerolineae bacterium
ATGGCGAGCATATCTTTTTGCGGCACGATGCGGCCGACAAACAACAGATACGGTACGTGCGCGAGCTTGTCGGCTAATGGCTGGTCGATGGTGGCGAATTTGGCGAGATCGATGGCCAGCGGGACGCGATAAAGCGCGGCCGGTGCCATGCCTGCGGCCGTCAGTTCGTCTTCTGTCAGGGTGGAGTGGACGACGGCCGCATCTGCCCACGTGTGCATGTCGGGCAGCGCGTCGATGGCACTTTGGCACAGCCGTTGCACATGCGGGTTGCCATCGAGCAAGGAGGGTGGGGTCACACCATGATAATCGACCAGCACAAAGTCGCTCGTTTGCTGGGCGATGGCGATGTTGTCGCTCCAGATCGAGTAGTGAAACCACAGGATCGATGCGTCCGTCGGCCGATAATACGCGCTCAGGCTCGCTTGGGTTGCCAGGGCAGGCGCGACATAATCGGCATACAAATGGACGCGCACCCCCCAGCCGCGCAAAATTTCGGCACACATCAGCATGTAGTTGCCGATTGCGTCTCCGGGTGTCAGCGCGGCCGTCATTATGTTGACGGTTAATGGGGGGGCGGTTGCTTTGTCCACGTGTCAATGCTCAGAGGTCAGATTTGTCGGCCGCTTCTTCTTCCTCTTCGTCTATCGTTGCCAATTTTTCGAGCCAGTACGCGGCATCTTTGTCGTCTGGGTTTGTTTTTAGGGCAATGCCAAACCAGCGAAAGGCGACTTCGTACTCTTTGCGGTCTTTGTGGATCAAGCCCAAGTTATAGGCGACATTGGGCGTTTTGGGGTCGATTTTGAGAGCGGTGCTAAAGGCGACAACCGCTTTGAATTGTCGTTCGTCGTCGGCCAGCACCGGATTGCCGAGGTAGGCCGCGCCGAGGTTTGTCCACAGGTTGGCGTTGTCGCTGTGCGCCTCTTGCAGCGGCTCTAAAATGGCGACTGCTTGCTTAAACTTTTTGTCGAGAATGTAGGCCGCTCCCAAATTGAGGGCGACATCAAAGTTGTCGGGGTGTTCGGCAAAAAGGGGTTCGAGCGTTTCTAGTGCTTGTTTTTGTTTGCCGCGCTGCAAAAAGGCAGTGCCGCGTCGGAGTTGATCGTTCATAGTGTAATTATAGAGCCATTAATTGAATGACGGCCGTCATCAGCACCGGACTGAGCAGGGTGGAGAGGACGACGGTCGTTGTCATCGCTTTCGGCATCACATCAAACTGGGTGGTGATGATGATGGTAGAGACGGCGACGGGGAGGGCGGCTTGCGTGATAGAGACAGAGCGATTGAGACCGTCTAAGCCCAATGCGGTGGCGATGCCCAGTGCGACGAGCGGCCCGATGAGAACGCGCACAATGACGGCCGGAAGGGCGACATTGATCTCGTCGAAGCGGCGAATATCTGCCATCTGCATCCCCAAAATGACGAGCATGAGCGGGATAGCGCCGTTGCCAGTGATGGTGATGCCGTTGTTTAGGGCGGCCGGAATCTCATAGCCAGTGAAGAATACCAGTACGGCCGCTAACAATGCGTAAAAGATCGGCAATTTGAGCAATCCGGCCAATGCGACTGGCCATGGCTGCTTGCCTGATGACGTAATAATCACGCCTACGGTGTACATCAGTCCGGCCGAGATCACAAAGTACGGAATCGCTGTCGTCAGCCCGATGTCGCCGTGGCGCAACTGGTTGAGCGATAGTCCATAATTGCCGTTGTTGCTAAACATGGCGGCCATCACGACGATGATGATCGCCTCTTTGGGCAACCGGAGAAGGCGACCGACCCCATACCCGATCATGCCCATCACTATCACGTTGGCAAAGGCGAATGCGGCGAGGGAGGCTAGTTGCGCGGCCGACATGGGGGAATTGACGAGCGAGGAGAACAGCAAACAAGGGCTGAGTACATAAAAGACCGCGTGTGAGAGCGGCTTGGGATCGACGCGCCAAATCAGCCGCAACGCAACGCCAAACCCCGCCACAATAAAAATGGGCAGAATGTTGTCGGTGAATACGGTCAGGATAGTGTCCAAGAGCGCATTTTATCTTTCGCTAGGTTGGATTGCCAGCTTGTATCAGGTTTCAGCACGGTTTTTCAGTGTTTCAGTCAATCCGTATGTCAGTTTGATTTTTCGCACCCAAATATCGCGTTTTCATCGATATTTGTAGCGACAATATGACGAAATCAACAAGATAAGTTGTTTGCGGCCGACTGATATACTGAAAAACCCTACCCGTTCCGCTTGTCGAAAAGAACTTTTGTTCTGATATGGGCTGGTGTGATATAATCAAACCGCATTTCAGTTGAGAAATGAAAGATAAAAAACAATACGGAGATAGACAATGACAAACTATGTTTTGCTTTATACCGGTGGCACAATGCCGGAGAACGAAGAAGAAACGGCCGCAGTGATGGCTGCTTGGGGTGCGTGGTATGGTCAGATGGGCGAAGCTGTTGTCGATGGCGGCAACCCATTTAGCATGGCAAAGACGGTGAGCGCGGGTGGTGTGGTTAGCGAGAGCAGTGCGATTGCGCCCAATGTGACTGGCTACACGGTGATTGCGGCCGAATCCCTAGACGCGGCCGTGGCAGCGTGTGCCGAACATCCCCATTTGTCGTATGGCGGACAAGTAACTGTCCACGAAACATTCCAGATGTAACGCATACGCATTTGTATAAACACAATACCAAAAAGCCCTCGCCAGCATAGCTGACAGGGGCTTTTTTTGCTTTAATCACACAGAAAATTAGCGACTACATATTTTAAGGAAGCAACAAGGGAACAGTATGGAAATAGGCATCGACAGCTTTGCGGCCGTCAATCTCGACAACAGCACAAACATTGCACACACCCGCACCCAAGCATTAGCCGAACTATTGGAGCGCATGACATTTGCTGACCAAGTAGGGCTAGATGTATTTGGTATCGGTGAGCATTATCGCAAAGAGTTCCTCGACTCGGCCCCGGCGATGATTTTGGCCGCGGCCGCCGCCCGTACCGAGCGCATTCGTCTCACCAGTGCTGTCACCGTTCTTAGCGCGGCCGATCCTGTCCGTGCTTTCCAAAATTACGCCACGCTCGATCTCATTTCGCAAGGTCGCGCCGAAATGGTGGTCGGCCGGGGGTCGTTCACCGAATCGTTTCCGCTGTTCGGGCTAAACCTACACGAGTACGACGATCTCTTTATCGAAAAGCTCGGTCTGCTTCTCCAAATTCGTGACAATGAAGTGGTCGATTGGTCAGGCAAATATCGCCCCGCGCTCAACAATCAGGCGATCTATCCCCGGCCGCTACAAAAGCAGCTCCCGATTTGGCTGGGCGTAGGTGGCACACCTGGCTCATTTATCCGGGCTGGCACGCTGGGTCTACCGCTCATGGTCGCTGTCATCGGCGGCGAGACACACCGCTTCCGGCCGCTCATCGACATGTACCGCGAGGCAGGGGCAAAAGCCGGACACCCGGCCGCACAACTGAAAGTAGGCTTGCATTCATTTGGCTATGTGGCGGAAAGTCGGGAACAGGCGGTTGCAGATTTTTATCCGGGGTGGGAGCGCATGTTTACGCGCATCGGCCGGGAGCGCGGCTGGCGGCCGCCCACACGCGGCCAATTCGATGCCCAAACGGGATTCCGGGGCGCATACGTGGTCGGCACACCAGAAGAAGTCGCCGCCAAAATTGTGCGTCACAGCGAAGCATTGGGTGGTATCTCCCGCTTCACCTTCCAAATGGATGTTGGCTTGCCCCACGAGAAGTTATTGCAAGCATTTGAACTGATTGGCAAACAGGTGAAACCGTTGGTTAATAAGTGACGAGTGCCGAACGACGAGTGACGAGTAGGTGCATGTGTTGGTTGTCTATTGATAGGTATCTTGAGTCTTTTGGCATACGGAAAAAGCGGTTCGCAGGTGCGTCTGGACGTGAATAACAACCCGTTTTTAACGGGTTTTCCTGCAGACAGGTGCGGGATTCATCCCGCACCGGAACTCAATCCAAAAACAGAGGCATCGCTTTGTATTGATGCCAGCCTGCTCGTGTTTCCACTTCTATTTGGCTGGGGTCTACGGCTAGGCGCAAATTTGGCTTGCGCTCCAGCAAAATCTGGAGCGCAATCTTTGTTTCCATACGGGCGAGTGGCGCACCGAGACAGTAATGGATGCCCATGCCGAAGCCTAGATGTTGGTTTTTCTGGCGGGTGATGTCGAACACGGCCGGATCATCAAACACGGCCGGATCATGATTGGCTGACCCCAAGAGCGGCAGCACCGTTGCCCCCTTCGGAATCGTCACACTCCGGATCGTCACATCCTCTGTCGGATACTCCGGTTTCGTTGCTTGGAGCGGCCCATTAAACCGCAACACCTCCTCAATCATCGAATCGAGCAGCGTCATATCTGCCTTCAGCATCGCCAACTGCTCTGGATGGCGTTGCAGCGCGTACACCGCATTGGTGATCAAGTTGTAGGTTGTTTCATAGCCACCGACCACCAGCAAAAATACCATTGCTACCAGTTCATCGTGTGACAATTTCTCCCCATCTTCCTCCGCTTCGATCAGGGCTGTCATAATGTCATCGCCCGGTTTTGACCGTTTGCGTTCGACAATGCCGCTCACAAATTTCACCGCTTTTGGCATATCAAACAGCAGCGTTTTCGGCATTTTCATCCCGTTCATACCATCGCTCAACGCATACATCATCGCATGGAAACGGGGCATCTCCTCCGCTTCTACCCCCACCATTTCAGCGATCACTGTCACTGGAATCGGCCGCGCAAAAGCCTCCATCAACTCGATCTGCTCTTTCCCCTCCGCTTGGTCGATCAATTGGTGCGTCAATGTTTCGATCCGGCCGGACAGAGCGGCCAGTGTGCGCGGTGTAAACGCTTTATGCACCAATCCACGCAAGCGACGATGGTCTGGCTCATCAACATTGATCATGCTATTCATCAACAATTCGACTGATTTGGGGACAGGGAAAGGCAAGCGTCGGCCGCCAGTCGCCGTCGTCCGGTTGCGAACAAACCGCGCATCTTTCAGCATTGCTAGGCAATCATCGTAATGGGTGAGAAAGTAGCTGGAAACCGGGCCAAGCAATTTCCCTTTGTGTACTGGATCGTTTTCGCGTAGATATTTGTAGTAGGCGTATTTGTTATTGGTGAATAACTGATTGTTTAGCGAGAGCGGTTTTTTCATGTCGGCCGCTGTGACCGTTTTTGTATAGAGCATGATCGCTTGACTCCTCGTTCGTAAATTGCCTCAAAGGTCACATTATAACAACATCAGCGGCCGATGTGTGTCAGGAAATACCAGACAATCCTTTCCACAGTAGGTTATAATCGGCCGCCGTGGACAAAAACAAGACAGGAAAAACCGCGCCACCATACGCCACAGAGACAGCGACCACGTTGCAACCCACCGGACTAAAAGCGCACGGCCGGGAACTGCTCCATTACCGCTACCTGCTGCAAAATTTGGTCATGCGCGACCTTAAAGTACGGTACAAAAACTCTGTACTCGGCATTCTATGGAGCTTGCTCAACCCCTTGCTGATGATGGCCGTCTTCTGGCTCGTCTTTAGCGCAATGGACAACGACATCCGCCAATATCCCGTTTTCGTTCTCGTCGGCCTGATGCCGTGGAACTTTTTCAGTGGCAGCGTGGTCGGTGGCGCGAACGCCATCTTGACCAACGCCCCACTTGTCAAAAAAGTGTACTTCCCGCGTGAATTGCTGCCCACGGCCGTCGTTCTCTCCAACCTCGTCAACTTTCTCCTCGCCATCACCGTCCTCATCGCCGCGCTCTACATTTCTGGTATTGGGTTGACCATTCACGCGCTCTGGGTACCGATTATTTTGCTTACCCAGATCATTCTCACGCTGGGGCTGGCCTATCTACTCAGTGCCGCACACGTCTTTTACCGTGATGTCGCCATGATCCTCGATGTCGGTATGCTCGCCCTCTTTTTCCTTTCGCCCATCTTCTATACATTAGAGCAATTTGGCACAATCGAACGGTTCGGGATCGCGTTTGACGCGGCGCGGGTGATGCGCTGGGCTAACCCGATGGCTTCGATTATCGACGGTTATCGTACCGTTTTGTGGGGAACATTGGGCAGCGATGGCCCCGCCAGCATGGGACTCGATTTCTTCTTGCGGACATTTCTCACGTCTGTTGTCGTGCTGTTGGTTGGCTATTTCTGTTTCAGACGCATGGAGCCTTATTTTGGTGAAAAACTATAACGTTGGACGGCCGCGCCTTCTTCTCATCTGCTTATTGTTCGTTTTGCTAACGGCATGTACCGGCCGCGAAACCCCCACACCCATTGCACGAGAAGGACTGGGCAGCCAGGTACAAGCGGCCGAAAGTCGCATCGAAAACGACAGCGAAGATGAAGTGGCACAAGCTGCGGCCGAAACGGCCGTGCCAACTGAAACGCCCACACCCCTCCCCACGGCCGCGCCCATCACGCTCGATACAGCAGACACAACCCCACTCTCCGCCCCCGCCTCGCCCACCCCCGTCCCCACCGTCACCAATCCGCCTACAGGCACGCCCACTGACACACCTGAAGCAACCTCTACCGCATCACCGACCCCCACGCCCACCCCGCGCACCCACTACACCATCCCCCTAGCCAACGAAAACGGCAGCGTCCGTGCTGGTGCGCCCACGCCTATTGTCCCCGTTCCCACGCTCATGCCACCCATCCCCATGCCAGACGGCACGATCAACATTTTGCTGATGGGCAATGACGATGCTGAGAGCGGTGGTGGGGTCAGCCGTACCGATTCGATGATCATTGTGTCGGTCAACGTACAAGAGAAAACGGCTAATTTGCTGACGCTGCCCCGTGATTTGTATGTGTATATTCCGGGCTGGACGATGTACAAAATCAACACGGCCGCGCCCTTCGGAGGCATCTCCACCCTACGCCAAACAATTCTGTACAACTTCGGCATCCCCATTCACTACCATGCCCGGATCGACTTCGACGTATTCCGAGACGTGATCGATGTATTGGGCGGGGTCAATCTCGCCGTCGGCTGCCGTTTGGAAGATTGGCGACTAAAAGCACCCGACCTCGACATTTATCAAGAAGACAATTACGAACGATTTGCGCTCGATCCCGGTTTTCACCAGATGGACGGCGATACCGCGCTGTGGTACGCCCGCTCACGCATGACGACGAGCGACCTTGACCGGGGACGGCGACAACAACAATTGATCCGCGCTATTTTGGACAAGGGGATCGATGCAGGCTTGATGCTAAAAGCACCGGAGCTATGGGAGACGTACCAAGAAAATATAGAGACAGATATGGACATCGGCCGTTTGTTACAGCTAGCCGCGATGGCAGAAGCGGTGCGTTCCAATGGGGTGCAAAGCCATTATTTGCCATCTGGAACATGGTACCCGATGCGCTGGGAAACGTCTGAGGGGCCGGTGACAGCGTATATTCCAAATGGGGATGTGATGCGTCAAACGTTGGAGCGACTGTATCAGTTGCCGCAATTAGGATGGTCGCGCAAGACGGTTGCCGTCGAAATTATCAATGCGTCGGGTCGGCCGGAACTGACTGATCTCACGGCCGAAATGCTAGCATGGTACGGCTTTGTCCCGATTTTCAATACAGACCCGCCACCCCCAGCGGCCGAAACATCTCTCACTTTCCATGCCGCCAACCTGCGCGGCGCATACCCCGACATCATCACATGGCTGACCGGTGTCGGCCGTTCTGGCGTGATCGGCGAAGACGACTACGACATTACGCTCGACCCGATTCGGGGAACAACGCCCTATTACACGCTCGTTTTGGGCGAAGCGTATGATCCGTGTCGGCCGGAAATCTATGCCCCCAAGCCAGCGACAGGCGACAATGAAAATGGGTAAAAAGGTGCGAGATTGATCCCGCACCGTGGCAGATGCTCTTACTCTTCTACCACAATCGGCGTATCCACCGTCAAGGGCGGGAACTTCATCACGCGATGATTATTGGTGTCGGCCACATAGATGTTGCCATCTGCGTCCGTTGCCAATCCAGTCGGTAGGTCAAAGCTGCTGGCATCTGTGCCGAAGTACCCGATCCGGCCGAGATAATCCCCTTCCAAATTGAAAATCAGCAATTGATACCCTTCAGGATCAGACACGATCACGCGGTCTTGATTGTCGATAGTGATGTATGGCTTGTTGTTTAGTGATGTGCCATCCCACGCATCGATCTCAATCGTCGCAACCGCAAAATCTTGGTTTGCCCACCGTTGCACACGCCGTGACCACGCCTCCGCGACAAACAATGTACTATCCGACGCAACTGCCAGCCCGGTCGGTTCGCTGAACTGACCGAGATCAAAGCCGTTCGCGCCCAGTGATTTGATGTAGTCACCATCGGCCGAAATGATCTGCACACGGCTGTTGCCCGTATCGGTCACAAGCAAATTGCCATCCGCATCGAGCGCGATGTCGCGGGGGCCAAAGAACAGCAAGCCACCCTCTGTGCCTTCCGGCGGTGTCCCACTGCTGCCAAATTGCGCCACAAAGTCACCGTCTAGCGTGAATTTTTGGATGCGATGGTTCCAGGTGTCTGCCACGTACACAAATTGTGCGTCAACCGCAATGCCCCAGGGTTCGTTAAATGTCCCGGCCGCGCCCGTCTCGTCATAGTTGCCAAACGTCATCAGCGGGCTGCCATTTGCCCCAAACACCTGAATGCGATGGTTGCCGCTATCGGCGACGTACACCCGGCCGTCCATGCCTACCGCCACGTTGCGCGGCGCGTTTAGCTGCCCGTCGCCACTGCCATTCGTGCCGCCGTATATTTGATCGGCGGCCGTTTCGATGTCGCCCAGCTCGTACAGATCGATCTTCGGTTCATACGCTGTGCCGAGGATTCCACTGTCCCATAATTTGGCTAATACATCGCGCCGAATATAAAGGCGCAATTCGTCCCGCAGCGGCCATTCCCCTTCACGGTATGTGCCACCAAATACGTTGCCATATTTGTCATAGTCACGATAAAAGAAGATGTCCCACAACGCCTCACGGACATCGGCACTACCCAATCCGCGATTTTCTCGGCCGATGCCAAACGTCGCATCCCAGCCAAAGTTGCGATAATCCTCCATCGGCCACGCCAGATAAGTGTACGTTTCGTATTCGTAATCGTTCCGTACAATCGCGTCCACTTCTGTCCAATTGTCGTTGCCGATCACCAAAACAGGCGCATCGGTAATGTCTGCACCCGGATTGCCGCCGACGAAGCGATTATTGGGATATTCGCGCAAATACCAGTGCATCGGCCAGCTTGAATCATCATCGAAGCGCACGTCGATGCTTTTGTCGCCATACATGCGCGTCGATATTTCTTCGATTTGGCGCATCACTTGCGCTTTTGTCGCCTGTCCACCGTGTGCATAGCCGATAAATTCGCGGGTGGAGTCGTAGTTGATGAAGCTGCTGAGATAGGTGAAGCGAATGGTGAGCGCACTGAGAACGATGAAGGAGGCGAGCAGCCATGTGCGGCGAATGACGGCCGTTTCGCTGTTTTTGACAAAGTAGGTAAATAGACTGAACAGGGCGACAAGGGTTGCTATCCGGCCGATCAGCGCACCAAGATTGGTTAGGTTTCCAGTCGATTGATCGGCCGTGCCGCGCACATCGATCACCAATGTTTTGAAAGTGAGCAAGCCAACGCTGAGAACGACCACACCCAGCCCGGTCAGCACCAGACTATTGTCATCGACAAAGCTGCGCCAAGAGACATCGCGGAACTTTTCTTGGAAGTACCAGCCGATGAGCAACGCCATCGGAATGACAAAATGGATGCTCAACCAGGGCATTTTTTC
>CALECP010000006.1 GCA_937949915.1 uncultured Anaerolineae bacterium
TGCTATCTTTATCGCTGCCCAGCTTTGGCACACAGCGCAAAAGTCCCTGTGTATACGGATGTTTCGGTAGCGCGAATAGTTCTTCAACAGGCGCACGTTCTACCATTTCACCCGCGTACATCACACCTACTTTGGTGCAAACACGCGCCACCACGCCCAAATTATGCGTGATATACATGATCGCCGTGTCAAAATCGGTGCGTAGCTCCTTGAGCAAATCAAGCACCGTCGCCTCAACCGTCACATCAAGCGCGGTCGTCGGCTCATCCATGATCAGCAAGGCCGGATTATTGAGCAACGCCATTGCGATCACGACACGCTGCTGCTGCCCGCCCGAAATTTGATGCGGGTAACGCTTCATCACGTTCGCCGCATCGGGCATATAAACGCGCTCCAGCATTTCGATACAAAGGCGTTCCGCTTCTTTTTGTGCTGTCGCTTTATGCACGGTTAGCACTTCGGTCATCTGGTCACCGAGGCGCAATGAGGGGTTGAGTGCCTGCATCGGGTCTTGATACACCATCGCAATGCCATCACCGCGCAGTCGCCGCAGTTCCTCACCCGATTTGCCGACCAAGCTGTTGCCCTGGAACAAAATATCGCCCCGTTTGACATAGCCATTGCTGCCTAAGAAGTTGACAATTGACCATGCAACGGTGCTTTTGCCGCAGCCACTTTCACCCACAATGCCCATCGTTTCGCCTGAATTAACTTCAAACGAAACGTTTTGCACTGCTTCGATTTCGCCGCCACGCACTTTGTATGCGATGGCTAAATTTTCTACTTTAAGGACGGGTTGTTTCTTCATGATGCTTGCGCCCTTATTTTTGGAAACGTGTGATTTCTTCGCGCAATCCGTCCGCAAATAGATTGAGACCAATGACGAGTGAGGAAATGGCAAATGCAGGGGCGAGAATGGGGTACAGTGTACTCCGCATAAATTTGCGCGAGTCGGCGATCATGCTACCCCAATCTGGCTCTGGTGGGGGCAATCCGACACCCAAAAAGCCGAGTGTGCCGATGGTAAAAATGGCGTACCCGACGCGCAACATCGCATCGACGAGCAAGGGGCCGAGCGCGTTGGGCAAAATCTCTTTGAACATGATATATGTTTTGCCTTCGCCACGTGTTTCGGCCGCACGTATATAATCTCGCGTCTTAATATCGAGTGCCAGACTACGCGCCAGCCGTGCAATGCCCGGTGCGCCCGTAATCGAGATCGCCAGCACCATCACAAGGTCGCCTGTGCCGAGTGCCGCAATCACGACCAAATACAGTACGATGCGTGGAAAAGCGATCAGCGCGTCCATTACTTGCGAAATCGCTTGATCCCACCAGCCGCCACGATAGCCAGCATTTAGCCCCAGCACGGAGCCAAGTGTGAGTGAGCCAAGCACACCCCAGATAGCAACGCCACCAGGCATGACAAAATTCGGTGTCGTAAATGACCCAAACCAATTGATGTCAGGAATACGTGTTTTCAACAAAATAACTTGTGTACCAGCCATGACGCGAGAGAACACGTCCCGGCCGAGCGCATCTGTCCCCAGCCAATTTTGTGCGCTTGACCCCTGATTGATCATAAAGTCGCTGGCATTGGGATCGTGCGGTGTCCAGACGAGCGAGATCAAGCCCGCGACTATCCAGAACAGCACCATGAACAAGCCGATGGTGGCGACACGCGACTCAAAGATGATCGCGGCCGTTTTCAAGAAGCGGCCGAATCGTCCGGGCGGAGCTTTTGGTTTTGCAGTTGCTACAGTCATCATCCCCTCCTTATGAATACCGAATCCGAGGATTCAGATAAGTGTAAGCGAGGTCGCCCAAAAGTCGGGTGACAACGGCTACTAAGACTGTCACCATCGCTGACGCTTCCAGCGCATTGACATCGCCAAAAATCGCCGAGTCATAAATGTATGTGCCGAGTCCGGGATAGCCGAAAATCGCTTCGACCACCACGATACCGCCGATCAACCAGTTGACATGCAACATGATAATCGTAATCGGTGCCATCAGCGCGTTGCGAATCGCGTGTTTGAAGACAACCCGTTTGAACGGCATTCCTTTGATAATCGCCGTGCGAATGTACGATGTATTCATCACTTCGACCATGCTGGCGCGGGTCATGCGGATGATGTAGCCCAATTCGACGGTGGTGAGCGTCAGCACAGGGAGCGCGAACTTTTTCCAGTCGGATAACGATAATTTATCGGTGGTGAAAACGGATACGGCCGGGAACATCTTGAGCCATATCGCAAACACCAGTATGAGCAACATGCCAGTGACAAATTCGGGTGTGGCAGTGCCGAATAACCCTCCTACCGAAATGACCCGGTCTATCAATTTGCCTTCGTTGACACCTGCGACGATGCCCAAGACAAGCGCCAACGGCATGACAACGGCAAAGGCCAGCCCCGCCAACAGGGCGGTGTTGCGAATGCGGCGGAAAATTTGACTATTGACCGGCCGGTTGGTGCGGAGCGAGAAGCCCGGATCACCGCGCAACATCCCTTTGCGTAGTGGCAAATAATCATCAGGCGCGTTGTCGATTTCTTGCCAGCCCGTTTGGGTGCTGATAAAGGCCGTTTTGCCTGAGCCAAGCAGCCATTTGACAGCGCGGCCTTTGTTATCGACTCCCCAAAATTGCTCGCCTGCGCCATCGTCGTTCGGCCGCCATAGGTCATTCATCACTTCGCGTTCGACAAAGCCATCTTCCTGGCGTACCAGTGCGACTAAATCTTCGCCGTCGATCTCGAACTGCATGTAGCGGCCGTCCACTTCCATCCACCACTCTTCTTCGCCACTGTTGAGATTGTCGAGCGTGACCAACGGATAGCCTGTTTTGCTTTCTGCTCGCCAATCATTGCCAGCTAGCCAATCGACATAACGAAGCGGCAACGGCTGATCGATACCAAGCTGATTGCGAAAAGAAACACATTGCTCTGGCGTTGCCATAATGCCAAGAATTTTGCGAATAATACCGCTACACGGTCTCTCTTTTGCCACACTGGGGCGTTCAAACTCTAATAAGATAAAGAGCGTGATCGACACAAGCAACATGGTAACGATAGTTGAAATAATGCTGCGGAATATGAATCTTGCCATTGACTACCTCATACGGTGCGATAGCGATAATTGAGCAATCGAAGTTCGCTATCTTGGAAAAATACCGATTGTAGGGCTTACGCACTTGGCGGTTGTTCCCCGGTAGAGACGCAAAATCTTGCGTCTCTACATGCACATTTTGCGTAAGTCCTAGACTAAAAACAGGACGACAGTCTCAGTGGGTAGAGACTGCCGTCATTCAAAATTCCAACGAAGTGTGCGGTTCGTTAGGAAAAATAAGATGTAGGAGGTGCGCTATGTGTACCTCCTATCATTTCATACGACGCGCTGCCTACTCTTCCATGTACACTTCGTGCAGCATGAAGTAGCTGTTGGGGCTGAGAGGTACGTTTTTGACCTTTGAGTTAAGCAATGAGCCAACGCCCTTGAAGTATGGAATACCAATGGGGGCGCGTTCGAGCATGATGTCTTGCAGCTTACCAACAAGTTCACGCCGTGCTTCGAGATCGAGCGTTCCGGCCGCTTCGTTAAACACTTCGATAAACTCGTCATCGACCCAGCGTGTTTCGTTCCACGGTACAGGGTTGCCTTCAGCATCAGCGACATAAGCCAATGGAATCAACATGGTGCATAGCGGCCGGTCTGTCCACGCGGTAATACCGAGAGATACTTCGTCCCAGCGTTCCCAGTAGCCACCCGCTTCTGTGATGTCGAGCGTGACATCAAAGCCAGCTTTGTCCATCTGCTCTTTGAGAACTTGAGCAAATTCAGCTTCACCATCGTCGTTTTTGGTGACGAGTGTGACGGCAAGTGGCAACGAATTGCCCGTATCGGCCGACCATTCTTCCATCAATGCCATTGCACCTTCGATGTCCAACTCTGGAATCTCTCGCGGTGCATAGGCTGGTTGTGATGGCGCGATATGGGCATCTGCACCCAAGTCGCCTGCGCCTAACCATGCCAAGTTCAAAATCTTTTGCCGATCTTGACACTTTTTAACGGCATTGTAGACACGAATATCGTTGAACGGTTCTATGTCCATCCGCATCCGCAAAACAGTCACAGATGACGTACTCGCCACATTTGATGTGATGTTGTCAGCACCGTCAAGCGCAGCCATATCGGCCGGACGTGGTTGGTAGAATGTGTCGATTTCGCCACCTTCTAAGGCTGAGACAGACGCATCTTTGTCGAGGTCAACAAACGTGATGCCATCGAGATAAGGTAACGCACTACCATCTTCACTCTTGCCCCAATAGTCAGAGCGTGCCTTCAACACAATGCGCTCACCAGGAACATAATCTTCTAACGTGAACGGGCCTGTTCCAATCGGCTCTTTGATAAAGTCGCCACCAAAGCCCTCTTTCATAATCGCACTGGGATAATGGAAAAGGTTTTCAGGTACACCGATCTCTGGACGCGCCAAATTGAGGCGTACCGTTAGGTCATCCACTTTCTCTACGCGGCCGATGTCACCATCGAGATAGCCCAGCAAACCGAGCATAGATGAACCAACTTCTGGGTTCAGCCATTCGCCAAAGTTAAACAAAACAGTGTCTGCGTTAAAGGGCGAACCATCATTGAACAGAATGCCTTCACGCAATTTCAGTGTCCATTGGTCAACTGTATCGTTTGCTTCCCAGCTTTCCAGCAACAAGGGAACGGTAATCGCGCCCGGATTGGTCTGTGTCAGGTTTTCGCAAACTTGGCGTACCACGTTTGATCCCTCAATCCAAGATAAACGGGCAGGATGGTCGATGATTTGGTCTGTCGCCATACCGATGGTGATCATGCCACCACGCTTTGGCACACCGTTATCGGCCATATCGCCATCATCTTCTACCACGCCGCTCCCTTCATCTGCTGGCGCACATGCTACTGCAAGGGTCGCGGACATACCGAGCAATGTCGCAAAGCGAACAAATTCTCGGCGGGTGATTCGCCCTTCTTCCAACTGCTTGTGTGCGAGTGGGATTCGTGGGTGAATCTCGTACATTTGATCTCTCGAAATTTTATCTTTCACAACAACTCCTCCGTTGATTATGTGAGTTTCTCATAGCTAACTTGATTGTGTGCAACTCGCTATATTAAAGAAAGGACAATGATGCGCTCTCGATAGCGAGGGGTGAACAAATTATTCGGCTTATTATTTCTTTCGGCTGCTGCTTGTGTGATGGTAGAAGGCGACACGGACGTTTGCTTGG
The DNA here is from genome assembly GCA_937949915.1 of uncultured Anaerolineae bacterium. Lineage (GTDB taxonomy): Bacteria > Chloroflexota > Anaerolineae > Promineifilales > Promineifilaceae > CALECP01. The sequence goes on from CALECP010000006.1 coordinate 5,271, forward strand.
GTGTGCATTCGTCTTTTTGGGGGAGAACCAATAGCCTTTTCTTCTCATCATTTGCATATTGTGAAGGTGTGTATGGCGCTGATTTTGCAGCAAGCAAGGGCATACACACGAACGATTACCATCTGAGATAATAGCACGGCGTGGGAGTGACCGCAACCGTGATATATCACCGTTGCACCGTTAGCAACCGGTGTGGCGCACAACGGCCGTCTGTTTACGAAACCAGCCAAGTGGCAGACAATTCGAGAAAGTCGCATAGAGCAAAACGCTCATCATCGGCGGCGAAAACGCAATTTATAATTTAGAAAATGTTTTGGAGAACATGATGAAAGTTGGACTGATTGGCATTGGTGAACTGGGTACGGCCGTAGGGCAAAACATGCTCCGCGCTGGCTATGAATTGTATGCGTATGACAAAAATGCGGCCGCGATTGCTCGTCTGGTGACACAGGGCGCGGCCGGGTGCGAGAGTGCGGCCGTGCTGGCAGCGCAAGTCGATGCAGTTGTCACCGTTTTGCCCAACCCGCCGATTATCGAAGAGGTGATGCTGGGCAGCGGCGGCGTGCTAAAAGCGATGCGACCGGGCAGCGTGTGGATCGACCACAGCACCAATGATCGCGGATTGCTGCAATGTATCGAACAAGAAGCGGCCGAGCGCGACATCGCCATCATCGAAGCCCCCGTCACAGGCGGCATCCCATTGGCATACGAAGGCAAGATCACCGTGCTGGCTGGCACCAAGCGCGAAACATTTGACAAATATCGGCCGTTGCTGGCGGTGACAGGCGACCCGGTGATCTACATGGGCGCGGTGGGCAGCGCAAGCATTGTCAAAGTGATGACGAATATGTTGGCGTTCATCCATTTGTGGGCGTTGGGCGAAGGGCTGATGTTTGGCACGGCCGCGGGGCTGGAAACAGGCGCGGTATACGAAGCGATCAAGGCAAGCTGTGGCAACAGTTTTGTCGCCGAGACAGAAGGGCCGCCGATTTTGCAGGGCAATTATGATTATGGCTTCATCTTAGATTTGGCACAAAAAGATATGCGCCTGACGATGGACATCGCCCGTGAAAATAACGTCCCGCTCGAAATGGGTGGCTTGGTGCAGCAAATTATGATGCGAGCCAGCGCAAAGTATGGTGGCGATTCGTGGTCTACTGGCATCGTCAAGCTGCTGGAAGATGACATGGGGATCGATCTACGCGCCGACGGTTATGGCGCGGCCGAGCGGTGGCTGCCGTATGAGCGTACACTATCGTTGAGTGAGGATTAGAGTTTATTGGTTTCGCCGTGCATTTTTATCATACAAGCATGAGAGGTGTTGCGTATTCGCATCAATTTAAGTCATTGGAGAAGCAAGCGTAGTATAATTGTTTCGAGTTGCTGCTCTTGCACTGGAGTAAGCAAAACGGAGTAAATAATGGCAGAATTGGACGATATTCGGCAACGGTTAGAGTGGTTTGACCAAGAGCGACGTAACAGCAATCGCAAGCTGGCGGAAATGGAGCGCAAGCTGGAGCAATACCAGTTTGATTTGGATACGCGAGACAAAAAGATCGGTGAGCTTGAGGAGCGGTTACAGGAGGCACAGGGGTCGATTACGCCTGCGACTGATCTCGATCAACGTTTCACCACGTTGCGCCGTGATTTGCTGGATCGGATCAATCAGACCAGTAGCGGCCGGACAGATAGCACACTCGATCTCAATCAGATGCGGCGCACAGAATCGAAAGGGGTGGCGCGTGATATTGCGGCTATTCAAAAACAGTTGCCGCAAGTGGCGCGGTTGCAGGAAGAGCTTTCGCGGCGGCGGGATGAGGAGACGCGCTTGCTGCACATGATCAATGGGGTGCAAGCGCGGTTCAAGGGATTGGATGATCAATTGGACTCGGCGATCAATGGCTCGGCGTATCACAGTGAGTCGATCAAGCGGTTGATTACGCAGATACAGGAGTTAGAAGTAAAGGTGAGCGATGTCGGCCGTGCCAACCGACAAACAGCCAGCCGCATAGATGGGGCGATGACGGCCGCGACGCGCAATGAAACGAATATCAATCAAATGGATGGCACGTACCGCGATATGATCGAGCAGCTTAAATCGTGGCTGGACAAAATCCGGTTGGCTGAGTTTGAGCGCGATCAGCGGGTGACGGGGTGGCAGCAAGCGTTTGCCGAATATAAAGATGATCAGGTGCGTTTTCAGCAGCAGTGGGGTATTGTGCATGACCAGCATCGTCAAGCAAAATTGATGTTGGGTAACATTGAACGGTGGCAGACACAGGTTGAAACACAGATGAAAGAAACGTCGGAGCTAAACCGTGTCAACAGTGATCAGCAGCAAAAACGGTGGGAAGCATTTTTACTTGATTATGAGCGCAGCAAGCAAAACACAACGGTAGACATCGATCAGCGCAATGTGTCAATTGACCGTCGTCAGCGCGATATGGAAGAAAAATTCCATGAACTCGAAACATTGGTGACAGAGTTACGCCGCGATGTCAATACGCTGTATCGCGTTCATTCGTATCATGCCGATTCGATGAAGCGACTGGCTGCTTTTTGGGGTGATGATGTGGAGAAAGCGATTGAAAACGACCCGTCGCGCCGCCGTTCGCCTACGCCGACCCCGATTCCTGATGAACTGATTCAGTGACGAGTTACGAATGACGAATGACGAGTGGTATAGCCGGTTGATTTGTCGGTTGTATTGAAATTAGTTTCAAGTGTCAAATAACACATCAGTCCATTCATCACTCGTCATTTGATAAGTTTTTATACACAAAACTTATACCGACATTCTAAACTCATGATAAATTGATCGAGATGGGCAATTCGCTCATCTTTTTTTTGCGGGATAGAGCAATATGGTAGCGATTGAGCATATAAAAGGAATAGAGGCGTTTACGTTGCTTGCGGATGCGTGGGATGCGCTGGCGGTGCAAGGCATGAGTGATACTCCTTTCCAGACGTTGGCTTATCAACGGGCGTGGTTTACGCATTTGGGCATGGGTGAGCTGCATACGCTGGTGGCGCGAGAGGACGGCCGTTTGGTCGGAATTGTGCCGTTGAATGTGCGTGATGGTGTGCTGGTGTTCAATGCGAGTAAAGAGGAGACGGATTACCTCGATATTATCGCGGCCGCTGAGGATGCTCCGGCCGTGTGGGCGGCCGTTTTCGCTTATTTGTTGGCGGATGAAACGCTGGCTTGGCATACGCTCGATTTGTGGAATTTGCCTGATTGGTCGCCATCGGCCGCGATAGTGCAGGCGTTGGCCGCGCAACATGGGCTGGGTGCGGCCGTCGAACGGGCAGAAGTGTGTCCGTGTATTCCGCTCCCCGCGACGTTTGATGATTATTTGGCATCGCTCGATAAGAAGCAGCGACATGAGATCAAGCGCAAGTTGCGCCGTGCGGCTGGGGCAGAGGCGACGATTCGCGTAGTGACGGCCGAAGATGATATACAGGCGGCCGTCGATACGTTCCTGACGCTTCTGCAAAAAAGCACGACGGAGAAGGGCGCGTGGCTGAATGAGGGACGCACGGCCGTTTTCCATGAGGTGGCGGCCGTTGCCCAGAAAAATGGGATGCTGCAACTGATGTTTGTCGAACTAGAGGGCGAAGCGGTGGCTGCCCTTTTTAATTTTGCTTATCGGGGGCGGACGTGGGTTTACAATTCGGGGCTTGATCCTGAGAAGGTCGGCCGTCTCAGTTTGGGCGTTGTGGTGTCTGCACGGGCTATCGAAATGGCGATTGCACAGGGGCATCACACCTTTGACTTTTTGCGTGGTGATGAGACGTATAAGTATCGTTTTGGTGCGGCCGATACGGACATCCAGCGCGTCACAATAACTAAATGAACGATTCAATTCAACGTATTGCAGTTCTCAGTGTACACACTTGTCCATTGGCGATGCTGGGCGGTAAAAAAACAGGTGGCATGAATGTGTATGTCCGCGATTTTTGCCGCGAACTCGGCCGTCGGGGCGTTCAGGTTGATGTATATACGCGCTCTCAGGATGATTGTATTCCACCTATTCATGAATTGGGTGATAATGCGCGGGTGATCCATGTTCCGGCCGGGCCGGAGCGATTTTTGAAACCGACTGAGGTGGCTGATCATCTCGATCAATTCGTCGAAGGCGTGATCGCTTTTGCCGCTCAGGAACAAATCAGCTACGACTTGATACACAGTCATTATTGGCTGTCTGGTATCGTGGCGGGGCAGTTGCGCGAGCGGTGGGGGCGGCCGTTGCCGATCATTCATATGTTCCATACATTGGGACACATGAAAAATAAAATTGCGCGTTCGGCCGGACACCGTGCGCCCCAGATTCGCATTGACGGCGAGACAAAAGTGATTCAAGAGATCGCCGACAGCCTGATCGCGGCCACGCCATCGGAGCAAGAGCAGTTGATCACGCTGTATGGTGCCGACCCTGCCAAAATTGCCGTTATCCCGCCAGGCGTTGACCCCGAACGATTTGCAGCGATTCCAAAGGCTGAGGCAAAAACCCGGATCGGACATGACCCATGCAAGCGCATCATTTTATTAGCTGCCCGGATCGAGCCGTTGAAAGGGATAGACACCTTGTTGCGAGCCGTGGCGCTGGTTGATGAATGCTGCCATGAGATATTAGATGAGACGTGCGTTGTCATTGTGGGGGGCGATCCGTGGGCGGAGACGCTGGATGCGGAGATGGAGCGGCTACAGCAGTTGCGAGACGAATTGGCGATCACGCGCTTTGTAACGTTTGTCGGCTCAAAAGACCAAATGTTGCTGCCCAACTATTATGCGGCGGCCGATATGGTGGTAATGCCGTCTCATTATGAAAGTTTTGGCTTGGTTGCGCTGGAGGCGATGATGATGGGTACGCCTGTGATCGCGTCCGAGGTGGGGGGCTTGGCGCATTTGGTCAAGGATGGGGTGACGGGCTTCCATGTGCCTGCAAAAGACCCCAAAGCACTCTCATTAAAAATTTACGATTTGCTAGAACATGAGGCGTTACGGGAGAAGCTGGGTCGCCAAGCAAATCAATATGCACAAAATTACGCTTGGTCTCGTATCATTGATCAAATGCGAACGGTATATGCGGCCGAAACGGCCGTGCATGTACCAGTAACCATTGTTTGACAGAGGCGTTATCCATAGAGGATGCGATCAAACATCTACATACTTACCATTGTGGATAGTCAATAAACTCTAACCATTTTGTAACCAATAAAAAATGGTGTGGCGTGTTTGACTCTGCTATGCTTGATGAGTTGTGACTATACTACACCAAAAAAGGGTGGTGGGATTGTCACAAGTTGACTAACGACAATGGTATCTTATCTTTGAGATAATGAGATAAAAAAATAGTCACATACTATACAGATGGTGACAAAATAACAAAAGGAAAGATCATGAAACTACAAGCTCAATTAACGCGCAGATTAACAGGTATTGGTTTATTGGTTGTGTTGCTTATCGTCACAGCCAGCTTGGCTTTTGCCCAAACTCCAACATTGGGATTAGGCATCTCTATCAATGATATCGATGATAATACGATTGTCCTTGTCAACCAAGATGCTACGCCAGCAACGTTGACCAACACGTCTATTATCATCGTTAGTGATGGTATGACGTACACAATCGAATTAAGCGACACAATCGTTCCAGGGAATGGCATCCTCAACGTTGATTTCAGCGACTTGGGTATTACGCTCGAAGAAGGTGATACGATCCAGTTTGTTTACACAGACCCTGATACAGGGGAACAAGCTGTTCTTTCTGATTTGGCTGTTACTGGTGCTACGGCCGTGTCATTGAACAATGTTGCTGCTGCTGATGGTTTTAATGTCATCACCATCGCATTGTTTGCGCTGGTTACTGTGTCAGCTGGTGCATTTCTACGCACATCTACTGAGCAATAGTCAGCATTAACCAGCAGATGGACGAGCGTAACTCTACAATTCATAATTGTATAAGCTTACGCTCGTTTTTTATTTACTGATAAAACAAAGTATATCTAAAACAAAGATAATGTTGCCTACAGCGCATCGGTCTGTTATTCTCGAACCTAGCATAATTAAAGCTATTTGAAACGGTGCTAGGTTTGAGATTTTACGGATAGGAATGATATAGACACTTATCAAGATAATAATTGAAAACCTTGCTCATCAACCAAGTTGTAGTAAAAAAAAAGATGTTTTGCCCAAAGGAGCAAATGTCGAACTAAGGAGAATATCATGGGTTCACAAATAAAATTAACTGGTAAATTGGCAGGAGTTGGCTTGTTCATCGCACTGCTTCTTGTCACTGCAAGCATGGCATTTGCACAAACCAATACCCTTACACTCGGTGTTATGGTTGGTAGTGTTGATGTTAATGCAGGCACAATCACCCTTGCAAATCGAGACGCATTTCCAGCCACATTAGACAGATATTATCTCGTTCTTTCAGATGGCGAAGGTGGTTTTGAATACATTACCATTCCAAATGGCACAACGATTGCTGCAAATGGCAGTTTGACTGTTAGCTATGCTGGTTTGATCGATCTAGGTAAAGATGACAATGTTCAGCTTGGCTATTCTTTGCCAGATGGCACAGTTGTCATTGTCGAGAACTTCTCAGTGGTAGAAGATCCCACGGCCGTATCTATCAGTAACATCGCAGCGATTGATAGCACGAATGTTGCGGCCGTTGCATTGACTGCATTGGTTATCGCTTCCATTGCTGTCGTCTCACGTTCTAGCAAAGAGAGCTAATTTAACTAGAGTATTAGCAATAGAGGAAGTCTCTTGCTAATACTCTTCCTTCTCTGCTTAAATAAGCACCCTATGTCATTTACACAATTTATTTATAGAATCGGCTTTTTTATTGGCTTATGTCTGATGATAGCATGGTTATCCGTAGGGAGTATTGCCTTCGCTGATAATCATGCTTCCGACGACCGTTTTCTCTTTGATGCCCCGCACGAGCGCTTCTGCCTTGTCAAAGCGACTCCCTATGATGCCCGTACAGAAGAAATGTTTAGCGGTATTGACTGTTTGGTAGAGCATCGTACCCGGACAGGTATACGTCTGCCCCAAGAATGGGATGTCGTCCCAGTTGTTGATATTCAACCTGGCTTATATCGAGGCGGACCCCGCAACCCAAGCCGTGATGTCCAAATTGAATATGTAAAAACACAGCTCAATGATATTGTGCCGTATTTTCCGGCCGGGAGCGTATGGGTCATCGGCAATGAAATGGATCGGCCGTCTATCATCATAGAAGGCGTAGAATACAATCTGCAAGATGACGAGCTACCGGAAGATTATGCCCACATCTATCACGCCCTTTATTATCATATCAAAGAGCTTGATCCCACCAGCTCTGTCGTGATCGGCGGTGTTGTACAGCCTTCACCCCTGCGGATGCGCTATATTGACATGATTCTTGCTGAGTACGAAGATGCGTATGGCGAACGATTGCCTACGGATGCGTGGCACGTTCACAACATGGTTTTGAACGAAGTCAGATCGGGACACGGCGCGGGTATTCCCCCCGGTATCAATGACAACATCGGTGTACAAGTGCCGATTAATGATAATGACGATATGGAACGCTTTGAGGAGCAGATCGTCAACTTTCGGCAATGGATGGCGAACAATGGTTATCGTGATTCCGCGTTGGTCATCTATGAATATGGTATTTTGATGCCGCGAGAATTAGGCTATGAACGGGATCGTGTCAATGCGTTTATGACAGCCACGTTCGATTTCTTTATGACGGCTACAGACGAAAATACAGGACTTCCGGCCGATGGCAATCGTCTCGTACAGCAGTGGGCGTGGTATAGCTTAAATGATTACGAATTCAGCTTTGATGACCCGCGTGGCTTTAACGGCAATTTGCTTGAGTGGGATACAGGCGATCTCACGTCGACAGGCGAAGTTTTTCTCGACTACATTGCACCAGACATGCACGTCGATACGGCCGAAGTAGTCTCTGACGGCGAAAATATCACCGCTTACGTCAACGTCCAAAATTTGGGTATTTCGCCGATTGATATAGGTGAAATCCAAGCAACCCTCGTGGCGACTGATGGTACACGCATCAATCAAACGGTTGAAGTCGTCGATCTTTTGGGTGGTGATTACAACGCCCAAGAAATTGAAGTTGTCTTTACAGATGTAGGGGTTTCTGAGTATGAATTGCAGTTACTATCTGACCCGGACAATGTATTAGCTGAGAAAGACGAGACCAATAACACCTACGCGGCCGAGATACTGGCTTCATCGGTTGATATGACGGGTGAGATTATTTTTGATGTAGAGCCTATTACCTACACTATTTTCTTGCCCTTTGTTGCGATGGCGACAACAACGGCCGCCACACTGCTTATCGGCGATGTCAAACGCTCTGCTCGATAATCAGCGCATGAAACAAGTCAGGCGCATCGTCGCCTGACTCTTTCCCCCAACGAAAACACAACTTGATACGCAATGGCACGGCCGCCTCTTTTTGGCGGAAGACCAGCATCCAACGATTGGGGGATGTTTGTGTCATTGTATCGAAGGAAAAATGATGCTGTGGAAGCAAACGCCGCCATTGTGCCACCGATAGAGCGCGGTGCAATCCGAGCATTTGCCAATGTGACGGCAGCGTGTCTTGGCGATAAAAATGGAGCGCGGTCACAATTTCACCACGCACCGTTGCCCAACATGACGTGCCATCCACGGCCGTCAATCTATACCGGCCGTCCCTCTCCATCTGCACGGCCGATTGCCCTTGCTGCCGCCCAAACCGCCACACATCCGCACTGCCCGATACGCCTGGTGTCAGCCCCATTATCGGCAACAATGTGCGTTGTAGCGGCCGGATCGCTTTGCCGCCACACAGCACCGCCAGCGCATTGATCGCTTGACACAACGCCTGCGCCTCTGTGTCTGAGCCAAGCTGCTGCAACCAAAGCGGCTTCGTATCTGTGTCGCCAACGATTTCCATTGTGCGGCCGAACGAGATCGCTTGCGGCCGATCTGCCCACGGAATCGTAATAGGTGCTTGTCGTTTCTTTGGGGATGTCAGCCGTAACTTACACGCATCGGCTGTGATTTGCAGCCAGTTCTTGCGCCCAAAGGAAGGTGAAAAGCTACCCGGCCGCCGTTCGATATGCCATGCAGCGTCCACCTGACTGGCCGTATACAAATGCGGGGCAAAATCGACTAGAGCCTGTATCGTTGCTAACGACATTTATCCCCCGGCCGACTGCTCAAACACCAGCAGCATATCGCCATCGGCAAGCGGAGACATGGCGGCCGTATCATGCACCTCATTGAGTGCTGTCAGCACCGGCCGAGTGATGTGCATCGCGGTCAGCGCATCGGCAATCGTGGCATCGGCCGCCAGCTTGAGCGCAAGACGGCCGCGCACCGCGCCATCCACCTGATCCCGCAAGCCGCCAAACAGCCGCACAGAGACCGTGATCATAG
>CALECP010000007.1 GCA_937949915.1 uncultured Anaerolineae bacterium
GCCTATTTACTGAACTAATCGACTCACCCTTGTCAATTATGTCTGCAATGGTGTGTATGTCTGCTTTCTTCAATGGTCTCAGACAGCCTTTGCTAAGATTCAAAAATTCAATAGGATGTTTTAGTGCAGTTAAGTCAAATAGAGTTTTCATTGAAGCTGGCTCAAATCACAAATTTTTTCTTGTGGAACGAATATGAAGTTAACATTTTCACTTGGTTTTTGCAAGATGTGTATGAATTGGGGGTACGTCTAAAAGTTGTGTAGCCTCTCTGGAAGTAATCAAATTTTTCCAGCGTGACTTTCGGATCGAAACAAGGGACTTACACAGAACTTAGACGCACCCGCAGCCACAATGGTCTGAAAAAATTACTGGTTGACAATGTGTCAATCAAACAATTATATTGTGTCATACAAACACGAACAGGATAAAAAAATGGACGCAATCAAGCTTTCACCTTACCTAGAACAAGCTGCACAATGGCCGCAAAAGGGACAACATATCATGGCGCAGTATGACGAACAGTCGATCATTGTGTACCAAGCATATAAACCGTCTATCGGTCGATTTGCGGCCGCGCACGGTTACTTTGGGCATGGTTTTAAGCTGGGTCGGATGACTTGGATCAAGCCCAACTTTCTCTGGATGATGTTTCGATGTGGCTGGGCGCAAAAGACAGATCAAGAAACTGTCTTGGCAATTCGACTCAAACGGGAAGCATTCGAGTTGATTTTGGCAGAGGCAGTGCATTCATCTTATCAACCACAGCACTACCCCACTCATGCAGCATGGAAGCAACAAGTAACGACTTCCGATGTGCGATTGCAATGGGATCCCGACCATGATCCAGAAGGAGAAAAGACAGAACGTCGGGCTATCCAGCTTGGCTTGAGAGGTGATTATGTGATTAGCTATGCGAAGGAATGGATATTGGAAATCGAGGACATAACAGAGTTTGTAGCCACACAACGGCATCATGCTAATCATGCCAATTGGGGGAATCTACTCGTTCCACACGAATGTGTTTATACGCCATCAACCCCAAGTGTGATAGAGCAACTAGGGATTTCGAGTACAATCGCACCCAACGTTACCTCATAAAAGCAATGTGGAGAATGATTGAGATGAATCGCTTATTTTTAATGCTCACTGGCTTGTTTACACTGGTGTGTCTGGCTGGCACGGCCGTTGCCCAAACAAACATCGCGCCGCTATTTGAGCCACCGACGGAAGCGGAGATCGATGCGGTGTGGGCAGACTGGAACGGCCGGGATGTGCAAGCGTACAACTGGCAAACGGTTGGCACAAGCACATTCAATCAATTTACCGTCGATGTCGTATCGCATGGGGTGGCTGGCAATACGCATTACGGTTTTGTGCGCTACCCGGCCGACTATGACCCGGCTCAATCGTATGGGTTGCTCATTCTCAATCATGGTGGGATCGGCCGAGTCAGCCCCGGCATCATGGGTGGGTTTGGCACAGATTGCTTGCGCGACAAATTTCTCGTCGTCCCTTCTTTTCGGGGCGAAACGTTGGCGGCGGATGCACTGGGCTTTGGCGATCTGCAATCGGGGGGAGAAGTGAGCGAGTTTGATGGCGACATTGATGATGTGTTGGCATTGGTCAATGGGACGCTGGCAAACTATGCGGGAGCAGACGCGGCCGATATGAGCGTTTTCGGTGGCAGTCGTGGCGGTGCAGTCAGCTATTTGCAGTCGATCCGCGATCCGCGCATCAGCAAGGCGGTCTACTTTTTCGGCGCAACCGACCACATGACGTACCCGGCTCTTGAGCAAACTGTGGCCCAGATCATGACAAAGGGGCAAGGCGCAGGCCCATTTTATGCCACAGTTGTCAATATCGCAGAACAGTACGAAGCAGGAACGCTCACATTGGCACAGGCGCGGCAGCAATTGTTGATGCGGTCAGCCATTCACTTTGTCGGCCGTCTCCCGGCCGCTATCCAAATCCATCATGGCGCGCAGGATAATGTGGTGCCGGTTGCCCACAGCCAATTGCTCAATGAGGCGTTGCTGGCAAACAATTTGCCTATCGGTGCGTATGCGTACTATGAATATCCTGACGGCACACACGGCGGCAATATGCCAGACAGCGCGGAGCGGCGCAACGATTTTTTGTGTAGCACCGCAACAACGATCCCAACGGCCGTATCGGTGGCAGGGACAGAGACAACAAGCGGTGTGTCTGCTGTTATTTCGGCCATCGTGATCTGTGCGCTTCTGCTCGCATCAAAAGCGATTATTCAGTTGTCAAAACAGGCATAACATCGGTATCCTTCCCGCCGATGAGAAGGACACAATTGATATTCACTGCTCTGCTCGCCACCGTTTGGCTGCTGTTGGTTTTGCCCGTTCAGGCACAATCGGCCGCACCGGCATGGCTTGAGCCAAAAGGCATTCACGTTGCCGATCTCGTGGGTCTGATTCCCGAAGCACAACTGCAAGAGCTAATCGTCGTCTATCAGCCCGGTGAGGGAATGGTGCAATATGTATCGGGCGAACGGGACGGCGATACGGTCACGATCACTGTTAGCTATGACATGAATGAAGGGGATGAGGTGTTGTGTTTGGGCAAACCGGCACGATTGGATGAGTGGGCAAGTATTCAGCCCGGTGGCACGATGCGAATTTTTAGTGCAGGGCAAGATGTGACGGCCGATGCAGTCGCATTTACCCAACTGTGGGAAGGTGGGATGGTGCAGCCGATGCGTGGCTATGATGGTCTGTCGCGCTATCACCCGATTGACACAAAATTACAGTTCGATGCGAACGGCGCGATTATATTGCCCCCCAATTCTGGCTGTGAAATCGAATTAAGCGGCACACTCTATCACGATCTGACGGCCGTCTTTACGCTAGACGCGCCACAAAAAATTACCCTCACACCCATCTTTAGCGAATCGCAAACGTTTAACTCGTTCATCAGTGGCGAGAGCAGTGGCTATTCGATTTTACAAGGACTGCTCGACCAAGTATGGGATCGCTTCAGAGCGGTGGTCAGCGGCGGCCGTCATGGCGGATTCTGGTATCCAGCACAAAAACAAGCGACCGATTTGCAGGGCGCAGATTACGTGCTGGTCAAGTTCCCGCCTGCCTTCGACCAATATGCGACCTCGAACCAAACACGGCCGGACAAAGTATTCGGCGGCCGGACTTATCGCATCCGGGGCTTGATCGGCAACACCTATTATGTCTCTATCGATCATATCAATGGCATGTTGATCCCGATGGGTGCAAGCTGGGTCGATCATGATCTCAAACCAGGGACATCGCTCACCCTTTTCGAGCAATGGGACGCGATTTTGTACCCCGAATATGTGTTGCCACCTGATGTGGCGTATCAGCCGTGCATGACGGCCGGAAACTGTCCCAGCGCGGTGCTGGATACGGTGTTCACCACCCAATTTCCGATGGAAGTGTTTTTCTACAAGGTGGAGCGCACAACCAATGATCTGCAAAAAGTGCCATTGCGAACAGTGGGGCAAGGGTGGGAGCCATGTCAATATCGCCCCAAACCGCGTATTGCCCCGGCCGGAACAACGCACATTTATTTGCCCTTTCTGAAAACGCCGGGGACAGTACCCACTACCACGCCCTGTCAGCCATCTGGTTTACCGATTGCAGGCTATCCGGGTGACAGTGCTTGCCCGTGCGGGTGGTTTGATGAGACGGGGCGCATGTATGATTTCACACCCTAAAAAAAATACCGCACTCACAGGGCTGTGATGTGCGGTATAGATGGAATTGATGGTTGTGTGTGGAGGTTTTATGTTAAGTTGTTTTGTACCTCTCACAATGGTTACAACTAGCATAACGCGCCTGTTTCACATTAGATACGGCCGGATTCGGCCGATCTTGAAATGGATGTTCCTCTGCACAAATCAGCAAAAAAAATACCGCACTCACAGGGCTGTGATGTGCGGTATAGATGGAATTGATGGTTGTGTGTGGAGGATTTCTGTTAAGCTGTTTTGTACCTCTCACAGCGGTTACAACTAGCATAACGACTCGGTTTCGCATTAGATACGGGCAGTTTCGGGCAATTTTGAAATTGGTTTCAGATAGCATATTAAGATCGCTTTGCTACACTATGCACATACAAAAACGGAGTACCTACTTATGAGATTTAGCATCAAAGATCGGCCGATGGCTGATGAACAATTTTTGGCCGCCCCCGCAGCCTCAGTCGAACCGTCTGGCAAAGACGCATGGCGCGTCATGCGGATCATGAGCGAATTTGTGGAAGGCAACGACCTCCTGTGCGACATCGGCCCTGCTATCACTATTTTTGGCTCGGCGCGTACCAAGCCAGAGCAAGCACAGTATCAGGCGGCCGTCGAGACCGCCCGTTTGCTGGGTGAAGCTGGTTTTGCCATCATCACAGGTGGGGGCCCCGGCATGATGCAAGCAGGCAACGAAGGCGCACACAAAGCCGAGGCTACTTCTGTCGGTCTCAATATCGAACTACCTTTTGAGCAACACGTCAACCCATACACCGACATCGAAATGGAGTTCCGTTACTTCTTCAGTCGCAAGACGATGCTCGTCAAATACGCGCACGGTTACGTCATTTTCCCCGGCGGTTTTGGCACGATGGATGAGTTGTTTGAAGCCCTTACGCTCATCCAAACAGGCAAAGTGCGAAACTTCCCAGTGGTATTATTCGATTCTGCTTATTGGGGAGGATTGCTGACGTGGATCAAAGAGACGATGGCAGGGGAAGGAAAAATCTCACCAGGTGATCTCGATCTGCTTTTTGTGACTGATTCGCCCGAAGAAGCGCGTGATTACATCGTCAGTTGTACAGACGAAGAGACAATTTTGGCCCAGAAAGAGAAGGCGGCGCGTAAAGGCACGGCCGATGCACTCAAATCAGATTGATTCTTCCCACGCAACACCATCATAATAGCGCGTTCCGCGATGTCCTTTATGGGGCAATGGCGGATCGCGCCGCTCTCCCGGACATGCAACATAGATCAACGTCTGTTTTTTGCCGTTGTCCGGGTTGACAACATCATATTCCATGCGCGTGATCACACAACGGCCGACCAGCGCATCTTGCCAAATCGTATACACATACTCGCCTACCTCAAGACGGGACGGCTTGCCCCGCATGTGAAATTCAAATGTACTGATAGAGCCATCATAAAGTTGCTCCATCGCCCCAACGCCCTCTTTTTGCGGAATTGTCTTGCTAATACCACTCATCTTCAACATACCTCATACAAAAAAGCCCCGGCACATGATACGGCCGGGGCTACTTATTTTATACGAACGATCTATTTCTATTCGTCATCCCGACGGTTGTAATCCCGGTCGCTGCTGCTACGCTCGTTGGGATTGCGCTCATTGGGGTTGCGCTCGTTAGGATTCCGCACATTGGGGTTGCGCTCATTGGGGTTGCGCTCATTGGGATTCCGCACATTGGGATTGCGCTCATTGGGATTGCGATTGCCGCCACCCTGATTGCGATCATTATAGTTGCGATTGCCACCGCTGTTGCCACGATAGCCGCCACCCTGGTTGCGATCATTGTAGCCGCCGCCACCGCTGTTGCCGCGATAACCACCACCTTGATTGCGATCATTGTAGCCGCCGCCACCGCCGCTGTTGCCACGATAACCACCGCTACCTTGGTCACGGTTGTTATAACCGCCGCCTTGGTTGCGGTTGTTATAACCACCACCGCCCTGATTACGGTTGTTGTAGCCGCTACCTTGATTACGGTTATTGTAGCCACCACCGCCGCTGTTGCCACGATAGCCACCGCCACCTTGATTGCGATCATTGTAGCCACCGCCGCCGCTGTTGCCGCGATAGCCACCGCTACCTTGGTTACGGTTATTGTAGCCACCGCCGCCGCTGTTGCCGCGATAACCACCGCCACCTTGGTTGCGATTATTGTAGCCGCTACCACCCTGGTTACGGTTGTTGTAGCCGCCGCCACCGCCACGATAGCCACCACCTTGATTGCGGTTGTTGTAGTTACGATTACCGCCACCACGATAGCCGCCGCCACGACGATCATTGTAGCCGCCGCTGCGTGGTCTTGGTTTGTAATCTTTTGGAATAATGCGAACCCGGCGTTTGTTGTCTTCGCCTTTACTCTTGGTCACGATGCGGTCGTCATCGCGCAATGTCATGTGAACGATACGACGTTCGTGGGCTGGCATGGGGTCGAGGGTCATGGGTCGGCCGAACCGGAGTGCTTTCTCTGTCTCTTCTTTTGCTTGCGAGATCAATTCCAGCACACGACGGTCACGAAATTCGTTGACATCGACCAAAAAGCTGGTGTAGCGCGATAAACGTTGGCTCACCATACCGCGCAAAATGAATTGGAAGCTGTAAAGCACTGTACCACCAGGGCCAACCAATGCTTCATCCAGTTCATCTGTGCCGTCTAGGGTAATGATCGCTGTCTTACGGCCGCGCTCGTCTTCTGGCAGAATCTCATGTCCGATTTCGCCATCTAATCCCATCACATCAAGCAATTCGCGCAGAACGACTTTTGCTTCGGCCGATTCTTCCTCAAGCTCTTCTTGGGTCGGCAAATAAATGGTGTCATCACCATCGCCTGTAATAATGCGTGTAGGCGCACCCTCGTCGATGATTTCATCATCATCAGGCGGTGCAGCACGTTGTACTACCGGCGCAGCTGTCGTCAGCTTTTCTGCCGCAGAAACAGCAACAACCTCGTCGGCCGTTTCCTCTTCCGCTTCTGCAACTTCTGCTACATCATCTGCTTCGGGCAAAACTGCTACAGCATCTGCATCTGCATCTAATACCTGCAACTGAACAACCGCGTCGCGTTTGCCAATGCCCAGTACACCTAAGCTACCTTCATCAATTACTTCGATAGAAACGTTTTTACGCTCAACTCCCAGCTTATCCAAGCCTACCTTGATCGCATCATCAATCGTCTCACCCGTTACTTCAATCATTTTATCTGTCATCTTACTTATTCTTCCCTGCTAGTACCGTTTCGTTTTCGTTTCACGCTGCCGTACTAGCTATGCGGTCAGCCACGCTTACGTTTTTTCCTGCTTTGGCTGCCTTTTTTATTGTTAGTCCTATTCTTCTCTGTTGTTGTATTCTTCGTCGTTTTTCTCGCACCGGTACTGTCTTTTTGTCCTTTGTTACTGGCCGGTTGCGTACTCTTACCTTTGTTATTGATCGCCTGCTCCGCTTTCAGGCTCTCCTTATTACGTCGCAAAATAATACCCTGCAACGTAGTGATAAGGTTGGAAACAATGAAATAGATCGACAAGCCAGACGGGAATTGAAGCGCAAAGAACCCGAACATGAGCGGCATTGTTACTTGCATCTGTTGCTGCATTGCCGCGGCCGGATTGTCCTCGCCTGTCTTTGTGCTATCCTTCTTCGGTGCTACCAGTTTTTGAGAAGCATACATCGTAGCAGCGACCAAAACAGGAAGGATAAAGATCGGGTCAGGCTGACCCAAATTGAGCCATAATGCTCGATTGCTCACCGGCAACAGGTCGGTGAGATTGATAAAATCATACGCTCGTTCCGATAGTTCGTACAAGCCCTGTGGCGTTGATGATAACACATAAAGAATGGCACGATACAGTCCAAAAAAGATCGGCATTTGGATGAGTAAAGGTAAACAACCTGTCAGGCTTTCGGCCGGGTTGTATCCGATTTTTTGGAACTCCTCCATCATCTTCGCTTGGTCATCTTTATATTTCTTTTGAATCGCTTGCACTTGCGGCTGCATTTCTTGCGTTTTCATCATCGACCGTTGTTGCTTCATGGTAAGAGGCAGCATGGCGAGTCGAATAAGGGCTGTAAACACAATCAGGGCAAGAAAGAAATTGTTGCCTAATACATCATATAATAACAGCAATAGGTTGGTCATCGGGTTAACGATGAGACCGTTCCAAATGATACTCCACATATTTTTATCCTGATGCTACACAATCATGCAGCATCTTACTGATCACCGTTGATTATTTCGTCTACCGTTTTTTCCAGCTCTTTTTTGCCATCGGCCGGATCGATAATAGTGAGCGTGAGCGCAACTTCTTTGTTCTGTTGGGCGACAACCAGCTTGCCATCTGCGATAACAGGGGTGGTAAACGATGGGCCTGCAAGCGGAACTTCCCATTGCTGCACACCATTATCGGCCGCAAGGGCAACAATGCGTCCGGCCTGCTCATCATCTGTGGATACACCACGTACAACAGGCACATACACCATACCACCATCAACCACAACGGCCGCTTCAATCGCATCTGCCTCATCAAATTGCTGTTCCCAAACCAGACCACCATCATCAGCATCGACAGCGTAAACACCGCCACTGGCATCAGCAAAATAAATGTTTCCGTCATTGATAACGGGCGCGTTCCAAATCCAATCGTTCGCATCGGCCGTCCATAGCTCTTTGCCTGTTTGCAAATCGAGCGCATGGAGCTTGGCATCAAAACTGCCAACATATACCCGGCCGTTATCGATCACCGGTTTTGATGCGGCCGCGCCACTGACAGGCTCACGCCACAATTGATCACCGCTACTGGCATCAAACGCATACACATGTTTATCCATCGACGCGACGACGACGACACCATCTTCATAAGAAGGTTGCCCCCAAACGGCGTGTTCTGTTTCCTGTGTCCATTGCGTGTTGCCATTACCATCGAGCGCGATCACCGTGTTTTCGGCCGTACCGACAAAAATCTGACCATCGGCCGCCAATGGAGAAGCGATAATGCGATCAGATGCCACTTCTTGGCTACGCCAAATCAACGTACCATTATCAGGATTGATCGCATAGACAGACGTATTGACACCGGGTGAAAACAACCCCTTGCTCTCGCCATAATCAGCCAGCAGCAAGCTGCCATCTCCAAAACTGGGTGCAGCAAAAAACTTGACCGCGCCGCTATCAGGCGGAAACGACCAGACACGACGCTGGCTGTCTATATCAATCGCCGTCACTTCGTTACCCCATGCCAAATAAACAATATCTCCATCAGATGACATGCCAGCCCAATTATCTGCTCCGACTTGCACCCCGCAGCCAACCATCAAAAAGGCAAGCAAGGCAATGATGAGTATGGATAGCCGTGTTGACGGCCGTGTTTTTTCTTTCAAAAGGAATTATCCTCTCTTACGGTACTGGTCTTCAAGGTACAGGATCGTAACCACCATGAGGGTATCGGCAGCGAAAGATGCGTTTAGTCGCCAGCCAGCCCCCCTTCATTGCACCGTACTTTTCTATCGCTTCATAGCCATAGTGCGAACAAGATGGCGTAAACCGACATGCAGCGGGAAGAATCCGCGATAATGTCTTTTGGTAAAGCCGAATTGACCACATTGCTACTGTTTTCATATCAAATCAAATATCTACTCGAACATCTACATTACGGTCAACAACCGATCAAGTTGCAACCACCCACAAACCTGCATTCCTCAATAGACCGCGAACGGCCGCCTCGATGTCTTCTAATGTCGCGCTTGGCGCAGAACGGTTTGCCATTAGCACACAGTCCCAGCCCGGTTTGATGTTTTCTAAGTTGATACGTGCCGCTTCGCGCAGCAATCGCTTGGCGCGATTGCGGTGAACGGCATTTCCCACTCTCTTGCTGGCGACAAAGCAAAAACGACTGGCGGCCTGATTTTCGTTCTCATCTGGATGTAGATGCTGCGGCCGATAGACCAACATCACCAAATGATGACGGGCGCGTTTGCCCGTCCGAAAAACAGTGCCAATCTCCTCGCTACGTCGCAATCGCTGCTGACGTGGGAGCATGTGTATCTTATTTCAAGTTCTTCGCGCCACCACGTTTGAGACCGCGATAAGAAACGGCGCGTGTGGCGTTCCAGTTGATGCGCTTCACATGATTGTTCATCGA
The DNA here is from genome assembly GCA_937949915.1 of uncultured Anaerolineae bacterium. Classification (GTDB taxonomy): domain Bacteria; phylum Chloroflexota; class Anaerolineae; order Promineifilales; family Promineifilaceae; genus CALECP01. Next base: position 9,900 of record CALECP010000007.1, read on the forward strand.
AACGGTTAACTGTTTGCGACCTTTTGCCCGACGTGATTTCAGGACGTTCCGGCCGCCTGAGCTGCTCATACGCTGACGAAAGCCATGAACGCGCATCCGACGACGAATTTTTGGTTGATAAGTTTGCTTTGTACTCATTTAATATCTCCGATCAAAATCAGGGCAAATAAGCCCTGATGACAGTTTTCAAATTCCAAGAGTCCATCCTGATGCTACATATCTGTGAAAGAGGGAAGTACAGGTGCTAGACGAAAACACAATTATAGACTTGTTCCCGCCTCATCACAAGCAAATTATCAATTGTTCAGCAATTTCAAATCTAAAACCAACAAGATCGATTATCATCCTACCCAAACAATTGACGGCCGACCAGCAACACCCCCAGCGCGATCACAATCAATGCGCTCACAATCGGCATGTAACGGCCGAAGCGGCCGAACGCCTCCAAACGCCCCAGCCACTGTGCGCTATGCACCATCAACAAGCCTATCACAATCAAAACGGCCGCCAGCCCCACACTAAAAGTGACGATGAGCAACAAGCCCAACGGGACGCGCTGAATGGCTACCGCCAGCAGCAAAATCGCAATCGCATCGGGACACGGCACAAGCCCCCCACTGATGCCCAGTGCGGCCAATGATTTGAAAGAGACCCCGTGCGTGTGTGCGCTGCCGTCATGCAAATGGGGTTGCGTGGGGAATTGCGTAGAGAATGATGACGGTGCATCGACGGCCGTGCCGCGCAAACGCTGACGCAACAGTTGCAACCCCAACACAATAATCAACACCCCCGACGCGATTTCTAGCACAGGGAACACCGTTTCTGGCAAGAAAAATCGGGAAGCCAGCAAGACGAGCAAGCCCACAAAAAGGACGCTGCCCGTATGCGTAATCGTCGTCAATATCCCCAGTAAAAACGCATGTTTTGTCGTGCCGCGTGTCCCGACCAGATAGGCAGCGACCACTGTTTTGCCATGTCCGGGCGTAAGCGCATGAAGCGCCCCCAAAACGAGCGCGGTCGCAATAGCGATCATATAAAATCGCGTCGAACGATTGTCTGCACTCACCAGCGCCCCCAGCCGCTCGGCCGTCACCGTAAGATTGGACTCAATCACAATCTCCTCTCTATCTCTATCTCGATCTCGATCTCCCCCCGCTTCTCCCCCTATCTCAAACCGCACCACCGCATCCCAAATCACATGGAACGCCTCCACGATCTGCACCTGCTCGGCCGGGTCAAATCCAGCGGGCGCAAGCGTGTCTTCATCGAACACAATCCACCAATCTTCTCCCTCAAAAAAGCTCTCGATACGAAACTCGTGCGCCCCGGCCGCAAGGGGCGGGTACGCGGCCGAAGCGACCACCTGAATGCCTTGCTTACCAGCAAACAGCGTCTCTGGGTTGGCAGGGGCAACGACAGAATGCACCTGCCACGCGCCGACGGGCTGCTCGTCTACGGCCGCCTCGATCAGCAAAATCTGATCAGCAATCCACTGTTCGATTTCTGTCTGGGACATGTTGCCATCGGCCGATGTGTCGATCTGTGCTACTAATAATTGGGAGATCAATGCCCCCGGCCGTAGCTCCCACTCCAGCACCACCTGCTCATCCAGTAAATGCAGCTTTTGCACATGCACGAACTCGTCGCTGGGGTGTGCGGCCAGCGGCCGGACAAACACCGTCAGCAGACCAAGCAAAAACAGCATACGCACCGCCGTAGGGACACGATTAATCGTGTCCCTACGGC
>CALECP010000008.1 GCA_937949915.1 uncultured Anaerolineae bacterium
GCCGATCCAGCATCCAATGTTTGTAAAGGGGGCTATGGGGTGCGTCTTCGTGGGCTAGTTCTGTCTTGAGTCCAATGCGCGAGTCGATGGGAATGGTGATCAGGCTGAGGTCTTTGAGCTGATCGTGGTTGTCTAGCTGGATAGCAAAGCTCTCTTCGTGGTCTGCGCCGGGGTACGATAGCCAGAGGGAGATGCCCCCGGCCGCGCTGCGACACCCTGACCCGGCCAACAAACGACTGGCACACGTCAGAAAACGGCGATTGTTAGCCAATTCGTCCCCGAAGACGGCCGCAATCGCCGCCATTGCCAACGCCGCACTGGCACTGGCACTCGTCCCTAGCCCTTTGCCCACGCGCTGCGCCTTCGTCACATTGCGGCTCACAACCCGCGCACGGGTGTCGATGCCAGCCAAGCCGCGCACAAAGTCGAGCGTATGCTGGACGCGCACCAGATCACGGCCGACGGCCGGGCTGCCATTGATAGTGGCTGTATCTTCTGTCAGGTCGCGGCTAAATTCGACCAGCGTCAGCGAATACGCCGCATCGTTGTTAACTGAAATGCTGGGCAAATACGCGATCCGCCAATCCCAGTCGCTCATGCCATGATATTTCAGCACACCCTGAATCGGGTACGCTTTGGCGGCCGCTATCCCTTCCTCTCGCAACAGCACAATGTCGGCCGGATACGCCTCCCACGTCAAATCGTGTGTTTTTAGATGCGCCAAAATCGCTTCGTGGTCAGCCCGCATCGGGGCAACGGTATCGGCGTAATTATCAGGAATCGTTGTCGGCATAGTATCTCCCAAAATCATGATCGTCGGGTAGGGATACGATTAATCGTGTCCCTACCCGGCAAAAGTTGCCCGAATTGTAACAGTTTATAACCAAACTTAAACGCAATCCGAACCGTCCTGTAACCGACAAACGGCCGGAACTCTGTTATGCTGGTTTTATCAAAAGCAAGCCAATAGATGGGCTGCGAAAAATAGGATGGGATGTCAGTCGTGTGTTGGTTGGCATCACTATATATGTAACACAAAGGAGAATATAAAATGAGAAAGCAAATGGTGTTTTTCACCCTCTTTTCGATGTGCCTCATGCTGATGGCGCAAACTGTTTCGGCCCAAGTCAACGATCCCAATTGGGCATGGTGGGACGACCCCGATCTACAGATCGACTATCAATATATCGACGTGACAGTGCGCGACCAGATCGCTACCACACGCATCGACATGCAGTTCACCAACTTGTCAGATTGGTGGATAGAGGGGCAATATCTGTTCCCATTGCCAGAAGGCGCGACAGTGAGCGAGTTGATCATGTGGATCGATGGTGTGCCGATTACGGGCGAGGTGCTAGAGGCAGATGAGGCGAGTCAAATCTATGATGATTTTGTCAGCCAATTTATCGACCCGGCGTTGCTAGAGTATGCGGGGCCGAATTTATTGCAGTTGAGTGTGTTCCCCATTCCAGAGTTCGATTCACGGCGCATTGAGATCGAGTATCAGCAGATTTTGACGGCCGACAACGGGGAGATCACCTATAGATTCCCGCAAAACAGTCTGTATGTTTCAAAGCAAATCGACCAGCAGCGCATCACGGTCAATGTGTCGTCTGAGGATGCGATTCAAACGATCAGCACCACCCTGGCGACTGGCATCGCACAAGATGCACCCTTTACGGCAACGGTGGCGTATGAAGCAGCCGACATTTTCCCCAGCGAATCGTTTGAACTGACGTATACGGTAGCAGATGACACGATTGATCTTGACCTGCTTTCATACAAGCCGGATGATGAATACGGTTATTTCGTCGTGCTTGTTGATGCGCCTAATGTGGATGTGACCGAAGATCAGATCATCGAAAAGGATGTCATTTTGGTGTTCGATACATCGGGCAGTATGGGCGGCGAGAAAATCACCCAAGCGAAAAGTGCATTGCTGGATGTGGTCGGCCGTCTCAATCCGGGCGACCGTTTTAACATCGTTTCATTCAATACCGGCACGAATCTATATGCAGATGAGTTGGTCCCGGCCGATAATCCGGGCAACTATCAAGCGTATGTCAATAGCCTGAGCGCGGCCGGGACAACCAACATGGAAGACGGCTTGCTCGATGCAATTGCGATGGCCGATACAGAACGGTTGACCACCATTTTGCTGCTCACAGACGGCCGCGCAGATACCAGCCTCGATTCGATAGTCCGCAATGTCAGCCCACTTGTGACACCGAACATGCGCTTATTCTCATTTGGTGTCGGCGAAGATGCAGACGGGCAATTGCTGACATCATTGACGACAGATCATCGGGGTGCAACCACCTACATCGCTTCTGGCACAGACATTGAGCAACGGGTAAGCGACTTCTACACAACGATCAGCCGCCCCGCCCTCACTGACCTCGCGCTCGATTTTGGCGACGCTCAAGTGGAACAAATCTATCCCGAACCTTTGACTGATTTGTATATCGGGACGCAATTAGTCGTGGCAGGCCGCTATCGTGAAGGCATCACAGAAACATTCCCCATCACGCTCACCGGCAACTTTAATGGCATCACCCAAACGATTGTGTACACCGGCAACACATTGACCGATAGCGGTGGTGAGGCGGTCATTCCCACACTGTGGGCGCAGCAAGCGATTGACGGCTTGCTGACCAATATCACGCTGTATGGCGAGACGCAGGAGTGGGTCGATAGCATCATCAGCCTCAGCCAACAGTACAATATCATCACGCCGTACACATCATTCTTGATCGATGAAGACCTGATCAATGATCAAATAAATGGTGTCCCAACAGGCGATCCATTCTTCCCCGGTGCGCCGCAGCCAACGGCCGTCACCGTGACACAATCAGCGTCATACACATTGTCTCAATGGCAACTATTGACCATCTGGTTTGCTGGATTGGTAGCGATTAGCTGGTCCGGGCATACACGCCAGCGTATCTAGAGATCAGTTCAGTACAGGAGAGAAATCGGAGTCAAAGACGATTGCGGCCGTGCCGCAATCGTCTTTGCAGTTTAAGTT
>CALECP010000009.1 GCA_937949915.1 uncultured Anaerolineae bacterium
CGACTTCTATGATTTCAAAGGGTTGCTCGATGGGCTGTTTGGCGATCTCAAGGTGGCTGTCAGCTATGAAAGTGCGGAGCATCCCACATTCCGGCCGGGACGCACTGCCAAGATGGTCGCCAATGGCAAGCAGCTTGGCATCATGGGCGAATTGCACCCGCTGGTCGTCGATCAATACGATATGCGCGTTGATCGTGAGCAAGCGGTGCTGGCGGCCGACATCGATCTCGATGTGCTGCTCACGCTTGTGCCAGACGCATTCAAGGTAGAAGCGTTGCCCGTTTATCCGGCCGTGCGCGAAGATTTGGCGTTTGTGGTCGATGCGAGTATGCCGTCGGCCGACGTGCAAGCGACACTGGAAAAAGCAGGTGGCTTCATCCTGAAAAATGTTGAGCTATTCGATGTGTACGAAGGGGATAAACTGGACGCTGGCAAGAAAAGCCTCGCCTATCACCTCACATTCCAGTCGCCCAACAAAACATTGAGCGACAAAGATATACAGAAGCTCCGCAAGAAGGTAATCGGCACAGCCAAACACAAATTAGGTGCGGTTTTACGTGATTAAACGCTTGTGCCTCCCCCTCTGTTTTATGTTGCTCGCTTGCATGACGCTGCTGACGGCCGAAGCACACGACCCCACTGTTAGCACCAATCGCATTTGTGATTTGGATAAAGCGGCCGGGAGCGGCATCACCATTACCAACCCCAACAGTGAAGAACAAGATACGTTTGTGATTTTTTACACCGATTCGAGCGCGTTTGTCACTGTGTCGAATGAAACGATTGCGCCTGATGCACCGCTTGTCTATCAGCCGTTGCCGTCCACACTGGCAAGCAATTACACTGGCTGGGCGTTGGTATCGGAAAGTTTTGGCACGTTTTCGGTGACGGCCGCTGCGCCCGGTGTGATGCACGCGGCCGACTTTGAGACAACGATTGTCGAAGGTACGAACCTTGTCTTTCTTGACCCGGTTGTGACAGGTGAAAATTGTTACAACAACATGTTGATCGATTGGGGAGATGGTTCGGCCGTAGAATCGCAGCCAAAGGGAACAGATGCTATTTTTCACGGCTACCCCGGCTCCAGTGGCACATACACCATCACGATGACAACCCGTTTGCGCTCAAACGAAATCATCTCGCACACCGAGCAGATCGAGATTGAAATTACGCCGTTGAGCGTGACGGTGCAAGCACAAGAGACGGCCGGATCATCTCAGCTTCCCATTCTCGCGTGGGGGCTTGTCTTGCTGCTGCTCATCACGCAAAGCGGCGTTGCAATGAAGCGGGCGCGTCGTCTGGCATAAGCACGACCAAATGATTACGAGCGCGTGAGCAAGCGACGTACAGCAATGGGTCAAGGTCTTTCATCTTGCGAGACCACTGATCGACTTCGGCCAAAATAACGACGGTGCTTTCTAGCCCTTTGAAGGCGTGAATGGTGTTGCAGTGGATTTCGTCATCGTCGGCCGGCCACTGATCAGTATAGTGAATGCCCCGGAAGCCATCTGTCAGCCACAGGTGGCTTTTTTTACGCGATAGTGGCGTGAGAATGGCGATCTCGTTCGGTGGGATTTTTTCGTCGTGGGTCAGGCGGCGCACGGTGTCGGTGAGGGTCGCTTGCAAGCTGTCGCTGTTGGCGTAGCGGTTGATCGAGACAGGGCGGCCGACCGGCCCCCGCGCCTCCACAGGTGTATCTGTCTGGTAAAAGCGCGTCACTTGATCGTGGATGCTTTGCGTGTTGCGACAATTGATGGTGAGCATAAATGGCTCTGTCTTGATGGGAAAAGAAGCCGAGCCAAATGGGTAAAGGGCGAGTGATTGATCGCTGTTTTCGGTGCGTGCTTGCCAGCGGTAAATTTGTTGGTTGTCGTCAAAAAAGATGTAGAGAATGCCGTCATCAGGGTCAGCCATCAATGATTGGAGGGGCAGCCACCAATTGTCATGGAAATCTTGCCCTTCATCGACGATGATCGCGTCGTAGCGGGTGTCGGTGTGGTCAGATGCGTCGAGGAGGGCTTCGGGCAGTTGCTCGGTGTAGAAGCGGAGGCGGTTTTTGCCTTGCAGGGGAACGAGGTCAGCTTGTCGTGCCATGTCGAAACATAGTTTGTGAAAGTGGGTGATGTGCAGATTGGGAATGTCGCCGATGTGTTGCTGGAGAAAGTGGCTGAGGTTTTTGTTGTAGCAGGTGAGCAGGACGCGAAAGCCTTTTGCGGCGAGGCGGGTTGCTTTTTCGGCCGCCAACAATGTTTTGCCGCTCCCGGCTACGCCAGCGATGGCGGCTTGGCGTTGGCGATTGAGCATGTTGAGGACAAAAAATTGCTCGTGCGTGAGCTTGATCATCTCCTGACGTTCGCGCTGAAATGCACCCCAGAGGACAGGGCGCAGCTCACGAGTACGGCCGAGCAGTGTGAGCAAAGCCAGCATCCCATTTTCCCCGGCCGCCGATTGCTTGCGCGACTGTTCGCCCCGCCAGTAGCGCATCGCTTGGCGCGTCCATGTAGGCAGGTCGGCCGTGTCAGCCATGTCTAGCACAATGGCGCGGGGCTTGTCTGCACCGAGCGGTTCATCCGGCACGTAGGCTTCGGGGAAGGCGACGGCGTGACCGATGTTGATGTGCCGTGTTTCGCCGATGGCTTGCCCCAGCAGCGTGAGCAACGTGTATTTGGCGACACGGGCTTGCTCAAATGGGTCTTTGACGATGTGCTTGCGGCCGCCCGCGCTGGTGCTAAACCACTGTTTTGTCTGCGGTTGCCAAGTGACTGCCCCGCCTTTGACTTCGATGACGAGGATGCCGTTTGTCGGATGCGCGATCACAAAATCGGCTTCGCCGTCTTGGGGGCGGCCGTTGCGCCCTATCGCCTGCCATGCGACGCTGTGAAAAACGACATATTGCTCGTCGAGTTGATCACGCAATTGGTGATAGAGGTGATATTCGGCCGTGCTGACGGTGATTTCCTTCAATTCATTGGGATACATACGTGCCATAACGTTTCTCCAGACAACATGAAATAGACGGGTGTTTGCCCATTTTTTGCTTGAATTTATCGTTAACTTGAACAGTCAGGAACAAGATAATTGTAGCATATTTGTTCTAATAAGGCAAATTTGAGACGCGGACTACCCTATAACAGTGCATTGTTCTATAGTTGCACACAATGAGTGACCAACACATACAACCACATGCCGAGGCTGACAATCCGCAACGCATCATTGCGCTGGATGGTGCGGTCAATTTTCGTGATCTGGGCGGGTATACAACGGCCGACGGCCGGACGACGCGCTGGGGACAACTGTACCGCGCTGCCAAGCTGACCAACCTGACGGATGTCGGGGTGGAGGCGTTGGCGGCACTTGATGTGCAGACGATTTATGATGTCCGCAGCGGCCGAGAAGTGGCTGAAGAGCCGGATAGATTACCGACACATCACACCATCGACCATCGCCATCGCCCTATCGTTGATCCGGCGCACTTGTCGAATATGCGGTTGCTGTTCAATGCCCTTTTTCGACGCAACAATGTGATCGAGACATTTCGGGAAAGCTACACTCGTATCGTATTGGATGGCAATGCGTTGATCGTCGGAGAGGTGCTAACGGCGATAGCTGATCCGGCGTGTCGGCCGTTGGTATTTCACTGTGCGGCCGGAAAGGATCGCACGGGCGTGATCAGTGCTATTTTGCTCGATCTGCTGGGTGTGCCACGCGAGAGTGTGATCGCTGATTATGCACTCAGCAATCATTATGCGGATCATTTGCGCCAATCGTTGAAGCACAATCCACATGTGCGGCGACTGCGTTTGCCGTTGAATAAATTAGAGCCGTTGGTGTTGGCAGAGCCGGTTAATCTACACCGCATGTACGGGTGGCTGGATACGAATTATGGCTCGGCCGAGCAGTATGTACTGGCGCGAACAGGGGTCGATGCGGCCGTTATCGAACAATTGCGTACCGAACTGCTGGCATAAAAAAAGCTCCGCACTTTGTGCGGAGCCGTAGACCAGGAGAGTTATTACGGATAATTGCTTGTGAATGAATACAAATCAGACGATTGCTCGCCACAATGTCCTAACGCTTCCTGATGCCACTCTCTCCATACTGCTGAACAAATACCATAGCACACTTTATACCTATAAGTTGTGAGAATATCGTTCGGATTCGGTTATAAAAAGAATAGTTGATGGTACGGCCGCATTTGATCTCTCTAAGATTTGATGACAGTATGCTTTTTGTCAGCGACACATAGTTGAAAGTAAACATTTGCCCTGCTACACTGCCTACTATGAACGAGCAAATTACCTATCAACAAGCGATGGTTCTCGTTGATCAAGCCTATCGTTTTCAGATGCGTGGCCAATTGGGTGATGCCATTGAGCTATATGAAAAATCGCTCTCTATTCACCCGACGGCAAAGGCGCACACCTTTTTAGGCTGGGCGTATAGCATGATGAAGCGGTATGACGAAGCGATTGAACAGTGCGAAAAAGCGATCATCGTCGATCCTGATTACGGCAATCCGTATAACGACATCGGGGCATATTTGATAGAACTCGGTAAGCCGAATGAAGCGATGCTGTGGTTGGAGCAAGCGATTGAGACGACACACTATGAGACACCCTGGTTTGCGATCTTCAATATCGGCCGTATACACCTGATGCGCGGCGACTACATGGCAGCATTGAGCCATTTCGATGAAGCTCTTGCGCTCGATCCGCTCTACCAACCTGCCCGTACAGCCAAAGCGTCGTTGTTGTCACGGCTCTGTTAGACACTTTCTTACAAATTTTGTGTATTGACATCCCCCCCGAAGGGGGGAGAGGTTAGGGGAGGGAAACCACGCGAATCCCCAAAGAGCCATCATCACTTCCCAAAAGCGCGAACACAAATTACATCATTTATTCGTAAGGTATGTTGTACTGTTGCCAGAATGCGGCCGCTATTGCATCTGGGCGGCTACGAACGCCTTGTTTTTTGAAGTAGGCACACACACGCTCAATATCCCGTTGCAGAATATGACGCGCATGGGGGCTGTCGATGGCTGTTACCTGTGGAAGGTCGATGATATACAGGCGGCTTTGCCAGTACAAGATGTTGTAAGGAGATAAATCACCATGCACCAACTTGTGGATAAGTAGTTGCTCAATAGCGTTGATCGCTTGCTCGAATAGGGTGCGAATAACGGCCGTGTCGTGCCATTCGCGCAAATCGACACTATGCAAAATGGGAGCTGCCCCATGCTCGTCGCCAATGTAATCCATCAAAATAGCGTTTTGGCTGATCCGGATCGGTTCAGGCACGGCCGCGCCGTCGTCAAATAGCAGTCGCAATGCCTCATATTCGTGCGCCATCCACGATTCATGCTTCAGTTGTATTCCAAATGCTGATTTCTGGGCAATCGCTTTGTGGGCGCGGTGGTCGAGTGGGCTGAGTTGCCCGCCGTTCAGTGCGCGGGTTTTGCGCCCTTCACGGTACATGGCATCATTCCGCAAATTGCGGAACATACGCGGCCGATACACTTTCGCCGCCACATACTGTTTGCCCGTCGTCGGGTGCGCTCGGCACTGGTAAACGCTGGCTTCTTTACCGCCTTTGACTTGCGCTAGTACATCTGTAATCAACTCTTCTTGATAAAATTGTTTCAGTGCTTTCAACATCCAGCCTGCTTCATGCTGGGAGGGGGTATAGGTAAAGTCAAAGTCACTTTCAAGCTGTAATGTCTCAGCTAAATCGGCCAGCAACTCTTCTTTTTGACCATAAGCGACCGCTTTTTTTCGTTTCGGCCGTCTGCGCTCTTGGCGGGTAATAAGCTGTTCCCGCTTCCATTCTGCGTAATCGAGATATTTTTCCCAATAGTCTAAAGTTTTTTGATCAGACACGTAACACTCCATAAAATACCTTGCCGATGCTAAAAAATTGCAGAGGGCAAGATCACTCGATGCGATTGTGGTCTAATTGGGGATCAAAAAGACCACAGGTGGGATACCTGCGGCCGTTACTTCAAAACAGAATAAAAATAGCTGTCAGAGAAATGACGCGAGGTATCTATGTTGTTGTAATGTGGGGAAATTTTTTGCTGCTTTCCTGAACATTAATACCTCCATTTTTTGAGATTTTGATTGACGGAGATAGCCTAGCATAATGCGCGGCCGTCTGTCAAGCTAGATTTGAAAACCATTGGTCGCTGGTACTAATTTTTGCACCAGATCGGAGACGTAATCGGTCAAGCGCGTCTCTAGGCTATCCCACTCATCGCTATTGAGAATAGCGGTCATCTGCTCCTCAGTAGGCGCGATAGCACTCGACTGAATTTGCTCCACATCACCGTAAATAGTGTACCAAAATTCGATGTCTGATAACCCTAATCGTTTGAGGCGCGGGATAAATTCATTGACAATAAACTCGTAGTAATCTGTCTCCGTCTCGTCTTTGATGTCCCAGCGTAGAACCAATTTGACACGCATAAAATCGCCTATAATTTCGGTGTTAGCACCACTGTTTGCGGCTCTTCCGGCAAGCTACTATACGATACTTTTAGTACATCTTTATGCTCAAACTCACCGATGCCCATCTCTTTCAAAAAGCGATCCAGTGGCTCTAGCTCTATCTTGAGTCCCGGTGTACTGTAGTGCATGGGAATGATGATGTTCGGATCGATCATAGAGACGACTTCAGATGCTTGGGACGCATTGAGCCCGCTACCACTGCCTACAGGCAAGAGCAAAATATTGACCGCGCCCATCGCTTCGATTTGCGTTTTGGTTGGGATTTGAGCAATATCACCCAAATGCGCGACTTTGATGCTGCCATAGTTGAAAACAAAGTGCAGATTGCGAACATCTGCTTTGTGCGTGGCAACGCCTGTGATGAAAACGCCGCCAATTTCGTACTCTCCGGGGCCGGTCAGCGCATGGGCATGTCCAGCGACACCAGAGAGGTTGTTGTGTCCGGCCGCGTCATGGCTACTGGTGACAACATCGCCCTTTAGCTTGGGCAATGTCAAGCCCACTTTGGTGCTGTATGGGTCGGTTACAACCGTTGTCAGCCCTCTTTCTGCTATCCGAAAACAGCTCAATCCGTACCAAGTAATATCCATAAATTCACTCCAATGATGGATGATTATACCGAAGTAGGGGCTAACAAGCATTCTCTGGAATTTTTCTGTTGTTGATTGTTTTTGGGTAGGCTAACGGCCGAAACGAAACATGGTTGCTGTGCCCAAAAATAGCACGACGAGCAACGTTAATATGGGCATATGAGAAGTCCGTACAGCTACCTGCTCTGTATGCACGGCCGAATTAGGTGCGTCAGGGTTCGGGTTGTCGATAAAGCCAAAATCGTAAGACGCTTCGGGCGGTTCGGCGGCTGGGTCAGACAATAGTACGACATTCGACTCTCCCTGAATCGGAAACGCCTGCTCGCCCAAATAATCATCTGAATCCACCAGATCATTCGCGCCGATATTGATCAATGTAGGCGCACTCACATTCGCAAAAGAGAGCGAGAGCATATAGGTGGGTGGTGTTTCTCCTGTACCATTAAAGTCTTCATCGGCCAGCAGATTGCGGAAGGCATACTCACCATCATCGCCGCTCTCAGACATCACGATAGAATCATTGTTGGGATATGAAACAGTCAAATTGATCATCGTATTCGTAAACCCTGTTTGTTCGTCACTATCCTGAATGCCGTTCTGATTTTTGTCGAACCAGATGCGGTTGCCAATGGCAGCAAGGCGAATATAGTATCCAAAATCGGCCGAATCATTGAGCGGCTGCCCAGGCGTGAGCGTGACAGGATATGGCAGTGCTTGGCTATTGCCGTCAGCACCTGGAATGGGGCCAATCGAGTGCCAGTAACCACTCAATTTACGTGCTTGGTCAGTGATGACAACGATGTAGCTGACATTATCGGCCGGGAGATCAGCAAAAGTAAAGTGACCGATTGCGTCCGTTGTAGCAGTACGCAAAATCGGGTCGTTCAGGTCGATCAAACCATTGCCATTTACATCAAAGTAAAGGGCGACGGTGACACCATCAAACATATCGCCTGTATCATCAAATAAGCCATTGGCGTTGCCGTCTTCCCAAATATCGCCACCGATACGGCCGATAGTGCCATTGGGATCAACCACATAGCCAAAATCTTGATCGAGATTGATCAAGGAGCTGCCATTACCTACTGTGATGGTCGTCACCGCATCGGCCGTACCATCAGGATCAACGTTGATCACCAATCCAGTTGGCACAGATGCAGCGACGATACTGGTGGAATAAGTACCAGGATCGAGACGGCCGAAGTAGTAACTACCATTCTCATTGGTCGCCGTTGACTGGAGAAAGTTGCCAGATTGATCGAGCAATTGCACCGTGATGCCTTCAATCCCTTCATCAAGGTCGGCCGTGCCATCCCCATCGGCATCTAAAAAGACAATGTCGCCTAACAAACCATGCGAGCCTGTATGCCCTGACGGTATATAACCAAAATCGAGCGTCATATCCGATTGACCGCCCGCTAATGTAATCGTCGTCTGCTCATCGAGTACACCATCCGGGTCGCCATTTTGTACCAATGCGCCCAGCACATTATCAGTATCGCTCACGATTAGTTGATATGTGTCATCGAGAACGCCGGGAAACAGATATTGTCCAGTCGCATCGGTGCGCGTCGTGGCGATGATATTTTGATTGCTGTCGATCAAGGAAAGCGTAACGGCCGGAATCCCCGCATCAAGCCCATCAAACTGCCCATTGGCATTGGTGTCGATGTAGACCAAATTCCCCAAGCTGTTGATGATCGGCGGCAAATAACCAAAATCAGCATTGAGATATACATCACCGGGCGCAAGCACTACCGGTTCTGTTGTTTGGTCGTCTGTACGAATGGGTGGAAAGCCAATGTAGTCGGGATCACCTGTTTGGGTATAGCCGTTTAATGGCGACCCGGCCGTTGTATCGACAGCAAGCCGATAAATACCTGTCGGCAAATCGGTAAATATAAATGTACCATCGGGCAACGTCGTGGTTGTGGACATTATTTCACTGTTGAGAATCAAGCCATCATTATCAAGATCAGCAAATAGTGTGACCAGCACACCCTCTAGCCCCGCTTCACCAATATCTTGAATGCCGTTACCGTCTGCATCCAGCCAAACACGGTCGCCTATCGCGCCATTGCCATCATTGCCATTCGGATTGCCATAGCCAAACGAGATGCCAGAAACAGTATATTCGCCCCCCGCTTCGACAACTACTTCGATACTTTCGGCCGCTTGCTTAACATGTCCGGCCGTGCGCCGCTGTTTGCTTTGTTCGAGCAATGTAATCGGTAACGTTGTCTCATCGATCCGCACATAGTAAGTACCAGGCAGTACATCGTTGAAGATATAACGACCGTCAATGTCTGTCTTGGTCGTTGCAATGACAATGTTCTCTTCCAACATCTCTTCCAACAATTGAATAGAGATATTACTAATACCTGGTTCGCTGATGCTATACAGTTCATCACCGTCTTCATCAAGCCAGATCAACCCCGCAATCGAGGCAGGAGGCAGCACAATACCGATGTTAGGCGCAGCGTCTTCTTGCCCCGCCACAAATGTAAAAGCAGGAACAATCCCATGTTTATCAGCATCATTTCCAGAATCGTCTTCTGTCATAGTTTGCGGCGAGAAAACATAGTCGGTGTATTGCGCGGGCAATTCAACCGTCAGCGTATAAACACCCGTTGCCACATCTTCAAAGTGATAAATTCCCTTATCATCTGATTTCGTTGTGCCAACCACACCTGATTTATCGGCCAAGCGTACACGGACATCTGAAACACCTGGCTCACGCGCTTCTCGTACGCCATCGCCATCGACATCATTCCATATAATATCGCGCATCGGTGATGTCTCAACTGTCGGCGTTACTGTTATAGTTGGCTCGGCCGTCACGGGCGGTACATCTGTCGCTATCAGGGTTGGCGTGGCTGTTGGCTCGGCCGTCACAGGCGGTATATTTGTCGCTATCGGGGTTGGCGTGGCTGTTGGCTCTATAGGGGCATAGCCAAAATTTTGTTCCGCATTATAGTCCGCAAAACGAAGCGTCACTTGTGTTGTGTGTGCTGTTTCAATGCCATCTGGGTCGGCCGTCGGCCGCATCTCGGCCGGTAATGTGTCCGTCAGCACCGTGACTGTATATGTTCCGGCCGCGAGATCAGAAAACAGATAGCGGCCGTCTGCACCCGTTGTTTGTGTCAAAAGCAAAGTATCGCCTTTTACAGTAATGCCGCTCAATTGCACACCAACATCTGGCAATGCCGTTCTAAATTGATCGAGATCAATCGTGCCATCAGGCTTCGTGTCTGGTTTACCATCACCATCTTCATCACGCCAAACACGGCCGCCCAGCGACGATTGTGCGGTTGCAACAGCCACCTGCTTGCGCGTCACAATCGCATCCACTTCTACACTCGTCTCCCCCGCAAAAATCGACTCATCTTCTATCACTTGTCCATCATCCGTCACACGAATCGCTTCGATATAATCATCATCAAACGACGGCAACGTATCAAGATCAATCGCAATCAACGTATCATTTACTCTGTTTTCCGGCATGTCTGGGGCGCTCTGGCGATCCGCAATTGTGATCGTATACGTTTGATTGGGCGCGATCAGTTCAATTATCATGCCGCTCAAATCAGCATCTTCATAAATCAATATCTCAAAACCACCTAAACCTGCATCGATCTCGGCCGCAGTCGGTGTATCCGATAGTGCCGCTTGCAAAGCACCCGTTGCGACCACGCCATCAGGCACGATCACGAGTGTAGGCTGACGTAGCGCGACAACAGCCTGTCCACCTGTACCCATATCTAAATTGGCGCGATCATCATCGACACGGCCGGAATTGAGAACACCAAAATCATCGATCAACCACAAGCCAACAGCAACCTCCTCCGGCATTTCGTCTATATGCGACGATCCCGGTTCTTCTTTGCTCACACCTGGCTCAATCGCCAGCACCCCTTCCTCAGAATCACCTAAAAATGCAAATAATCCCGCCATCTGTGCTTGTTCAGCAATACTGTCAGCCGTCATTATCGTTTCTGATTCGGCCGCCAGCGCATAGAACAACCACACCCCATCATCACTGAACGTTCCTTCTATTATCCCTTTTTCTTGTGCCAGCAAAGGAGTATGAGAAAACAACACACTGATTACTATCAGTATCGCTATATTTACAAAACCACATTTGTGGATAAGAGAAGCTATCCGTTTCACCATCTCAAATTATTACTCTATTTATCTATCAATCGATGATACCTTCTGCCGATCTTTTGCACATAAAATTGATTACGCACACAAACATAAAATAGGCACAATGAAATTGTAGAAAATACCCAGCTTGTCTGCCATTGTATTAGAAAATCTAACACGTGCATAGCCTACTGTAAAATACATTACTTAAGAAAAGTATTTCATTATTCACCATTGCA
>CALECP010000010.1 GCA_937949915.1 uncultured Anaerolineae bacterium
GGGACTTGAATTCAGTTAATATACCAGATGCCCATACAACTAGACATGATTGGTTAAAATCAGCTTCAAATCTACGGGTAATTATTTATGAACGGAGAAAGATGGGGTTTGATTCCGCATTGTCCGATGAACAAATAAATCTTGCATATCAGTACATTACAGCAAATTGGATATTTTTTAACTGTTTAGGTAATGCAGAGTACGTTACAAATAGGGAACAAATTGAAAGTAACTTGCTAGATTGCTGACAGATGTTGTGGTCGTAATCGACCTGCGATCACGATTGCCGGGGGAAAGAGGTAACTATTCGCTTGACGGCCGCCGCAACATCAAAATTTCAGCTTGCAGACGCAGCACTTCCCGTTCTAATTCTCTGATCCGTTCCTGATAACGAACTTGGGTTGACTGTCCCTCTTTCAGTTGCGCTTGAATCTGTTGTCGCTGCAATCGTTTGGGGCGCGATTCGACCTACGGCGGCCGACGTTAAGCAATAGCGTATTCCGTGTATTGGCGCATCTCAGGCGGATGCCACGCGAGAACGATGTCGCGGGAGGGGATTCCGGCCGACAATAACCGTTCGACAAAATCATAATCGGTATTATCTTCCTCCACATAGATTTTATCGCCAACGATTCGCATCAACACGATCATGATTTGGATGCGACGGCCGTTCTGCCAACCGACATTAAACAAAGAGTATGCTTTGTTCTCATCATCAAAAAGCATGACATCTTCCGTCTGAGACGTATCATTTGCCATATAGTCGATATATTCGTTCAACACCTGTTTGATCATTTTCTGGTATGTTTTTACTGTGTTATCCATTGTGTAATCTCCTCATTCAAAATATCAACAACGAGCAAACGTACTTGAAAATAGGCGAGTAATTTCTGAACAGCACTGTCGGTAAATTCTCGTTCATACGCCGCCTCAGAAACAGCCAGATAAAGCGCGTCAGTTTGCTCAGATGCCGACAAGAAAAAAGCGTACATCTGATATTGTCCCAGCGCGGATTGCAGGTCTTTGATGAAGGAGCGGCCGATAAAACTTTTGATCTCAACAACGATACGCTCGTTATCGCGTGTTAGGTAAATGAGCCGTTCGGCGCGAAGGTCGGCCGCGACCATTTTCCCCTCAAATTTGATCCGAAATGGATCATCCAGAATCGTCCAGCCATCATTGATAAGTGCTTGTTTGACCGCATCGTGAATTTTGTCTCGTGCCATGTCTGCATTATAGCAGTTTGCCAAAAATCACAATGCCGGAACGGCCGTCGTCAGTCTAGCGAGAACTGCACCACTTGAACGTCAATTCATAATTCGTCTTGTTGGTAATAAGATTCAAGCTGATCGACTTTTGTGTTTTTGTACAGTTTCGCTTTGTGTTTGTAGGCAGCCCGGCCGATAATGTGCGCCCCCACCGGGGCGGTGAGCAAGACAAACAAAATCGTTAACACCATTTGCACGATAATGTCTGGCTCATTGAAGTGCATGGCGGCCGCAATGAGCAAACCGGCCGCGCCCACCGTCGCCGCCTTTGTCGCCGCAGACATGCGTAAAAAGAGATCGGGCATTCGCAGCACCCCCACGCTTGCTAACAAAATGAGCAGCGTCCCAAACACCATAAACCCTGTAGCGATCACGTCTAACACGATGCGACTCATATTACGTCCTCCTGATTCTCCGCATGGCCATGATTTTCGAGAAAGTAGCCAAAGGCGACTGTCCCCAAAAACGCCAGCAAAGCAGATACAAGCGCAATATCGAGCAACACAGCGTTGTCCGATGCCATCGCATACGCCGCGATAATAGCGATGCCGATAGAAGCCATCAGATCGAGCGCGACGACACGATTAGCAAGGTCGGGACCGATGATGAGGCGCACGAGCGTAATAGCAACTGACAATAGCAACACGGGCAGGCAAAACCAGAGGGCGACTAATTCAAACATGGGGTTCAAACACCTCGATCACGCGCTTTTCAAAGTCGCGTTTTATCTCGTCACGAAAGCTGTCGATGTCGTCGCCACCCTGGAAGGTATGGACGAATAAGCGGCTGCTATCGGCCGCCACTTCTAGCGTCAGTGTGCCGGGGGTCAGGGTGATCCAGTTGGCGAGAAAAGTAACGGCCGCCGGGTTTTTGACGGTCAGCGGGATTTCGACGATGGCAGGCGTTAATTTGTCATTGCTAGAAAGCACCGCCTTTGCCATACTGAGATTGGCAGCCAAGATCGATTTGATGAAATAGCCGATAAATTTTAGGATCGTCACGAAGCGGCGCACATAAGCGGCCGAACGGCTTTTGCTGCCTGTAGCGCGGCTGGCCAGCCATAGCGCGGCGTAGCCCAGCACAAAACCGACAACTGTATTGGAGACTGTTAAATCGCCTGTTAGTGCCAGCCAAGCGGCCGTCAGGATCAAATGATAGGCGAACATTATGGCATCACCGCCTTGATATAGATGCTAGGCTCAAGCAGTTGGTTGGCGGCCGTCAACGCCACCGCGATCACCGGTTCGGCAAACAGGCCAAGCAACACCGTCGCTACCACCAGTAGCAAAATGGGCGCGATATGGACAGATAGCTCGAAAAAAGAGTAATCAATCGGCTTTTCAAAATTGGGAGATGTTTCTCCTTTTGGCTTGTTCCAGAATACATACGACCAAATTTTTGTCATCGAGTACATTGTCCACACGCCGGTAAAGAGGGCAACTGCAACAATCCAGCTATGTCCTATGCTCAACCCCGCTTGCACGAGCGTCAATTTTGCCCAGAAGCCAGAGAGGGGCGGCAACCCAGCCAGCGACATGGCAGCGATGAAGAAGAGGACGGACAAGTACGGCCGGGTCGTGATCAAGCCGCCTGTTTTTTTCAGGTAGGCTGAACCACGCAGCCAGCGCACCACCCCACTGATCAGAAAGAGATTTGATTTGACGACTGAGTGATGAATGATGTAGATAATCGTACCAGCAAGTGCCAATGGAACGATCTCTGCGCCCGACATGGCGAGTGCCAGCCCTAGCACCATGTAGCCCACCTGACTGACAGAATGAAACGCCAAAATGCGGCGCATTTCCATTTGGGACATCGCGCCAAATACGCCGATCACCATCGTTAGCCCCGCCATCCACAGGAGAACGGTGCGGTGGGTGTAGGCGGCATCATGCACAAAGATGAGGGTGAAGATGCGAATCAGTGAGTAAACGCCGACTTTGGTGAGCAGTCCGGCAAAGAGGGCGGAAATGGAGACGGGTGGCGTGTGGTAGCTGGCGGGCATCCAGAAAAAGAGGGGGAACATCGCCGCCTTGATCGCAAAGGCGACCAGAAAGATCATGGCTAATGTGGTGACAAGACCAGGGCGTGTTTGTGCTACTTCAGCCAGTTGCACGGCCGCGTCTGCCATGTTGAGCGTTCCGGCCACGCCGTAGAGAATGCCCAGTCCGCTCAAGAAAATAGTGGAGGAGACCAGATTGATGACTACATATTTCAGTGTGCCTTGCAACTGATCTGCTTCCACCCCCAGGCCTAGCAGCACAAATGAGGAGATCAGCAACACCTCGAACCACACATAAAGATTAAACATATCGCCCGTGAGAAATGCACCACAGATACCCATTAACAAAAAGTTGACGAGCGGGTAGTAGCCGTGTGCCACGCGCTGGCGGTCGATGTTGACGGTGGAGTAAATGGTGGTCATCAGGCCGATTGTGCCTGTGAGCAATACCATGATCGCGCTGAATAGATCGGCCGCAAACGTGATGCCAAACGGCGCAGGCCAATCGCCCATCTGCATCGTTAGTATCTGGGCATCGCCACCATTCCATACCTCTAGGAAAAGGGCGACGGCGACACCCAACAGCGCACTGACACCGATGAGCGATAAGGTGCGTTCGGTGCGGATGCGCGTCCAAAATACGAGCGAAACAACGCCGGTGAGCATGGGAATGAGAATCGGCAAAATCAACAGATACGTCATATCAGGTACGGCTTACGTCGCCGCTATCTTGTTCGTGTTGGGCGATGGTGATGGCTGGGGCAGCCCGGTTTGTTTCACGGATGAGGACGAGCGTGAACGCGAGTACACCGAAGCCGATCACAATCGCTGTGAGGATGAGGGCTTGGGGCAATGGGTCGGCAAACGCGCCTGTCAGGTATTTGCTATCGGCCGGAATGATGGGCGCAACGTCCCGGTTGACGCGCCCAATCGTAAAGATGAGCAAATGTGCGCCGTGTCCCAGCAAGCCAAGACCGATCACCAATTTAACGATGCTTTGCTGCATCATCAGGTAGAGGCCGCTGGCGTAGAGGACACCGATGACGATAGCGAGTAAAAATTCCATCAGTTGTTTGCGTCCTCGAATAGGGTGAAGATAAAGGTGACGACCACGCCGATGACGACGAAGTAGACACCGACATCGAAGAAGAACGGTGAGCCAAGTTTGCCGATGGCGGGGAGGACGACCGTTTCTGACCATATCCCTTTGAGAAATGGGTGGCCGAGCAAGAGGCTGTATATGCCACTCCCGGCCGCGATCAGCAATCCGGCCGCCATGAACAGACGGGGCGAAAAGCGTAATGTTTCTCGTGACTGCTGAACCCCAAAGGCGAACGCATGGAGGGCAAAGGCAGACCCGGCGACCAAGCCACCAACAAAGCCGCCGCCCGGATCATTGTGTCCGCGCAGCAGCACAAAAATCGAAAAAAGCAATAAGAGGGGGAGCAGCGCACGGGCGGCCGTGTCTAAAATAACAGAGTTTAAGCCGAGGAGCGGGGCAGGCGTAGGGGTATTGTCGGGCTGTTCAGACGGGGGCAGAATCATTCTTTTTCCTCCTTCTGTTTCGGGGCAGCGTGGAGTTTGGAGAGTGCAAAAACACCGATCCCGGCAATTGATAAAACGGTGATTTCGCCGAGGGTGTCGATGCCACGAAAATCGACCAGGATCACGTTAACGATGTTGCGCCCTTTCGCTTCTACATAGCTGTCTAGGGCAAACTGCTGTGTCAATTGTGATTCGAGCGGGAGGCTGAGGGTGATCATGACAAGTGTGGTCATCAAAACCCCGGCCATGATGGCGATGGGGATGGAGGCGTTGCGCGATTGCGCTGCTTTGCGTGGCAGGCGGCCGATAATGAGCGCGATCAACACGACAGACAATGTTTCGATAGCAAATTGCGTCATGGCTAGGTCGGGTGCTTGGAACAGAATAAAGAAGACCGCCATGCCAAACCCGACGACACCGAGCGCGGCAATCGACGACAAGACATTGCGGAAACGGGCCGCCATGATAGCCGCGACGATCACGATGACGACCAAGATGATTTCATGAATGCGAATGCCTGTCCAGTCGGGTGTGATGTTGATGGCTGACCGCAGAAACAGTGTGCCACCGATGAGGGCGACAGCGTAGCTGATGATAATGCCGATGTACCAGGGAAGGCGGCCGTTTTGCAAAAAGTCGGTGATCCATGCCGCAGCATTGACGATGCCTTGCAATAATAGTTGATACCAGCGTTGTGACCCCCATTCGTCGCCGCGCAACGGCCGTACCAGTGGTACTAATCTATCGCGTAGCAGATAAACGGCGATTGCACCGCCGACGGTGAGGATACTAAGCAGCAAGGGCGTGGGCAACCCATCTTTGAAGAGAGCCGCGCCGTGGAAAATGGCGAGATGCACCGCTTTTTCACTCTCTCCGGCCGGACTGAGTGAGACCATGATCGCGTCGCCCAGCCCATCGAGCAAACCGGGCAGGATGCCGAAAACGATGCTGAGAATAGATAGCACAATCGGGCCGAGCCACATGCTGAAGGGTGCTTCGTGGACATGGGCATGATGGTCGTCGTGAGGGACGATCACTTTGCGGCCGAGGAACGGCCGGATGATCACCAATCCCGCGCTTGCACCCACCATCGCATTGGCGATCACAGCCAGCGCGGTCAAAATCATGATCAACGGAGCGGCGTGTAAGGTCGCTTCATACAGTAATTCTTTGCCGACAAAGCCTAACAAAAAGGGCAGACCTGCCTTTGAGATAGCGGCGATGGCGGCCGCGACAAACGTGATCGGCATGACGCGCATCAAACCGTTTAGTTTACTGATTTCGCGTGTGCCTGTTTCATGGTCAACGCTCCCTGCGACCATAAAGAGACAGCCTTTATAAAAAGCGTGCGCGAGCAAGAAAGTGAAAAACGCTTCTTTGGCGTATTTCGTTTTGTCGATCATGCCGATGATCAACATCAATGTGCCGAGGACGGAAATGGTGGAGTAGGCGAGTATTTTCTTGAGATCGCTGTTCTGCCACGACAAGAACGCGCCTGTGAGCATGGTAGCCGCACCGAACCCGCTGACGAGATAAAACCACCAATCGCTTCCCGCCATGATCGGGCTGAACCGAGCCATCAAGTAGATGCCTGCTTTGACCATAGTCGCGCTATGTAGGTAAGCACTGACAGGCGTGGGGGCTGCCATCGCGCCCGGTAGCCAGAAGTGAAAGGGTACTTGTGCGCTTTTGGTGAACGCCCCAGCCGCCAAACACAGCAACGCTGGCACATATAAATCGTGTGTGGTGAAGAGGGTGGGCGG
>CALECP010000011.1 GCA_937949915.1 uncultured Anaerolineae bacterium
CAAACGCTGGACACCCGACAAATACGTTGTGGACGCGCACACGCTGGCGATTCCGGCCGAACTGACTCCCGGCATATACGAATTAACGGCCGGATTGTGGCATCAGTTCACCACGCAAGCGATTTTGCCCGTTGCCGGAACGACAGAAGAATGGGTCACGCTCGCCTATTACGAAGTGCGTTGATCACATCCGGTTGAAACCGGCTGCTACGCCGATTGAAACCCGTTTGAAACCGGTTTTTCGCAGTGCCGTAAGGCACACTGACAGCCCGTGTGTTTCCAACACCGGGCGAGGCCGGTGCAACAAATCGCCGATGATGTGCAGATTTGACCGATTTTCACCTTAGCTTGATACCAATTGGACACGATTCATCGTGTCACTACAGCGACATCTCGTGGTGCGATAGATACCACCCTGTCACCCAAATGCACCACCTGCACTTGATCGGTGAAATTGAGCAAAATGGAACGTTCGCCCCGCCGTTTATGCACCACCCCGGCCGGAAGCAAAACATCGCTCGTAACCCCCAAATGCGCCATTAAATCTTGAATTTGCCCAGATGTAGGCCACCAGCCCACATAAAATAGTTGTCCATCACCGACTTGATTGCGTGTTAGCACGGTGCCGTCGGCCGTGGTTGCTACCGCTTCAGCCGTCTCCGTTTCCAAGTGTTCCAGCCAATATCCGGCCGTGCCAGACAAAATGTTACAAGATAATGTTACCGTCACATTGTCGGGCAGCGGCGACCAATCGACCACCGTTGCGCCCACCAAATCGCGCAACTGACCGGGGAGCGGCCGCTCAGTCACCCGATTCGATTCTGTTTTGAAACCGGAGCGTACCCCCAAGATCACCGTCCCCCCTTTTTGCGCGTACTCAGTTAGCTTGGCGACTAATGGGTCGGTCACGATGTGAGCAGAAGGCGCGATCAATGTGCTGTACGGGGCGAGATCGGCCGTGTCGTTGACCAGATGCACATTGATTCCCTGCCGCCGGAGCGCATCATACCAATTGTAGATCGCTTGCAAATAGTGCCAATCATGGCGGTGGGGTTGTAGCTCTTGCGCCCACAAATCGTCATAGCTGAACAGGATGGCGACAGCGGCCGCATTGGGCTGGGCGGCCGTCTCATCGAGCAAAGCCCGCTCTTGTTGCAGCATCAACAAATCACGATACCCCACATCCGGTGTACCGTCCTGTTTGAGCAGCCCCGAATGATAATTTTCGTGCGCCAGCACCGTAGCCCGCCAACGAAAATAGACAATCGTATCCGCGCCTTCCGCGACGGCGTGCCACGTCCATAGGCGCGGTGTTCCCGGCCGACTGCGCGGGTTCATTTTGCCCCAATTGATGTGTCCACACTGCTGTTCCATGACCCAGTACGGCCGTTGTTTTAGCCCATACATCAGCGCATGAGCCAGCCCCATCACACCCGGATCGCCCACGTCGTAGGCATAATTTGCTTGCGTATCATCGATCATGTCACGCCATTGGTCAGGGAACCCGGTGGGATAGTTGTCCCAAGCGGCAAAATCGAGCGGCCGTGCCAAATCAAAACAGTCCAATTCGGGGAACAGCCCCATGTAATTGTGTGTCACTACATGGTGGGGGGCATGGGTGCGGAGAATGGCGATTTGCTCCGCTTGGTAGCTGACAAACGAGTCGGATGCAAAGCGATAGTAATCCAGTTTATGGCTGGGATTCGGCCGGGGGTTGTTGTCCGATGGCAGGGGAATTTGCGCCCATTCGCTGTATGTTTGTGACCAGAACACAGCCCCCCACGCTTCGTTGAGCGTTGCAATCGCGCTATATCTTTCGCGTAGCCACTGGTGAAAAGCAGCCTCGCAATGGGTGCAATAGCATCGTGCAGAGTTGCTTTCGCCAAATTCGTTGTCTATCTGCCAGCCGACGACGTGTGGGTGCTGCCCGTATCGTTCGACCATTTTGGTGACGATGGTATGGCTATGGGCGCGGTAGGTGGGGCTGTTGGGGCAGTAATGTTTCCGGCCGCCATGTTCGCGGGGTTGCAAATTGCTATCGACGTGCAAAATATCGGGGTGCTGGCGCGTCAGCCAAATCGGTGGGGTGGCTGTCGGTGTGCCGATCATTGTGTCGATGCCGTAGCGGCCGAACAACGCGATCACATCATCCAGCCACTGCCATTCGTACTGGTCGGCCGTGGGCTGGATGACGCTCCAAGCAAACTCCGCAACCCGGATCAGCGTAATGCCTGCTTGCTGCATCAATTGAGCATCTGCTTCCCACCGTTCTGGCGGCCAATGTTCTGGGTAATAACAAATACCAAAGCGCATAATGTTCCTCTGTTTTGCATGATAATTGACAATTTTTGTAGAGACGCATACGAACGTCACCATATCGTGACCAATTACATGGGATTATCCCATATAAACAATTATACAAGATGCATTCTTGTATCCTTCGGGCAATTTCTAGCCATCTATAGGGAGACGCGCTAAGATGGCAGTGGACAAAACACGATGGAAATACTGATTGGTGCATCGAAAATCAATAAATATGCAGTCAGCGAAAGCGGTGATACGCTGGAGATGATCGAACGGCCGCACGGCGGTATTTCGCTCATTCTGGTCGATGGGCAGCGCAGTGGCAAGTCGGCGAAGCGCATCAGCAATGTGGTGGCGCGGAAGTGTGTGCAACTCTTGGGCGAAGGAGTACGCGATGGCGTGGTGGCACGCGCTGCCAACGATTATCTGTTTACCTATCGCGGTGGCAAGGTGACGGCGACGCTCAATATCGTCTCGGCCGATGCCACATCACAAACGCTCGTCATCAGCCGCAACAATTCGTGTCCCGTGATGGTACATACGCCTCAGCGCGGTCTCTACTTGCTCGATGAACCGTCGCACTCTATCGGCACGCGCCGCAACACCACACCGATTATCACCGAGATACCGATGGAGTTGGGGCCGATGGTGATCTCGTTTACCGATGGGTTGCGTCACGCGGGTGGGCCTATCCATCGGTTTGATTATCGCGCCGCGACGCAGGCATTGCTCAATGAAGGATATTCAGAGCCGCAAGCGATGGCAGATGCGCTGCTCAAACAGGCGTTTGATATTGATAACGGCCGTCCCAAAGATGACATCAGTCTGGTGATTGTACGGGTGCGGGTTGCGCCGCCCGGTTCTGACAAAGTGCGTCGCATGAGCGGCCGGTTGATACTGTAGTGTCCCCCCGCTTCCACCGGAATAGGTGGAAACAATATAAAAATGAAATTAACAGTTGCAATTGTTGGCCCCTGTTCGTCAGGAAAAAGTACACTGCGTGCCGCGCTGATCGAAGCGGGGTACGATGCGCG
The DNA here is from genome assembly GCA_937949915.1 of uncultured Anaerolineae bacterium. Taxonomy (GTDB): domain Bacteria; phylum Chloroflexota; class Anaerolineae; order Promineifilales; family Promineifilaceae; genus CALECP01. Next base: position 3,339 of record CALECP010000011.1, read on the forward strand.
GCAGCCTGCCCAAGAGCATTCCTCTGTGCGCCGCATGTGGCAGCGTTGCCAGCCTGATTTGTTGGTCTATCTCGATTTGTCTTATGAGGTGTCGATTGCCAGACGGCGCAAGTCGATAGCAGATCGGCTGGAAATCCAACGCGGCCGATTGTCTCATGCGCGCGCCCATGCTGACTTTTATCTTGACACAAGCGATCTAACCCCGGCCGAAGTGCAAGCGCATGTCCTTGCTTTTCTCACACAAGTGACATCATAGCGACGCGAGTAGCCAGAGCAGCAAGCCGCCTGAAATCATCGTCAGCCAGATGTTGCGTGTCCACCATGCGATGGCGATGGTGAGGATGCCTGTGAGCAACCGAAAATTGCCCAGTGACAGATCGATTTGACCGCCCGGTTGCACCATTTCTGTAAAAATGAAGGTAGACAAGATAGCGACTGGCGCGTAGCGGAGGGCGCGATTTGCCCGTTCGCCCAATGAGAACCGCCCGGCCAAAAGGATGAGCGAAAAGCGAATGAGAAAAGTGATCACGCCCATGCCGATAATGGTGAGCCAGATATTATTCATGGCGTAGATTGCCTCGCTTCTAGCATGGCTTCCAAGAAAACCCCGGCCGCAATGCCAGCGATGGCCCCAACCAAAATCGGTAGCTTGTATTGGCTGACGATGGGGAAGGGGAGCGCGTTGGTGAGAACGGCCGCCAATCCGGCCGCGACAAAGGCGCCCACCATCGGCCGGTCGCGCAACACAGGCACGATCATGCCGATAAAAGTGACGATAAGCGCAAAGTCGAGCCATGCCAGCGACGGCGGCAACTGATCCCCGATCAAAATACCGGCCAACGTACCCAACTGCCAGCACGTCCAGAGCGTGATGCCTGCGCCGAACCAATACCAGTGACGCTTGGGGGCGGCCGGTTCTTCTTGGTAATGGAGTGCGGTGGGGACGAACGCTTCATCGGTCAACAAATAGGAGAGAACCACTTTCCAGCCCAGCGATAATTTTTCGGCGTAGGGGGCGAGTGTCGCACTGTAGAGCAGATGGCGAATGTTGATGATAAGCGTCGTCAGCCAGATGATCAACATCGGATCGCCATCACCGATCATGCCTGCGCCGATGAATTGAGCTGACCCAGCGAACACGACAGATGACATCGCCTGAGCGACAAGCGGCGGGATGCCTGCTTGTAGTGCCAGCACCCCAAAAATGATGCCGAAAGGGATTGTACTGAGCGCAATGGGTAATTCTGTCCGAATACCCGCCCATAATTCGTTGCGTGATGACCTCATAATCGTGACTAATTCTACATACTCTGTTAACAAACTGTCACTATAATGCCGTTAATTAGATCAATGGGTGCAAAAATGCAGCCTTGTAAATAAACAAATTGAGGAGACAAACTGATGAAATTGACAAAAAAACTATTGCTCTTGCTCTGTATATTCGCCTTTGCTATCGGGTGCAGTGCGACGGAAGAACCGACCCCAGAGCCGACCATTGAACTGGTGCAGCCGACACCGATACCGACAGAAGAGCAAGTAGAAGAGCCAACGGAAGCGCCGACCGAAGCGCCGACCGAAGCTCCCACGGCCGTGCCTGAACCAACGGCCGCACCGACAGAGGTTCCGGCCGAAGAACCGGCCGTTGAGGAAGCAGTCGAAGAAGAAGCCGTTGCCCAAACGACAGAGGGTGAAAGTGAAGGCGAAGTAGCGGCCGATGCCGAAGCCCCTGCCCCCTCTGTGCCAACTACTTATTTGCTAGACACCAATGAAAGCACCGTCACCTTTATCATCGACGAAGTGCTAAACGGCAACGATAAAACAGTGGAAGGCGTGGGCGCAATCACCGGTGGCAGTGTCACCTTTAACCCTGGCGATCTATCGACGGCCGCGATTGCCCCGATCATCATCAATGCTGCGTCATTTGTCACCGATTCCAACAATCGCAATGGGGCGATCCGCCGCTTTATTTTGCAAACAAACGACAATCCGCTCATTTTGTTTACGCCGACCGCGCTCAATGGGTTGCCCGATACGGTCGCGCCCGGTGAGACAATTGCGTTTGAGATTGTGGGCGATCTCATGGTGAGAGGGACGACGAATAGCGAAACATTTGCCGCTTCTGTGACGTGGGTGGATGCGAGTACGGTGACTGGCACGGCCGAAACAGAAATCCTGTACGCCGACTATGGGTTGAACATCCCCAGCGTGCCATTTGTGGCCTCCGTTGAGGATAACCTCCTGTTGCAGATCGACTTTACGGCCGCTCCGGCCGAATAATGGTCTGTGACCGTAGGGACACGATGAATCGTGTCCCTCTACTTAGCCAAGCCAAGCGTTTTACTCGTTACCGCTCCGGTTGAAACCGGCTGCTACGCCGACTGAAACCCGTTTCAAACGGGTTTTTCGCAGCGCCGTCAGGCGCACTGACAGCCCGTGTGTTTCAACACCGGGCGGAACAGGTGCAACAAATCGCCGATGATATGCAGATTTGATCGATTTTCACCTTAGCTTGATACCAAATGGGACACGATTCATCGTGTCCCATTTCCATCAAGTTCAGAGATGGTGGATTGAATCCGTTTTAACGGGTTTTGAAGGCCTCGGTGCGGGGTTCATCCCGTACCAAATCATTCTGTAATGGTAAACAGCGACCCGTCTGCCCGGCCGAACACCTCCGGCCGGAATTGCGCTTTCGCTATCGTCGGCATCACTTGGTACTCACCGGGGATAATCGGCTGCAAATGATACGTGTACTGGTACGTGCCAGCCGGAAGATAATCGGCCGTAAACACCACCTTCTCATCTTGGAATTGCGGCTGATTGAAATACCACCAACCCCAATACCCACGCGCATAACTGACACCCACGCCCACATCGCTGCCAGACGTATCGAGATTGGGATCAATCGCATCTGCGCCAGACGGCAACGGGTCTTCGATGGTGACAAACGTCTGGCTACGCGGCACAACAATCGTCAATTCGACGCGCACCTGCTGCCCACCCGTGATCGACGTAATCGGTTCGCATTCCTCTGACTCGGCATCACAACTAGCATCGTAATAAGTACGCTGGACGCTAAAGCCGCGATCTACCGCGCTCACGCTATCGGCGCGAATGAACGCATCCATGTGCGCGGTGTAGTACAGACGGCCGTCTCCCTCTTTGTTGAAGTCGAAGAAGTTCGCGCCCTCTGTGCTGAGTTCGCCCAGGGGAATGGTCAACGTGTTGCTGTCTGTCACATTGTCCGCATTGAACACGCCATCGCCCAGCAAGCTGTTGTTGACGCGCACATTGTATGTGTAGTCCGCTTCCAGTTCGGCCGATGCGCTCATCCAGCCAGCCAACGTCATAATCGCCCACGCACTGTCACTGTCCGAAGCCCACCGTTGGGCGGTGCGGCCTTCCATCAGCCAGCGCACGGCCGCTGGCAACAACGGATTGTCCGCGTCTGCTTGCAATAGTGCTTGAATAATGATCGCTGTGCCGCGTACCTGACTGTTGAGATTGTTCCAATCAAGCGCGTCATTTTCCCAGCTTGCCCCGGTTGCGCTCACATCTGCGCTCGTGTTCAAATCGTTGAGCAGCGTGTTGATCGCGTCGTTTTCGGGGTCGGCCAAAATCAACAACCCTTTGGCGTAGGGGTCGAGTAGATCACGGCCGTCATCGAGCAGTTGATCGACCCGGCCGCTCACATCTTGCTCCACTTGAGACAGCACATACAGGAAGAACGCCGCACGGTTCGCTTCCCATGTCGATTCGACTGCCACCTCTTGGATGTTGAGATACGCAATCGCGTTTGTGATCGTGCGGGCTGGCACATCGTACCCGGCCGCACTGGCCCGGCCGAGCGCAAGCAGCGCATGGGCGGAAATCATCTCATTCGCATGGCGGCTGCTGCGGCAGAAGCCCCACCCACCGCCATTGCGCTGCAAATCGCGCAAGCCCGCGATGTCTGTCGCAATCAGTGTCTCTAGGTCTGTCAGCAACGTCGTTTTATCGAGCGCGAGATCGCGGATGGCGTTGGCAGTGGCGATGTTGGGCAGCAATTGCTCAACGTACCAGTACGCGCAATCGTTCATGCTGTAGCGGTCGCGCCGTTGGTTGACGGCCGCCAATGAATCGAGGACGGCCGCGGCCAATGACGGGCTGAGATCAAGGGTGAGCATCCCTTTTTTGTCATTGAGCAACGGCGGTAACAGCACCGCTTCCACCCGGCGCAGATCATCGTCTAGCACCCCGGCCGTGGCGACAATATCCTCCGCATCGAAGCGCACGATGGGCAACGGATCGCCGTTGGTGACAGTCGGCTTGGTCGCATCGCGGAAGTCGCCCGACGTGGCGGTAAAGGTGAAGTCAGCTTCATCCTCATCCAGCACAGAGACAGACCAGCGCACCACTGTTTCGCGGCCGTCTAGCACGGTGACCGTTTGTTCGGTGGGATCGTTGACAGTTACGCCAGTCGCTGCCAGTGAGACAACCACTTCTCGGTCGCTGCCGGTGTTATTGTTGATGATAGCACCCAGTTCGACTTGATCGCCGACGGTGAGGAAGCGCGGTGTGAGGGGGCGCACAAGCAATTTTCTCGTCACCACAATATCGTCGGTGGCATCGCCTACGCGGGTATCGGCCGACACTGCCTTGATGCTCAGTTGCCACGTCGTCAGGTTATCGGGCAATGGCACGGCAACCGTCGCTTGGCCGTTCGCGTCGGTGCTGATGATGTCTGACCAGTAAGCCGTATCGCGGAAGTCGCTCCGTACTTCGCCGTCGCCGCCCGATTTGCTTCGGTCATCGGACTCAGCAGATGAGAAGACGGCCGACTCCATCATGCCACCGCCGCCGCCACCGCCCATGCCGCCCATCGGCTGATCGGGAATGGCTACGTCCAGCCCTTCGGCCGAGACAAACAAGCCCGATCCGATTTGGCTGCGTAATGGCTGCCGCACATACAGCACGTCGAGCAGTGGCGGTGTCGGGTCTTCTTTTAAGGAGAGCAGTGCGAGATCGACCAATGCGAGTGATAACTCTGTCTGTACGCCATTACCGTCTGCGTCAGTCACACTCAAATCGTAGGTGACTGTCTCTCGCGGTTCAAACGTTTCGGCATTGGTTGAGACGGCAATACCGAGCTTGAATTGGGCGGGGTTGACCACCAATTCAACCGCACCGTAGCGCATATCGGCATACGGCCGTTCGCTGTCGTCCACCCCTTTCACGGCCGCAATCGTGACAAACACATTGGGCGCATACGCTGATGTGATCGGGATGCTTAACGGGTTGCCGTCTAATTCGATCAAGCGTTGTTCGATAATTTCGCCGCGCTCAATCGTCAACCAAGCAGTGCCAGCAAACGGGGCTTGCACCAATATCTCTGCTTCGTCCCCGACGTTAAATTCGTCTGCGCTGACAATCATTTCTAGGCGGCGATCTTTGTTGTCGGTGCGCCACACTGCGCCTGTCCCGTACACCCATAGCGTTGTTTGCGAGGCGTGGGTGCGCCCTGCGCTGTCGGTGACAATGGCACGGGCGACATAGCTGCCGCCGCGCTCTGGCGTAAAGGCGGCCGTGGCTGTGCCTTGTGCGTTGGTGGTCACTGTTTCGCGTGTGATCTCGGTGTCTTCCGGCCGCCAACTGATGCGATTGGCATCAAATACAGACGCTTCGCTCACCCATTGGCGCTCATAGAAGATCACTTCGACGGCCGTATCTGGCACGATTTCTGTTTCCCAATCGGTCGTGATCACTTCGACCTCTACCGCACTTTGCGCCGGAAAAGCGTATTCAGTGGTGCGAATACCCGCATATATTTCGCCACCGTGCAAAACCACTTCCACGTTTTGCGAGACGGCGATATTGCCCTGATCGGTGACAGTCGCTTCGATGTTGAGCAGACGGCTACCAGCAGGCATATCGCTCAGTTGCTCAGGCGTAAGCGTGATGACCACGTTGCCGTCTGCGTCTGTTTTGCTTGTGCCTTCTGCGATGAAGCCGCCGCTGTCGCCACCCCCAAAGAAAGGATCGTAGTAGCCGTTATCATCGTTGAAACTGTAGTAAGGTGCTTTGTCCCAGGGCAGGAAGTAGGGTATGTAGGAGGCTGACCAACGCACATCGAGATCGGGCGCGGGGCCGCCGAAGAAGTAGTCGGCCGCAACGGTCACTTCAACTGTTTCGCCGCGCAAGAGAGCCGTTTGTTCGGCCGTCATTTCGACCAACACATCTGGTTTGCGGAACTCCGCGACCGTAATTTGACGATACGCTGCCCCTGTCATGTTTGCGCCCGTAATGCCCAATTGCTGCACACCAGTTTGCCAATCATCGGGAATGACAAATTGGCTGCTAAACAGGCCGCGCTCGTCTGTTTCAACAGCGATCTGGAGCGGCTCGCCCTGCCAGTTGCTCATTTGTAGCGTCAGCGGCCGGGGCGCGGCCGGAGCATAGCGTCCGTAATTGTTGTCGCGCAATAATCCGCGCACGTACACCGTGTCGCCCGGCCGATAGAGCGGCCGATCTGTAAACAAGTACAACATCTGAGGCAGTTCGTCGCGCAAATCGGCGTTGACGCTAAAGTTATACGTTTCGACGCTGCTATTCCAACTGCTCATCGTGATGCTGTAGCCCGGTTGTCCGGCCGTGCCTGTGGTCGCCATCACCGGGAACGAAAATTCAGCGTTCTCCCAACGGATCAAACCGAGATAGGTTTTATCGGCCGAGGCGAACCCATTTTCATCTGTCGTCACCGTCGCAAACGGGATAGGACGCACCGGCTCTTGCTGCTCATCGACGTAGTACAGTGTCACCTCTTGGTTGGCGAGAGGCGCGGCCGTTTCCATATCGGTCGCCCACACCACCACGCGCTGGGGCAACTCTTTGATCACCAAATTGACATCAGCCACCACCAGCAGCGCATTGTTCATTTGCCAGTAGCGCGTATCGTCTGTCAATTGGGGCGAATCAACATTCAAGCCATACACGCCCGTCGGCAACGTGCCGCCGTCGGCCAATTCGATTTGCTGTGCGCCTCTTTCTTCGTCAAATTGCAGTGACCATGTGCGAACGTTTTCGCTGAATGGCACTTGCTCAAAATAGGGATAAGCGAGATTGTCCCGCCCAAATTCGCCATAGCTGAACAAAGCGACATCGGCCGACTGTGCATCGGAAAACAGGATGTCAACCGTACTAGGAAAAGCGGTGCTGATCTGCGAAATGCGATTCGATAGATTAAGAGCGACCAGAGGCGGCGCGGCCGGCATCAGGAATGTGTAACTGTACGGTTCGCCCATGCGGTTGCCATAAATATCTTCGACATCGCCTGAAACAGTGACGGTGTAGCGCACTTCCATCTGGGCATCGAACTCGACAACCAGCGAACGCGGGTTGTTGATGTTGTACGTCAGTTCGCCCGGATCGGGGCTGATGGTGACGCTGCCTTCCAGCGTGTCGGCGTTCATCGGAGAGGCGAACCCGATTGTTGTTCCCCGGAAGTTTGCGCCTTCCATGGCGTTGTCAATGTCACGCTCAGGGTATGTCCATTCGACGCGCGGGAAGGGGTAGGTACGGAACTGGATCGCGTCGGTGCGGCGCAATGGCGCGTTGCCATTAAACGATAGTGCGCTGTCCGCCACATCAAGCGTCGCATCCAGATCGAGCGCGAGGGTATCGGCCGCGCTTACGCCTACAGATCGATTGTCATCTGCCCATGTGAAAGCAAGCGCGTCGCCAGAGCTAATGGTGATCGCGCTCTCGGTGCTGGCACGATCCATCGGCATGTTGAAGGTGACGGTAATCGTCTGTTTCGGATCGACTGGTTCATAAAATTCGGAGGGAGTGAAACCGATTACTTGGGGCGCGGCCGTGCGAAAGTTGCTCACGACATCATCTGCCAATACGCCGCCCGTGATGTCTTCGAGCCCATTGGCGACGGTCACGGTGTAGTCGGCCGCGCCTTCCATCGGATCGGCCGGTTCAAAGCGATAAATGCTCGTCGAAAGCCAGCGGCCGTTCCCTTCCACGGCCGGGCTGATCGCAATCGGCACCGGCAAATCAGCTTGCTGTCCGGTGCTGACCAATGGCACAACGGGGCGATTGAAAAAGACAGTGATCGCGCTGTCGATAGCCACGTCGGCCGTGTCGGCCGCTGGCACGATTTGGCTCACTTCGAGATAGCCGACTGTCTCAAAATCGAGATTAACCCCCAGGCGGAGCGGCTTGCCATTGGCGGCCGTGGCTGTCTCTTTCACACGTACCCGATACTGTTGCGCCCGGTCTAGGCTGCTGGCTGGCGTGAAGATCATCGTATCGGCGCGTGGCCACGAAATCACACCATCTGGTACATTGTCGTCGCTATCGACCACCTCAAAAGCCGCTTCGACGGAGGCTTGATCCATCGCTTGGTCAAATCGTAATGTGATCGCGCCGTCGAGCAGGGCTTCTTCGCCTGCTTGGGGGCTGCTGGCGATCACGGCCGGTTCCCAGTCTGCATCGGTGATGACGCTGGCAGGTTCGGCCGTGGGTTCGATTGTCGGTGCAATCGTGGGCGCAATAGTTGGTTCGTCCGGTTCGTCAGTGGGGTCTGTCACTGTTTCCTCCGTTGTGGCGACGATGGGGGTGTTGGTGGGGACGGCCGTGTTGTCAGGCACGGCCGTGGGTGGCGCAGGTGTAGGTGTCACACCCCCACACGCCACCATTGCCAATAGCACTATCAGCAAAGTTACATACGTTAAAATTCGGTTATTTTGCATTCGAGCCTCCTCGCGTTGTTATGTCTGCATTGTTCATTTTATTATAACGCGCTGCCATCGCGTTTTGTTCCCTTCACCATACACGAACCATACGCAATTGCAATGATGGGTCAACTATTGCAGGCGTGTGCAGGCGTGTGCAGGCGTGGTTTGCTTCGTTTCACACATGCTTGAGAATATCGATCAACGCGGCCGCCACTTTTTCGCTGTCATGCCGCCACGGCCGCGCATCGTCTACCAAGTCGGCCGTGCGTAAAACGGCCGCATCGACCCCCTCCGGCCGCACATAAAACGTCTGCCCACCACCCCGATCTGACGGCAGCGAAAGTTGATCATTGGCTAACACATAATCAACCTCTACCGCAGGCGCACTGTGCAAAATCGCTTGCAAATGATCGCCTGCCGTATACCCTTCTGTCTCCCCGATTTGCGTTGCCACATTGCACACGTACACAACGGGCGCACGTCCATACCCGACCGCTTTCGCTATATCTTCGACCACCAGATTGGGCAAAACGCTGGTGTACAAGCTGCCGGGGCCTAGCACGATCAAGTCGGCCGCCAAGATCGCTTTGACGGCAGGGATGTAGGCGGCCGTGTTTTCTGGTTGCAGATAGACGCGCTCAATCCGGCCGCCTTTTTTGGGAATGGCGGACTCGCCTGCGACTGTTTCAGTTTTGCCGTTGCGGGTAATATCGGCCGTCAGCACCACATTTTCCAGCGTCGATGGCATTACGCGGCCGTTCATTGCCAGCACTCGCTCCATCGCCAGCAGCCCTTCGTCAAAACTGCCCGTGATGCCAGTCAGTGCCGCGATCAACAAATTGCCGAACGCATGACCCTGTAATTGAGATGGCACACTGTCATCGAGCGATGCGCCAAACCGATATTGCATCACTTGCGCCATCAATGGTTCGTCCCGCGCCAGCGCAGCGATGTTGTTACGAAAGTCGCCCGGTGGCAACATGCCCAGCTCGCGCCGCAATCGGCCGCTGCTGCCGCCGTCGTCAGCCACTGTCACAATCGCGGTGATGTGGCGCGTATACGCCGTTAGCCCACGCAGCACGCCCGGTAGTCCGGTGCCACCGCCTATCGCCACGATGCGGGGGCCGCGATTTTGTTGTTGATGATGGTAGATCGATTGGACGACGCTTTCATCCGGCCGCCGGAACGGGGCGACCAAATTGCCCCCCATGCCGATGACGGCCGCCAGCACACCCACGCTGCCCACCACCAGTGGTACGATGATGCGCCATCGCGTGCTGGGCAAAAAATCAAGCACCAAAATATCGAACAACCAGCCCGGTATCCAGCCCTGATTGCCCATCAGCAGCAACGTGTACCCCCACGCCATCCCCATAAAAAAGGTGGCGATTGCCAGCACCAGCAGCCATCGTTTGATGCCGATGCCGACTTTGAGCCAGAGCCGCAGCGAAAATAACCATTGTCGTATGCGTGAGCGTCGTTTCTTCATTGCGCTCATTTTATAGTAGAGTGGCGGCCGAACGCATAAAAAAAGCCACACAATCGGGCGACTGTGTGGCAAAGTTCATAATTGATAAAGTATGTGGTTTACTCTTCCGACAAATTCGTCAGTCCCGACGCGCCGCGTCATCGCGGTAGGTGTGGTTGCATCATTGTTCGTCAACCCGTTTGTCTGTGTCGATCACCTTCATCTATCGGAGGCAAAGTAGTACGGTTCCATGTTTGCCTTCCTTGCTGATTTTCGTGTTGTACATCATGTTGCACAATGGCTTGTCAGCTTTAATTACATTCAGTATAGATCGAAAATCGCGTTTGTAAACATTGTGAAATTTAGTGCAAAACCGCGTCTAGCAGGGCGGCAAGAGCTATTTCGGCTAATTGCGAAAAACTTGATGAATTTCACCCTAACTTTCGTCGAAAACTGTACACTCCCTCCGCATTACTTCCGCTCATACTTTTGTGTACTATACTTCACAATAGAAGATTTTCTCTGCTCCAAAAACAGTTGAGAACAGAAAAAATTAAAATAATTAATCCATAGGACTTGTCCATACAAGTAGAAGTCTTATTTATGAGGTGTGAAATGAAAAAAAAGTTGATTCTCTTTTGTTTCGTGCTGAGCATCTGTGCGTTGATGCCAGCACTCTGGTTTGTGCAGATCGCCCAAGCAAATGCTT
>CALECP010000012.1 GCA_937949915.1 uncultured Anaerolineae bacterium
CCTCAATCAGGAAGTCATCTAGGGTGCTACCGCTATGTGGATTTTTCTTCGTCATCATTTTCTTTAAGCCATTTAAGCCACAAATCACGTCGCGCTCTCGCTAATTCGAGGTCATTCGCAGGTGTTTTTTGAGACTTTTTAATAAAACCGTGCAACAAAATCATTTCGTTCTCGTGGATGGTGAAAAACGTTCGCGCAATCTGTTTGTTGCTCAAACTGGTACGTACTTCCCACAAATCACGCTCAATTTTTCGCACACGTGGCATTCCTAGCGGCCAACGATATTGAACCACTTTTACGCTACTACCGATTGCTTTGCGGCTCTCGATAGGCAGCGATTTCAACCATTCGCGGACAACATCGCGGCCGGAAGCCGTGCGAAAGAAGATAACGAGCAGAACTTTTTCTTCGTCACTCATAAGCATCGTACCTTATCTGGTACACTTGTCAAGCGGCCGATTGCGTCGCCATTTCCTCCAAAACGGCCGACAATTCCCCCATAACCTGATTGAATTCAGTCTTCGAAATCATCGTTTTACTCCCTCAAACCTCAAACCAATTTTCAACTTGCAAGCCGTTGAATTGGGTGAAATGTTTGACGTTGCGTGTCACGAGAATGAGGTTGTTGGCGGCCGCGACACCTGCAATCTGCCCGTCGTTGAAAGTTGGCTTTCTTCCTAATCTCGTCAATCGCGCGCATTCTTTGGCAAACCACATCGCTGCTCTCAAATCATAATCAAGCACAGGCATCACACTTATTGCACGTTTGAGATGTTCCTCATATTTCATGCGTCGATTAGAATCAGGCAAGCTATAAATGCCGATGAATAATTCAGTGATCGCTACTGTACAAATAGCTAATTCACCCTGATGTTGCGCCAGTTTGGCAAGCACATTGGCATTGGGAATAGGCTTAACCGGCTCGGACATGATGTTTGTGTCTAACAGGTAAATCATTCCCACGGGTTTTCCTCGCGGCCGGACGATTCGGCGCGAATGTTGTCAAACACTTCATCGGGAATTGCTTCCCACTGATCGTCGATATATTCTTCGCGCCACGCCATAATCGCTTCATAAAAGCTATTGTACTTTTTGCCAGCACTTAGCCGCTCATACTCGTCAATCGAGAGTAGCACGGCGACAGGTTTGCCGCGTCGGGTAAGACCAATCGCTTTGTCCGTTTCGGCAAGGTGGACGAGTTGGGTGAATTTGTTCCGGCCGTCTGCAATCGAATACTCAATCATGTTGAACCTCCATAATGGCTATCTACATAGCCATATTAGACGCATTACACACTATTTGTCAATTTTTGACCGGATTCCGCCACTTGAGACCAGCGAATCGGCCGAAATCTCGATCCGCCGTAATCCATTCACAGCCATGATCGATTGCCAACGCGGCAAAATACGCATCTGGAATCAGCTTGCCCGTCGCATTCGTTTCTCGACACAATCGCTCAAAAATCCCCCAATGGCGGGGTGATGGATTGACGATGATGCAGTTCGGCCGACTGCGAATCTGATCGACAAACTTAAACGCTTGTTCAAACGTACTCGGCGGCTTGAATGAGCGCGGATTGGTGACAATTCGCAGGAAGCCACTCAACACCAATTCAGACATCCCAAACGCTTCGTCACTCGTCACCCTTTCAGTCAGCCATGCCCGATACGCTTTGTGATCCGGCATCGTTTCGGTGTAAGCATAGATGAGGATATTAATGTCTGGCAGCACCATAGCGTTCTACATCCTCATCTTCGAGCATTTGTTTAACTTGCGACCAATCGTCAAACAATGGTTCACCTGCAAATGTCACCAATTCAAATGGTTCATCGGCCGTTTGCTCTCGTTGTGCCATGATGCGTCGAAGCGCATCTTCAATCAGCCCAGTCAACGATTGACCGCGTTCATTTGCGAATTGTTTGGCATCTGCCAAGAGATTTTCATCAAGCCGAATTGTTGTTCTCATCATGATTAAATCATACGGTTGTGACATATTTATGTCAAGCTGTGCTGCGGCACTCATTTCCTTCAAAACAGCCGACAATCCCTTCACAACCTGAGCGATCTCAGCCATAAAAAATTATCGACTAGCGAACAACCATCGGCAAATACACTGTATGTGGTAGTGGATCAGGTATATCGAGCGATGAAACCGGGGTCACATACAATCCATTTCTGTCTGTGCTTAGATAGATCGTGTCATTGTGTATCCACATATTGCCAAGTGATACGTGATCATTGATGATAAAATCGGCAATCCGCCGTGAATAAATGGGATTACGACTATCCATAACGGCGATCTCATCAGCATTGCTCCAATAATTATCGTTGGTTGTTACGAGACGATTTTGATCAAGTACATTTGCATGAAATGTAAACATGGTTGCGTGTTCATTACCAACTCCTCGTCTCGTCTCGAAGTTTGTATAGGAGAACGTCCAACCTGAATCAGGATCAGGAATCAGTCCGATTTCTGGAATCATCGCGTCCTCTTGATCAAAATAATCTGTTTCAATTGGGTTCGTGGGGTCAGATAAATCATACAGATAGGTGTAGTGATGATTATCGTATGCGTATAGCTTGACGTGCAGTAGATTGAGCCGTTCAACATAGTGCAACTCATCAAACCAAGGGGGTGTATAGCCGGTTGTACTGACAAAGCCCAAAGGGGTAGGCTGTGCTAGATTTTCTAAACCGTATACATAAAATCCAACCCCTAATTTTGTCAGGTACAAATACTCCCCAACAATGGCGATGCCACTCACCTCACTATCAAATTGTAGAGGTGTATCAACAAAAACAGGTTGACTGGGGTCAGAAATGTCGTAGCGGTGAACGGCCGTGCCAACTGTCATATACGCATAATCTTCATACAATGCAACCCCATGCACATCCTCATCAAACGGTATGGCCGCCATCAATTGTGGCTCAGTTGGTGTGGAAAGATCGAGAATCGATAGCTGGTAATTTCTCCCCACTGTGTATGCAACTGTGCCATCGAAAAGCATGTTGCTCGGTGTACCAATAGGAGAACGATATAATTCAATAGATTCTAATACCTGTGGATTATCTGGCGTTCGTTGATCGATATTTGCACCATACAACATGTCGTTGATGCGATAATAAAACCATCCATCCCCTACATAACTTGCTGTGACGTTATCGTACCATTGTTGCTTAAAATTCAATTCCATATTGATTTCTTCTATCGACTCATCCCCTCCATGAACGGCGATCAATTGGATGCCTGAGATTCCACCGAGATAGTATGAGTTCGCATATATAAGCCACTCATCATCATAAACGATATCCTCAAGTTGAGCATAGGTAGCATCTATACTCAATCGTGTCCACCCGTTTGCTTCTATGATAGAGAATCTACTTCTTTCAGCTTCTGCACAGACATTTGTTTCAGGGTGACAAATCGATGTTTCTATTTCACTATCTGAAGGTGGCTCTTCGGCACGGACAAAGGTAGGAGTTGTTGGGTCTGAAACATCTAAAACGACCCATACATCGCTCTCTTTGATGCGTAACATTGTTGGCTCGGCCGAATCTACCTCAATGTCATATCTTCCATATTGAGATAGCATGTATGAATAGGTGCTGAGGTGCTCTAACTCTTCACCTTGCAATTGATAACTGTGCAAGCCTTCCCCATATAACAGAAATATCAACTCATCTTGAATACCAAATGCGTTTAATTGTGTTGAGCTGGTTTCGTGTTCTAATTCGATCGTTTCAACAAAAACGATATTGGTGGGGTCCGTGATATTCCAAATCGATATATCCTGTTCGGAGAAGCCATTACGAGGTGTCCGGTCATCCAATTGTGTGATCAGCATCTTATCATCTATGTAGATAATATTCATCGGACTTGTCGTGGTTATTGTGCCAAGTAACACAAGGTTATCCCGTTCTGTTATATCCATCAGGCGAATCTCCAATCCATTGATGAGCGCAATCATGTCATCATGTACTGCAAAATCACGGAGGCTGCCACCAAAATGGGTGTGATTCTCAATTTGGATTGGTTCGATGTCAGATTGTGCAAGCGTGTGTGCATACGTGGCTAAAGTAATGACCAACGTAGCGAACAATAGCACTGTTACTTTTCTGGAAAAACGGCGAATTAACATAATGGTCTCCTATCTTCTTTTCCTCACATCACTATCTGCTCGATCAAATGGTGATGTATATTTTTTGTCACATTTGAAACGAAATGGGTGGTAAAAAAGTTCCAAATAATACTCGTCGATTCAATCTGTCGGCTCGTCACAACAAAACCGAAAAAGATAACCGTCTGGGTCTTGGGCGACAAATTGGCGTTGATGCAAAGTCTCATCACCGACACGATACGCCTTTGTTTCCATGTCAACATAGATAGCAGATGGCACGGCCGCCATCACCCGTGCATAAATCCCGTCCAAATCGACTACATCCCACTGAAAGCTGATCCCTCGGCCGAACGGCCGCTCCATCTCGCCCGTCACCCATCGCCGCCCTGGCCCAGACAATTGTTCAACCATTAAATCGACCCCATCAAATGTGAAGTAGATAAACGTCTCTTCCGGCCGTTCATACTTGATCTCGAAGCCAAACAGATCGACATAAAATTGCTTCGTCGCTTCTAGATCAGAGCAGTACAGTTCAGGGACCAACATCATTTAGGCTGATTGTGAAGTTACTTCGCTCAAAACGACCATCAAATTCTCCACCACTTGATCAATCTCAGCCTTCGTAATCACCAACGGCGGTAAGAAGCGCAACACCGTCGGCCCCGCATTCAGCACCACGATCCCGCGTTCCTGCATCGCCCGCATCATCGGGCCCACGCGCTCCTTCATCTCCACGCCGATCATCAAGCCCAGCCCGCGCACCTCCCGAATGAGGGGCGAATTGATCTCCTCTAGTCGTTCGCGGAAGTACGCGCCCAGTTCGGCCGACCGCTCCACCAGCCCTTCCTCATCCAAAATATCCAGCACCGCCAGCGCGGCCGCACACGCCAACGGATTGCCGCCAAACGTACTGCCGTGCATCCCCGGTTTCAGCCCATCGACACTATCGCCAATCGCTACCGCGCCCATCGGCACACCGCCCGCCATCGCTTTGCCCAACGCCATCAAATCGGGCTGCAAACCAAAATGGTCGATCCCCCACAGCTTGCCAGTCCGGCCGAACCCCGTCTGTACCTCATCCACAATCAGCAACGCGCCGCGCTCGTGGCAAAGCTGCTGGACAGCTTGGAGATAGGCACTGTCACCCGGCCGCACACCGCCCTCACCCTGCACCACTTCGAGTATGACGGCCGCCGTTTCATCCGTAATCGCCGCGTCCATTTTTTCGAGTTTGCCATACGGCACGTGGCTAAAACCGGGCACAAGCGGGTAAAACGCTTTGCGATACTTCGGATTGTGCGTGGCGGAGAGTGCGCCCAGTGTGCGGCCGTGAAAACCGCGCATCGTGGCAACAATGTTCGGCCGCCCCGTACTGAGCCGCGCAAATTTGATGCACCCTTCGTTCGCCTCCGCACCCGAATTGCACAGGAACAAACGGTTGATGTGATCCGGTAATTTATTCGCCAAACGCGCCAACAATTGCGCCCGCACATCGTTGTATGCTAGTTCCGGTGCAGTCAGTAATGTGCCAGCCTGTTTGGTGATGGCGGCGACGACGGTAGGGTGTGCGTGACCGACGTTGGCGACCGATATGCCACTGGCACAGTCGATATATTCGCGGCCGGTATCATCCCATAGCCGCGATCCCTCACCCCGCACAAAAACGACCTCACGCTTGCCGTAAACGCCCGATGTATACTGTGCTTCTGTCTCCAAATAATTCATTCATCATTCTCCGTAGAGACGCAAAATCTTGCGTCTCTACCCAATAGCATTCGTTCCCAAATAATCAATTTCGTTGCCGCCGATGACAATTGTTTGCTTCACGGATTCCCGCAGCGTGTCCAATTCAGGCGGCTTTGGCGTTTGCAGATAATTTTGTAGGTCAGACTCTCGGCCGAATGTCAGCACATGCACTTCGTCTGGTGCATCTTCCATGCCGATGGTTAGGCTCGGCCGAAACACCCGCGCAAACGCGCCGCCATGTGCCTCGATCAACGGTTTGACCGCCCGTTCGTATGCCTCGAACTGCACCATTTGCCCGTCATGCACCCACAATAAAACGATTATGCTGTACACGGATTATTCAAGCGGATTGCCCAGTGGCAGAAATTCGCTTACAAAATTGTAGTATCCTCTGCGGCCGCCACGCTTATGCAACGTTTTAACTGATTTTTCAACACGTTTTAAGCATTGGATAATCTGATCATGCGGCAGTGTTACTACATCCACATCATCGTCTTCAAGGGGGTTGCCAGTTACTTGCAAAAAATAATGGTGATCGATTTCGTGTAATGTGTTTTGTGCGGCCGAACCGACCATCACATCACAAATCCGCTTCATTCTCTCAAACGCATTCTGTGCAAGTGGCGATAGTTTCAGCGTTGGTTGCGGCCGTCCCCGATTGATCGCTTGATATGTTCGGATCAATCCGCGAATGCCGTTCAACGCATGATTATCGTGCATTTCAACATCTCGGTAGCTTGTTGCGAGAGCAACCTCGATATTCATCAATGATTGCCCAAACTCTTCTTCAAACTTCATTTTCTCTCCAAACAAAAAAACCCGCCATATCTGGCAGGTTTTGTGTTTCAGGAATTTTCTGAGAGCAGCACAAAAAGCCAGACAGGGGTCTGTTACATTTTTTTTGCCTTGCGCTTGTTGCTCTCGAAAGTCGTCATTGCGCGAGAAGTTTACCCCCCGGCCGAATCGCTGTCAACCGTCCAATTGAATTGTCACAAAACTGGTTTGCTGAGGGTACACCCACGTCTCTGCTTTGTATGTTTTATCGTTATAACGTACTTTGATTTGATAGTAGCCTGCGTACACATCGTCGAGCGCAAAATTTTCTTGCCAAGCGTCGTCTCCGTTGATGCGGCCGTCCGCATACGTCGTCGTGCCATGGTAGGCGGCCGCGCCATCCAGCCGATGGGCTGTCACAGATAGCTCGGCCGGACGCGACCCATCTGGCAACGCCACCAGCCCCGCCACGCTGCCCCGCCCCTTGAACGGACTGAGCCACAACAAAGGGTTGCGCGTGTGGTCATAACTATTTGCGCCCACCCGTACCTCGAAATGCAGATGCGGCCCCAACGCCACCCCGGTCGAGCCAGAACGTGCGATCACTTGTTGTGTGTCCACTTGCCAGCCGACAGAGACCAACACCTCGGATAAATGCGCGTATAGCGTGTACACCGGTTGCCCCCGATAGAGCGTATTGTGTTGAATGATGACTACGCCCCCGTAAAAATCGGTGCGTGCGCCATAGATTTCTTCCAAATCATTGCCTGCTACGATCACTGTCCCCGCTTGGGCGGCCAAGATGTCTGTCCCCTGTGGCACAGCAAACTCAACGCCGTGATGCACCTGCAACGTGCCGTCGCGTGTACTGCCATACGGGTACACTTTGTCTGTCCATACGCTGCTGTTTTGAGGAACGGGACGATACAACCAATAATGTTCATTAGGAGATGGTGCGCCCTCGGCCGGAGGGGTAAAAGTCGCCCTGACGACGGCCGCTACTGTTGGCACAGCCGTTTCTGTAGCGACGGGATAGGTGGTGATAGTATTGGTAGGAGTGATTATCGGCGCAGGGGTTGCTGTTGGAATGGGTGTTTGCGTATAGATCGGCCGTGTTGTTGGGCTAGGGGGCGGTGTCGCGGTCGGTTGCGTGATCTTGATGACCGGAGGGGGTAAAACAGTTGGTTCAGACGCAAGGAGGGGTTGAGACGGCGGTTCGTTGACCAAAACCAACCCCAGCGCGGCCGTCGGTTCGGGTAATACTTCGGCCGAAAACTCCGCATTCCCGCATCCCGCGCCCATTAATAGTAAAATTGCTAGCACGCCAGTGCGTAGATCAATAGATAATTTACTCACAAGCGCGTGATTATACTGTGCATGGTTAAAAATGCGCGTTCAATAGCGAGATACTCACACAGCATTTTCTGCTTATGTGAATCTCTTTTTCATCAGGTGTCCAAACTGATTATGCGTTACAAAACTTACTCTCTTCTGCTCGTTTTTTTGCTTCTTGTTGTTGCTGTATCTTGTCGTAGATCGGCAGATAACGGGGAGGCAACGGCCGTCCCGCCAACGGCGACAACTGTGCCAACCCAAATAGCGATATTAGGGACAAACACGCCACAGCCAGAGCCAACACCGACATTGCGGGCGACCACGGCCGCAACCAGCACACCCCGCTCTACCAGCACGCCGCTCCCGACCAATACGCCGATTCCCCCTACAAACACACCTATCCCCACAAACACACCCTTACCCACCGCTACCCCTTTTCCCACAAATACACCCGCTCCCACAAACACGCCATGGCCGACCAATACGCCCCCTCCAACAAACACGCCATGGCCGACCAACCCACCGCCGTCCTCATCCAGTACATCCTCTACGGCCGTCATCGAACCGACGGCCGAGCCAGTTGTGCCACCACCGACGGCCGCATCGATCACCGAAAAAACGATCACCGTTCCCGATAGCAGTGTGCTATTGCTCGTCACGATTTTTGCCGAGCAGCAAGGGCTGCCGCTTAGTGGAGATACCCAAGTCATGATCGCCAATGGCATGATCAGTGTGGTCGATGAATTGTCTGTGTTTGGGCAAGCGATTCGCACAGAGATCGTGGCACGGCCGTCTGTGGGCAATGGTCAAATTGTGATCACGATAGACAAAGCGATTTCGGCCGGGATCGTGTTGCCGCCAGAAGCCGTCAGCCAGATCAAAACATCTATCGAGCAGGGAATCATGTCTGAGCTACAGAATAGTTATGGTTGTAATCAAGTAACAGCCGTTTCGGCCGAAAATGGGGAACTGATCGCTACGTGTCGATAAAGATCACAGCGATTCGCGGAATAATTCGCGGCTTTCCCCATTTGTGCCAGCCACTTCGTAATAGGTGATGTGTCCGGCCGCGCCCCGCAGCGTCAGCACCGCATACCCATGATGGTAATGCGTGTCGTCATGTCCCAAGCGGGGGGATGGCTCGATGGTGGGCAGATCGGCCGTGTCATGCGGCCGTACCAGATCATTATCCGGCGTGTATGGCTCCCAGCCCAATGGCACAGGGATCGCGCCCGAACCGATGCAGCGGCCGCGCTCTAGCCCCAAATAGGGCGCAAACGCGATCATGTTATGCTCGTGTCCCCACAGCCACAAGTCGATCTGGTTGAGCGTCGATTTGAACCCATCGTACAAACCTTGATTCAGTGCCATCGGCTGCTTGTCTTCGTTTTTGGCAATCGAGCCAGAAGCAGTAAACAGTTGATAATGGGACAACATGACTGTTTTGCGCTGTGCGGCCGTGTCCAATTTGTGTCGCTGCCACGACAGTTCTAGTTTGTCGATTTCCGGCACTTTACTCGCCGCTTCTGTCGGGTCTTCCGATGCGGGGCTGCCCCCAATCGCCTGAATCTGCCAATGCGCGTTACGAAGGCAAAAATAGCTCGCCGGTTGTCCCAATTGGTCGAGCAGCCAGTAGTAGCCCTGTCCCCCGGCGTACAGATCATGGTTGCCAGCCAGTGCGTACACGGCCGTTGTTTCTGGCAAAATAGCTTGCACAGGCTGGAGAAAATTTTCTTCCATCTCGCGCCGCGTACCAGAGTAATAGACATCGCCTAGATGAATAAAAACATGCGGATCGTGTTGTGCGCCGCAACGTAGTACGTGTTGTGCCAATTCTGTGCCAGTCGCCCAGTCCGATAGCAGCAAGACGCGCACTTCGGGCAAATCGGGCAGGGCGATAACATTGTCGTTTATATTCGTGTAGCGACGATAAGGGATCGAGGCCGTATCACCACCACCGCGCCGATATTCGAGCAGCACTTTGGCCCACATCGGATCGCACACCGAAAATTTGATCTCATTTTCGATCTCGCGCTCTTTTTCACTGTCGCCCGTGATTTTGGCGGTCAATAAACTGAGGTACAGCGTCGCACACTCTTTGGCAAGCGCGATTTCGCTTACGTCTCGGTCTGGCAAATGATCGGTTGGTTCATGGGCGGGAGGATGGCTCGAATCAAACAGTTGATCGCTGGCTTCGCATGTGCCACGCATGGCGGGGTGGGCGGTTGCCATGTTCTCCGGGGTTGCCTCGGCCGTCAACACATCAACAAGCGCAGATTGCCAACGTGAAACAAAAGGGATGTTAGAGGTGCGAATACGAGCCATACGGACTGGAATCATACCATCGGCCGTCTGTTTGTCGCAATTTAGGTAATTGGATGTCGGGTTTCTTGAAGACAATCTCAACGGAATATAAGCACAGAGATAACCTTGCACACAAACACCCTAGATCGGCACTTGCCCGATTTGGCGTTAATGGTTTAATTCTGTGTGATGACCGTATTGCACACACGACCCTTCACCAAACTATTGATCGCCAATCGTGGCGAAATCGCCGTTCGCATCATGCGGGCGTGTCGAGACATGGGTATTCAAACGGTGGCTGTCTATTCAGACGCTGACCGCACCGCCCCCCATGTGCGCTATGCGGATGAGGCGTATCACATCGGCCGTTCACCTGCTTCCGAAAGCTATTTGGTGATGCACAAACTGTTAGCCGTGGCCAAACAGTCGGGCGCACAAGCGATCCATCCGGGGTATGGCTTTTTGGCAGAACGGGCTGATTTTGCCCAAGCGGTGACAGATGCAGGGCTGACATGGGTGGGGCCGCCCCCAGAGGCGATCCGCGTGATGGGCGATAAGCTCCGGGCGCGGGATACAGCAAAAGCGGCCGATGTGCCGATTGTGCCTGGTACAGAACCGGGCTTGACACATGAGCAAATGATCGCGGCCGCGCCTGACATTGGCTATCCATTGCTCGTCAAAGCCTCGGCCGGAGGGGGCGGCAAAGGAATGCGGCCGGTACACGATCCGGCCGATTTGCCCGGTGCGATTGCCTCGGCCGGACGCGAAGCTGCCTCTGCTTTTGGGGATGATACGGTGTATCTGGAGCGCATGATCATGGACGGCCGTCACATCGAAATACAAGTGCTGGCCGACGCACACGGCAACGTTATTCATCTGTGCGAACGGGAATGCTCACTGCAACGCCGTCACCAAAAGTTGATCGAAGAAGCACCCAGCCCCGTTGTTTCGGCCGCACTCCGCGCCGAAATGGGCGAAGTGGGGTGTGCGGCCGCGCGGGCTGTCGATTATGTCGGTGCAGGCACCATCGAATTTTTGATGGACGCTGACCACAACTACTACTTTTTGGAGATGAACACCCGTTTGCAAGTCGAACATCCTGTCACAGAGCTGATCACCGGGGTCGATTTGGTCAAAGAGCAACTGCGCGTGGCGCAAGGGCTGCCGCTTACATTAAGCCAAGCGGACATCGTTCCCAACGGTTGGGCGATTGAGTGCCGCATTAATGCCGAAGACCCGTTCAGCAACTTTATGCCATCAACGGGAACGCTCAATCATGTCACGCTGCCCGCCGGGCCGGGGGTGCGCGTCGATACCGGTGTGTGTGCCGACTATGAAATTACGCCCTATTACGATTCGATGATCAGCAAGCTGATTTGCTATGGGGCAGACCGGGAAGAAGCACGGCAACGAATGCTCCGTGCGCTGGATGAATATCAATTGACTGGCGTGATCACCAATATCCCCTTCCATCAGACGATGTTGCGGGACGAGCGTTTTATCACGGCCGCCTTCGATACCAACTTTGTAGAGAAGCAATTCTCGATGGACGACTACACAGCCGAACATCAACTGGATGCTGCGATTGCGGCCGTATTGGCAGACCACCATCGCACCAACACCCACACAACGGCCGCCCCCACCCAACGGAGCAAATGGAAATGGCACGGCCGGTAAAATCGATCTTCCAAACCTTTTTTCGGGTCAATCGCGCCGTTGCCAACTGGCTCGTGGCACGCTACCCGGCGAAATTTGGCGGCGACAGCCACCGCGATGTGCTGTTTGACATCATCAAAGATGAGCTACAGGCACGCACCGGACAAATCAATGTACTCGAAGTGGGCGGCATAGATCGGCCGCTGCTCAGTCGCCACAAACGGTTGCGCTATGATGGGCTGGACGTGGACAGAAATGATTTGTGCAGTGTTTTATATGATGATTTTTACCAACAAACGGCCGAACTGCCTTTTCCGGCTACTGACTATCATTTGATCTTCTCGAACACCACATTGGAACACGTTCCCGACGTGCGAGCCACATACCAAAATATCTACGAGGCACTCGCACCGGGTGGGCTGACATGCCACTATTACCCCTGCAAAGGGCATCCTTACGCGCTGATTTTGCGCGGCATCGGGCATCGCTGGCAAAATCGCTTGATCCGTCTCTTTGATCCCGCTTCGGCCGCCGCCACTGGCTATCGCACCTACTTTGATCATGCCAGCTTTGGCGAAACACTGACCCTGCTCAGTGATTTGGGCTACACCGATATAGCGATCCGGCCGCGCTACCGTGCCAATCGTTATTTCGATGTGTTCTTACCCGCTTTTCTCGCTATCTCCGCCTTTGAAAATGCGGCCGCACGGTACGATCTTCTCCAATTTTGCTCAGGCATTATCGTCTCGGCACGGAAACCTTCTTAATCGGACATTATGAATTATTACGCAACAGTGGGCGACCACACCTATCAAATCGAAATTATCGACGACAAAAATATCTTGGTCGATGGCGAACCGCGCACTGTCGATTGGCTGCCGCTGGGCGACAATGCTGCCTCTCTGCTTATCGGGGCGCGGTCGCATGAAGTGGTTGCCGAGTCGCCCGAACCCTCGTACTGGTCGATCTTGCTGGGGGGCGAACAGAATGAAGTGCGCGTGATGGATGAACTGCAATGGCGGGTGCAACAAGCGGCCGCATCGTCTGGCGGCGCGGCCGGGGCTGTCACTGTCAAGTCGCCTATGCCCGGTGTCATTTTGCGTATTCCGTTGCCGGTCGGCACGGCCGTAGCAAAAGGGGATACGGTCATCATTTTAGAGTCGATGAAGATGGAGAACGAACTGAAATCACCCAAAGACGGCGTGATCGATGCCATTCATGTCGAGCAAGGTGCAACAGTCGAAAAGAATCAGCAACTGGTCACGATTGGGGATGCGGCCGCATGAGTGCCAGCCGCCTAGAGGTCGAAGTTAAATTTTTTGTGCGCGATCTCGCCGCCCTGCGGATACGTCTATTGGCGGCCGGGGCAACCATTATTCGTCCCCGCGTGTTCGAGAAAAACGTGCGCTACGACAATGCAGACAATGCGCTGGCTGACCGCCTCGCCATCCTCCGTTTGCGCCAAGATGCGAAGGTGACGATGACGTACAAAGGTGTTCCGGCCGACATCGCCGCGCTGCAATCGGCCGTGCGTGTCCGCGAAGAGTTAGAGGTCGAACTATCTGATTTTGAGACCGCACACTTACTGCTGCAACGCATCGGCTTTGCCCCCCGTCAGGTGTACGAAAAGCACCGTGAAGCGTTGGCTTTCAACGGCTTGGAAGTTGTCCTAGACGAAATGCCTTATGGCAACTTTATTGAACTGGAAGGGGATGAAGCAACAATCCGAGAGACGGCCGATCTCCTACAACTCGACTGGGAACAGCGCATAGTTGCCAGCTATCTTGCTCTGCTAGCGCAACTAAACATCGTCAACGGTACAACCATTCACGACTTAACATTTGACAATTTTGCAGACAATAAAGGGGCGGCCGCCCAGCTATTCAACCTGTGATGCGGCCGTTGGTCGTCGTATCGTTTTCTGCACGATCTCCAATAACGCCATCGCACCAAACGGCTTCGATAAATAGCCATCGAATGTTTCAGAATCGAAACCGTATTCATTGATCACCGTCTGCATCGTATGACCCGATGAAACGATCACAGGTACTTCTGGATCGATCTGTTTAATCGTTTCTAGCACTTGGCTACCGGGCATATCAGGCAGCTTCGCATCGACAATCACAAGCTGATATTTAGCAGGCGTTTTGCGAAAAAGCTCGATCCCCATCTCCCCATCTTCTGCCCCCGTTACCGTAATACCATCCATGTCTAAAATGTCAGTAACGGCATCCAAAAACAGCTCACCGTCATCAACCACTAAGACATATATATCACCTTCATTTATTTGCTCGTCAGACATCCTTATTCTCCACGTTACATTTGCGAATCACACAACAATTCATTCTGAGCCATTTAGTTTAGCAACTTTATATTGTTTCATCTATACATTGCTTGCCTTCGAGAACTTACGTGCCTTCGTGCGTTTCCCTGTAGAGACATGGCTCGCCATGTTCCTACAGGGGCGTATAACCTCTGGCTTTTACAGAGTTATTCAGTCGGTCTTGTGACGATCTCACGCTCATCACACATAATTGTCATCCCATCAGGTGGCAGGTCGATCTCAACGGCGTGAGGGTCTTGGCGATTGTTGAATTGACTGATCTCTACATCCTCATGGATCAAGCCTACCCAAAACGGCTGCGGATTGCGGCTGCCCAATGGCTCGACAATGCGAATGCCACCATGCACCACTACTTGTTGCCCCGGCTCTAAATAGTAATGCCCATCCCGCTCTGTTAGCTCGTCCACGCTGCCCACTGCCCACCGGTACGCATAATCTTTTAGCTCTGTCTCGTACCCCACGCCGATGCGAAACGCGCCCGATTCGGTAAACCAGCCTAGTGTGTTGTAGTTCCAGTCGGAATCATAAACAGTGCCGGGAGCAGGCCCTGTTGTACGGATCGGCGTGTCGCCATAGTTGCGAACGGTGACGCTGAACGTCAATGTTTCGCATAGCTCAATTGTCGTGTCGCTCAGGCGAAAGGTGTCGAGTTCGCTGGAGGCTGGGGCTGCGATTTCGACGCGAGGAATACCGCCCAATTTGAGATCGATTTCCCCTTGTGTGCGAAATTTTTGCCCCTCCGCATCGGCCGCATAGACAAACATATCGTATCGGCCGTCCGGCGGTGGCGTTGCCCCTTCGTCAATACCGCCCGTGTACTCAAATGTATGTGCGCCCATCTGGTTGACAGGCACATCGAGCGGGGCTTCTACGGCATCGTACTCTACGCCATCTTCGGTGAGCAGGTAGACGCGCAACTGCTCTACATCTTTGTCCAAATAGAAGTTGATATTGAGGCGATCCCGAATGCCGTCCCGATTCGGTTCAAATGGCACGGCCGCCCCTTCTACCCAATCGTCGCCAAACGGCCGTGGCACGATATTGAGATTGCGAATCGACGGCAACGCCGCATCCGCTCCCACAATCGTCAATGGCTGCGACACGCGCATCGTCTCCCCCCGCACCAGAGGCGTATCATCATTATTTCCATCAATGCCGCCGCCCGTCACCTCGGTTGCTTCCACCGTCAATTGGTACACGCCATCCGGCACCAGCCGCGCCAGCACATCGCCGTCAAATTGCTCACCCGGCCCGACATACCCTTCTACCACACCGCTAAACGCAACCCGATACGACTGTGGACTGCGGGTTTTGTCGCGCCGAAACCAGTAGCGCGTCCCATCTTCGCCATCTAGGTAGATCGATACCAGCGCGTTGCGTACCAGTTCATATTGCAACAGGGTTGCGTCGGTGTCGCCGTCGGCGTTTGGGGTAATGGTGTCTTCGCTCAGCGTCATCGCTTGGAGTAATGTCGTGTCGCCATTGTAAACACAAGAGACGGCCGTGATGCCCACCAACACAAGGGCAACCGACACCAACACGACGAGCAAACCATTTAATCGAGATTGATTCATACGGCAAAGTTTAACCGATCCGCCCCGTCGGGACACGACGCACCGCCTACTATTTCATCAAAACTTGCTCAATCATGCGTCCAGTTGGCGCAACAGATCAACCATTTCGATAGCCGTCATCCCGGCCTTTGCGCCATTGTTGCCAGCTTTTGTACCCGCCCGTTCCCATGCCTGCTCTATCGACTCGACCGTGAGAACGCCAAAAATAATCGGCACACCCGTCTCCATTTGTGCCGCCATCACGCCGCTTGCACTTTGCCCCGCCACAAAATCATAATGTGTCGTCGCACCGCGAATGACTGCACCCAATGTGATCACCGCGTCATAGTTGCCCGTCGTCGCCATCTTTTTGGCGATCAACGGAATCTCATAAGCACCCGGCACCCACGCGATGTCGATGTCGGCCGGATCGACCCCACACCGCACCAGCGCATTCTCCATTCCCGCCAGCAGTTCCTTACCTATTGCATCGTTGAAACGGCCGATCACCACCCCAAACTTCATGCCTGTTCCCATGTATTTGCCTTCAAATGTTGTTGCCATAATCGTTGTCTTCCTAAAATAGCCCTAAGAATGAGCAACGCCATTCAAATGGGGCAGTATGTGTTCCATTTTTTCCCGCTTTGTGTTCAGGTAATCGCGGTTATTTGGATTGTGTTGCACGATGAGCGGGACACGCTCGACAACCGTGATGCCGTGCTGCTCTAGCCCCGCGATTTTGGCTGGATTATTGGTCAGCAAGCGCACGCGACTGATCCCCAGATGATGCAACATATCGGCCGCCGCCTCATAATTGCGAAGATCGGCCGCAAAGCCCAACTTATGATTCGCCTCCACCGTATCGTACCCTTCATCTTGCAGCGCATACGCCTTGATCTTATTCGCTAGACCGATGCCGCGCCCCTCTTGGCGCAAGTAGAGAATGATCCCATTGTCGGCCGTCACCATCGCCTGTGCTGCATGAAGCTGCGGCCCACAATCACACCGCGCCGACCCAAACGCATCGCCCGTTAAGCATTCCGAATGCAAGCGCACCAACGGCGCATCATCCAGCTCACCCGCTATCAGCGCAACATGCTCTTTGTCATTTGCCTCATCCCGATACACGGCCGCCCGGAAATCACCAAACGCCGTCGGCAAAATCGACTCTGCCACAAATGTTGTCTGACTCTCTGTCCTTCTGCGATACGCCGCCAAATCATCGACTGAAATGATCAACAAATCGTGCTTTTCGGCGTAGGTTTCTAATTGGGGCAAGCGCTTCATCGTGCCATCTTCGTGCAAAATTTCGCAAATCACGGCCGCCGGAGTCAGTCCCGCCAATCGCGCCAAATCAACTGAAGCCTCTGTCTGGCCACGTCGGCCGAGAACGCCATTATCATGCGCCTGCAACGGGAATGTATGCCCGGGTGTCACAATGTCGGCCGCCGTGCTAGTGGGATCGATCAGCGTCGCCACCGTGTGAGCGCGATCTTGCGCCGAAATGCCGGTCGTCACCCCCGCCTTCGCCTCGACTGACACAGTGAACGGTGTGCCGAAGCCCGACTGATTGTGTTCTGGGGCCACCATAAAGGGCAAGCCCAATTCAGCCAACCGTGTGCGCGTCATCGGTGTGCAGATCAATCCGCACCCCTGCCGCGCCATGAAATTAATGGCGGCCGGGGTCGCAAAATCGGCCGCGACCACCAAATCACCTTCGTTTTCGCGGTCTTCATCATCGACGATGATCACCATTTTGCCTTGCTGAAACGCCTTGATCGCGTCCTCGATTTTTGCCAAACTCATGCGCTGTCCTCCGCGATAAATTTTTCTACATATTTCGCGTAAATGTCCGCTTCAAGATTGACGCGCTCACCGGCCGATTTCTTAGGAATGATGATATGTTGCTGTGTGTACGCCACCAGCATAAACGTAAACGCATCATCCAAAACATCGACCACCGTCAGGCTCGTACCATCGACCGCAATGTACCCTTTTTGCACCACATAGCGCATGATGGCAGGGGGCGCAGCGACTGTTACCCACAGCGAATCGCCCTCCGGCCGCAAAGCGCGAATCGTCCCCGTCGTATCGACATGACCCTGCACCATGTGGCCATCAAAGCGGCCGTTCGCAGGCATCGACCGCTCCAGATTGACCGGGCTGCCTACGACAAGATCGCCCAAATTAGTCCGTCGCATCGTTTCAGGGGCCATCCCCACTTTGAACGTATCGTCTACCAATTCAGTCACCGTCAGGCATGTGCCATTGACCGCGATGCTATCGCCTAATTTCGCGCCGCCGAGAACAATATCGGCCGCGATCACCATTGTCCAAGCGTCGTCAGCTTGTTCGATGGCGCGGATTGTGCCTATTTCTTCGATAATTCCTGTAAACATAATTTTTAACTGCTCTGGCGCACATCAGCCTGTAGCCAAATGTCGCCGTCTAGGTTGGTTGTTTCAATGTGGGTCAGTTGCAGCGCATCGCGCAAATGGGTAAAACCTGTGCCGCCGAACGGTGTTGGCGCGGCCGTGCCGCCGATGATTTTGGGCGCGATAAACGCCCACACCCGGTCGATCTGTTTGTGCGCCAGCAGTGCGCCCAGCAACGTGCCGCCGCCTTCTACCATCAGCGTCAGCATGTCGTGCAGGCCGATCATTTCGAGCAATGCCAGCAGATCAACCCGGCCGTTTTGCCCGGGGTCAGTCGGCAGCACCCACACTGTCACCCCTTGCGCCTGCATCTGCTGCCGATAGTCGGCCGCACTGCGTTCTGTCGTCGCCAAGATCGTCTGTCCCGGCAGGGTGGGCTGCACAATAGCGGCCGTCAGCGGGGTGCGCCCGGTGCTATCGACCACGATCCGTACCGGGTGCTGCGTGTCGGCCGTCGCATCATCGAGCCGCGTCGTCAAACGGCAGTCGTCTGCCAAAACGGTGTTCACGCCCACCAAAATCGCGTCGCTCACATTGCGGAGACGATGCCCTTGCTGGCGAGAGCGGCCGTTTGTAATCCATTGTGCATCCCCGGTGTGGGTCGCTATTTTGCCGTCGAGCGACATCCCAAACTTGGCGGTCACAAATGGCAGCCCGGTCTGCACGTGCTTGAAGAACGGCCGATTGATCGCCATCGCCTCATCCGCACACAGCCCATGATGGACGCTGATTCCGGCCGCCTGTAGCAGCGCGTCTCCTTGTCCGTTCACGGCCGGGTTGGGATCGCGCACCGCGTAATGCACCCGCGCCACCCCCGCTTCGATGAGGGCGGCCGCGCATGGCGGTGTGCGGCCGTGGTGGGCGCATGGCTCTAGTGTCACATACACTGTCGCGCCCCGTGCCTGTGCGGCCGCTTGCCGCAACGCCTCGATCTCTGCATGAGGTTGCCCAGCGCGTGTGTGATAGCCTGCACCCACCACCACGCCGTCGCGCACGATCACAGCACCCACCAGTGGGTTGGGGCTGGTGCGCCCTGCTGCCTGTTGCGCCAATGTTAGGGCGTGGCGCATGTGCTGTTCGTGTATCGTATCCGTCATTATCTGTCATCATTAATACAAAACGCCCCGGAACAATCCGAGGCGAGCATAGGCAATCAGACAGCTAAAAGCTGTTTGATCAAACATCCCGGAAGCCATGTTCCGGGACGCAATGAACAATCGACACATGACAACCGCCATGCGTTTTGTTCACCTTCTCCTATCCAGACTATACTGTCGGTAACGAAATTACATCGTTTCGTGTAGACTTTGTTATGATCACGCTGTCTACTCGCAGACTTTAACTGCCGGTCGGGAATTACGCCCTGCCCCGAAGGTTTGTATTCAATTGACCATATCGTAGCACACACATACACCACTTTCCATTTGTATGATATATGTCGCTACGGTTTTTCAGTTGTTCAGCTTGTCAGTCAATCAGTCGGTCGCAAACAAACCATATTGGCTCTTTTGGATTTTGCGTGGTTTCCCTTCCCTAACCCCTCCCAAAGGGCTAAGTTTTACCCATAAGTTTGGAAAGGTGACGACAAACTGCATAGGAATAAGAAATGAGCGCACGGATTTAACGGAAAATACAGATATTCACCGATTTATTTTCATCTTAATCCGTCCTATCGGTTAAATCTGTGCGCCAATTGTAGAAATAGCTTTTAGTACGTGTTGGAGGAAACAACAAAATGAGCGTATTCGTTTTCCGATGGGAGTCCAGCCACCGCCCATAGCTCTTGGGTGCGCGGCCGCATGATGACCGCGCCGCAGGTGAGAGTGTGGCGCACGGGATCGGCGTAGTGGCAGATGCTGTTTTCGTCGCGGGTCAATGCTTTCAGTTGGCCGATGGTGATCGGCCGTTTGGTCAGGCGGCCGTTTGCGTCAGCAAGTCGGTTGCGCGAACTAAGTTGCAGATCGGCCGGGCGCGGTTGGGCGGCGGCTAATGTGCGCGGCACAAGACAATGGTTGGTGTGGACGATTGGCTCGGCCGCCAATGGGGTGACGGCTTGTACGGTAGACATCGCTTCGACGTTGTAGCCTGCCCCCGTTTTGTCCATGATCAAATAGTTGTGCGCGCCTGCTAATTTCGCATCGAGAACACAGGCGAGTGCGTCGGCCGCGTTTGTTTGCTGCAACGCTTTGCGTACCACAAAATTCCATGTCACGCCGATCTGTCCGTCTGCACCGAGCAAATTATTGATGCCGATGGCAACGCCGTGTTCGTTCATGCCGATTTGCCCGACGCAGCCGGTGGTGGTGAAGATCAACGATTTTGCGCCTGTGTCCGGCCGGACATCGAGCAAAATGACGTAGGGTGCGGCCGAGGCGTGCATGTCCCACGTTTGCCCGAAGAAGCCCGCACCGTCGGCCGTGCTGTCTGGCACGAGGAAGGCGGTGCAGTTATCGGCCGGGGCGGATTGGCGGCCGAGCAAGTTATAGACGGTATCGACAAAATCGGTGAAGCCGCCGACGATGAGCAGTTCGGCCAACGAGAGATCAGTGGCGGCCGCCATGCCCTGCCACTCTTCATATAGATCGGGGGCGTAGGCGGCGTGGGCTGGCAAACACGCTTCTGCGATTTGGAGGACGTGTGCGGGTGTGGTCGGCCGTGCTGTCCATGAGCCATCACAGACGAGGTGCAGCCGTTCGGCCGCGTAGGCACGAATTAGATCACGATACGCTGCGCCATGTGCGAAACCGATTTCATACGGTGTACCAGAGAGTGTCAATTTACGAATCGGTTGTGTCATCTTGTTTTATCCGGTCGGGTTACTGTTTCTCAGACCGTGCCATAAGCCTAGCAGATAATTTGCGCCCAACGCCCGATCATACAAACCGTAGCCGGGAATGCCTGTTTCGCCCCAAATCATGCGGCCGTGATCCGGCCGTAGCGGCCCCTTAAACTCAATATCGACAAACGCCTGCATCACATCGACCATATTG
>CALECP010000013.1 GCA_937949915.1 uncultured Anaerolineae bacterium
GTGTAGGTGACACCGCCACCGGGCAGCCACCAATCGAGATACGCTTCCATCCCTGTTTGATATTGTGCATCGTTGGTCGCTTGTGCCAGTAGCAGGGCTGCGCCATAAGATTTGCCAGCCCAGTCGTGTGTCCAGCCACCACCGATGCCGCCCATGATGCCATATTCCGTTTCTGCTTTCGTCAGGTACGCACTGTCACCCGTTGCCCGGTAGAGCCAAATTGCGCCCCATACCAATTCGTCCTGATAGCCACCCCATGAAAAATAATAATCTTCGATGTGATCGGTGGGCAGGCAATTTCCGGCCGGAGCGGCATGATCGGAGTAGGCGGCGCGATAGGTGTCGGCAAATGTGTACAGTTGCTGGGCGTGGGTGATCAGTTCGGCCGCATAGGCGGGGTCGCTATCGGCGAACACAATGGACGCGGCCGCGAGGGCGGCGGCCGTTTCGGCCGCGACATCGCTACCGGGGCAAGTTGTGTCGATTTTGAATGAGGGGCGGCCGACTTGGATCACTTCAGACGAGAGCCACTCGCTGTGATCATTGTCCACGCTGCCGGGGCCCGCCTTGCCCACCTGCACCCATAGTTCGTTGGGCGCGGTGTGCGCTTTCAATAGATAGTCAGTACCCCAGCGAATGTTATCGAGCATGTACGCCAGTTGACCGCTATCGGTGTATCCCTGCTCAAATTCGTCTGCGCCCCACGCCATCATCGTCAGGCTGTACGCCAACGGCAAGCCCCACTTGACATGATCGCCTGCATCATAAAAACCGCCTGAGAGGTCAACCCCTACATCAGCACCGTCATTGACGGCACTATCGCCGCGCCATTCGACGCGATTTTGTCCGGGCGCATTCCCGCGTGTGGGCAGTACGCCAGAGCGTTGGGTATCATAAAAATAGACCGCTTTTTGCAGCAATTCGCCGTAGTTGTACGACGTTTGTGCTTGGGTTGCTGGTGCAAGCATCAGCAGAACAATGATCAAAGGGAGGTATTTTAATTTTTTCATGCTTTCTCTCGTTCGCTTCTCAAGAATTGAATAGATTGTCAGTGATTGCACCACACATCTATATGGGTACTTTCGGTGCTTATATGTAGAAGGTTAACCTTTTATACGAAGTCGTTACATTGTAACGTGGTGGGACAGATATGAACAAAATCCCCATTGATGAACATCTCCCAAATGAGCGCGTTTATATCACGGCCATGTTGCGTATGTTTTTTGCGGAATAGGGGCGTGACATACGCTGTTTATATGAAAGGGCGAACCAGTGAAAGAACACAACTCCGCGGTTTGTGTTTTCTGCATGAGAAGTTATTTCTGTCTGATTCCTCCTCGGATTTGTGAAAAATACACAAATTCTTTGTAAGAAAGGGGGCTTTGTGATTGTTGATAAATTCGACTTTGTAACCTGATCTTATTTATTGTATACTTGTCACAAATGAGATTGTGCAACTTGGCTAGTCACCTTGACAGTCAAATCATCATCTGATACATTTCTTGGGAGAAAATGGGATCGCTCCCAACTGGAAAGACCATTTTCCCAAGCGATAGTGAAGACAGAGAATGTGGAAAATCAGCTATAAGTCGGTTGAATTGACAAAAATTGCACAGATCATTGTAATCGGGAAATCTGTATGTCTAAGTTGACCTTAGAAAAAATCGCAGAATTATCGGGTGTTTCTCGCTCGACCGTTTCACGTGTTGTTCGCAACCATGAGAGCGTTAGCCCCAACGTGCGGAAGCGCGTTTTGGGTGTTATAGAAGAGACGGGATACCAACCGAATGCGGCCGCTCGTTCACTGGCTGGGCAACGTGCGAATGTGATCGGTTTGGTCATTGCTGAACCGGCACAATCATTATTTACTGATCCTTATTTTCCTTTGCTGATTCAGGGGGTTACGCAAGCAACCAATGATTACGACCAAACATTGACGCTCTTCCTATTTCATAACCATTCAGATGAAGAGAAGTTATCCCCGCGCATTATTCGCAACCAGCTTGTCGATGGATTGATCGTTTCTGGGACGCATGTAGACGATCCGCTCGTTCCCCAATTAATTGAAAGTAACATTCCGTTTGTTTTGGTCGGCCGTCACGAAGACCCTCGCGTTAGCTTCATTGATGTTGATAACGTAACGGGGGCGCAATCGGCCGTCAATTACCTGATCCGTCTCGGATACAAGCGTATCGGCGCGATTGCTGGCGATCTAAAAAATCGCGGTGCAATCGACCGCTTAGATGGCTATAAACGTGCTTTGCGCTCCAGAGGTCACCGCGTAGATGAGACGCTGATTATCAATGGCGACTATACAGAGTTCAGTGGGTTTCAGGCGATGAACCAGCTTATTGAACAAGAAGTAGATGCTGTTTTTGTTTCATCCGACGGGATGGCACTTGGCGCACTGCGCGCATTGAGCGAAAATGGATGCAGTGTTCCCCATGACATAGCAATGGTTAGCTTTGATGATATTCCAGCAGCCATGCACGCAAAACCACCCTTAACAACTGTGCGACAAGCTGTTCGTCGTACAGGTGCAATGGCTGTTGAGACATTGCTGGATATTCTGGAAAGCGGTGCAACACCGCCTCGCCGTTTGGCGTTACCAACCGAGTTGATTGTTCGTTCGTCCTGTGGTGGCACAGGCGGTTGAGCGTCATTTAGAAAGCGAGTTTGCACACGACTGATTTCATCGGGTTTGGCGTGATGATTGCCTCGCCAGCAACCTGAAGAAGGGAGGCGTAGAGTCTGCACTCATAGCGCAAAAATTTGATGAAAAAAGATAACAGTAACAGAACACACATTCATAAAACCGTAAACTTTGTGTGGCATAAATCAAAAAAATGCCACAACATAAACCTTGTTAACTCAATTACTAAGGAGTAAGAAAAGAATGCAAAAGAAACACCTGACATGGTTATTCATGTTACTAATGATTATGAGTCTCGCTCTCGTTGCCTGTGGTACCGATAATGGTGGTGACGATCCTGATCCTACGGAAGCCCCGGCCGAAACGGGCGATGATGTAGACACAGATGCAACAGCAGAAGCAGAAGCGGCAGAAGATGCTGCTAATGATGAAGCAACAAAAGAAGCGCAAGAAGCGGCCGATGCAGAAGCAGAAGAAGCAGCGAACGCAGAAGCGACAGCAGAAGCAGAAGCGGCCGCAGCAGCGACCGACGGTGCTTGCGATCCTGTCACTTTGCGCTGGTTCATCGGCCTAGGAACAGGCACAACTGAAGACCAAATCGCTGTACAAGAAGGTGTTGTTGAAGAGTTCAACAGTTCGCAAGAGTGCATTACGCTTGAAATGGAAGTGTATGACAATGCGAATGCTTCAACGACATTGGCGACGCAAATCGCTGCTGGCAACGCGCCAGACATCATCGGCCCAGTTGGTATTGCAGGACGCGCCGCGTTCACAGACGCAATTCTCGACCTCAAGACGGTTGATGGATGGAGCGACGTAGACCTGAGCGACTTCGATGACGTTCTCGTTGACTTCTATGATGTAGAAGGCGTTGGTCAAGTCGGTATCCCATTGGCTGTTTTCCCAACATTTATGTGGGTGAACACAGAGTTGTTTGACGAAGCTGGTTTGGCATATCCACCAGAAGAGTTCGGCGCACCGTATATGTTGGACGGTGAAGAAGTACCGTGGAACTTGGATACATTGCGTGAAATCTCTATGCTGCTCACAGTTGATGAGAACGGTAACGATGCCACCAGCGATGATTTTGATCCAGAAGCGATTGTCCAATTTGGCTTTGGCGCTCAATGGACAGACGTGCGTGGTATGTTCACGATGTTTGAAGCGGGCATGTTCGTCGATTCAGACGGCAATGCGGCTATTTCAGACGCATGGGCAGAAGCAGCACAGTGGTATCACGATGCGATTTGGGTAGACCATTTCTATCCATCACAAGCATACGGTGACAGCGCATTGTTGGCAGAGGGCAACTGGTTCTCTAGCGGCAATATGGCGATGAACTACAACCATTTGTGGTACACCTGCTGTTTGGGTGAATTGCCAGCAGAAAGCTGGACGATTGGTGTTGTGCCAGAAGGCACGAATGGCCCAAGTGCGAAGCTCCATGCAGACACATTCAGTGTGTTGGAAGCATCAGAAAATCATGAAGCAGCGTTGGAAGCACTGGTCTATTTGACTGGCGAAGCGGCCGATGACCTGACAGTTGCCTACGGTGGTATGCCAGGTAAGAACAGCTTGCGTGATGGTTACTTCGAGAAGTTGGGTGCAGATTACGAAGATGTCAACTGGGACATCGTGATCGAGAGCCAAGCGTACTCAGACATTCCAAGCCATGAAGCCGGAATGCCAAACGAAATCGTAGCGCGTGACGCTGTAGCATCCTTCCAAGAGAAATTGCTCAACGACCCAGACTTCGATGTACAAGCTGGTATCGACGAGATGTTGGCTAACTTGGACGAGATTTTTGAGGGCGGCGAGATGCCAGCCACCGAAGGCGGGGAAGAAATGCCCGTTGCAGCCGGCGGTAGTGGCGCGACCTTCGATTGCGGCGGCGACGCTGTGACATTGCGTTGGTTTATCGGCTTGGGAACAGGTACGACAGAAGACCAAATCGTAGCGCAAGAAGGGGTTGTTGCTGAGTTCAACGACTCGCAAGATTGTATCGTTTTGGAAATGGAAGTGTATGACAACGCAAATGCGTCTACGACACTGGCCACCCAAATCGCT
>CALECP010000014.1 GCA_937949915.1 uncultured Anaerolineae bacterium
CGCTATCTACACCAATCCCAGTTACAATTACAGTAGAGACAAAAGAAGGGGTGAACGTGGTTGAACTTAGTTTGGGAGAACAAAAACTACAATTTGAATTACTTGACACGTATTCAATTTCTTCCGCAAGAACAGGGGAAGAATGTTTTTATAAGCCAGATTGTGTGTTAGAAATCAGGTTTGCTCCATTTTATTCCGACCAACTCGTTTCAGACATGGATGATCACACTTTTTTTGTCAGCAATATGGGTCTAGTAATCTCTTCAAAAAATCAAGCTACAATGGGGGCGGAGTGGATAGACTTGCATAGCTACCCACTGCCGGTCGGTACGGTTGGTACAATTGGTTCAAATGTAACAGTAACAGAATCGAAGTTGAATGATTGGAACGCCCTTTTTTACAAAAACGGAGAGAGCGTCTACGAATTTGTACAAGAGGGAGTTGTTTTGGACTTGTCTGACGAATACCTTGCGATCATTAATTTCTTGCCATTAGTAGGTCCTAATGACAGAACACGTGCCGCATTTGATCAAATCATTAAAACGATACAATATCCATAAGTTGACATTAAAAAGAAATCAAGCAAAAGTTCTTCAAAAAAACAAAAAGGATTAATAACTAATGTACAAGGTTCTAATCAGTGACAAACTCGGTCAGGCTGGTCTCGATATTCTGGATGCGGCCGCAGACATCGAATACGTGATGACACCGGGCATGAGCAAAGATGAAATTATCGCGGCCGTACCCGATTACGACGCATGGATTGTGCGGAGTGGCACACGGCCGGACGCGGACATGATCGCGGCCGCAACGAAATTGAAGTGCATCGGCCGGGCTGGCGCAGGGGTCGATAACGTCGATCTGGACGCAGCCACAAAAGCGGGCGTGGTGGTGATGAATACACCGGGCGCAAACGCGATGGCAACGGCCGAGCAAACGATGGCGATGATGCTGGCTGTAAGCCGTCACACGGCACACGCCCACATGTCGCTTGCTGGCGGCGCATGGGATCGCAAAAAGTATATGGGGTCAGAGCTATACACAAAAACGCTCGGCATCATCGGTCTCGGCAAAATCGGCACACTCGTGGCGCAGCGTGCGCTTGGTTTCGGCATGGAAGTGGTCGCCTACGATCCTTACGTGAGCGAAGACAAAGCGAAGCTGCTAGGCGTGACATTGGTCAATCTGGATGACATTTATGCCCAGAGCGACTACATCACCTTGCATACGGCCGTGACGGCCGATACCACCAACATGATCAATGCTGACGCGATTGCCCAGATGAAAGACGGCGCGATCATCATCAATGTGGCACGTGGTAAATTGATCGACGAAACCGCCTTGCTGGCTGGTTTGGATAGCGGCAAACTGGCCGCAGCGTCATTAGACGTATTCCAGAGCGAGCCGCCAGAAGGCAACCCATTGATCGGCCACGAAAAAGTGACGCACACACCCCATTTGGGTGCAAGCAGCGTGGAAGCGCAGTCGAACGTGGGCAAAATGGTTGCGAATCAGGTGATCGATTGTTTGCGTGGCGATGATGTTCGGAACGCGGTGAATCTCCCTTTTGATGCAGGCCCCAGTTTTGCCGCCATCCAGCCATACATGGCGTTGGCTTATAAGCTGGGGCAACTTCAACGGAACATTGCGACTGAAGATATTACGCACATCGAAATCGAGGTGCGCGGCGCAGAGATTGCCACGATGGTACGGCCGATTGCGGCTTCC
The DNA here is from genome assembly GCA_937949915.1 of uncultured Anaerolineae bacterium. GTDB lineage: Bacteria > Chloroflexota > Anaerolineae > Promineifilales > Promineifilaceae > CALECP01. Next base: position 1,729 of record CALECP010000014.1, read on the forward strand.
ATTCTGCACGGCATGATCGAAGATCGTGCTGAAGATGCGAACTACATCAACGCTCCGATGCTGGCTGACAAGCTAGGCATTAAAACGAAGCAAGTGCGCGGCCTGTGCGATGCTGAGTACCCGAACATGATCGCCTGTAAGGTGTATTGGGGTGAGGGCAAAGCGGCCGATGAGATGCACATGATCGCCGGGGTTGTCGTCGCTGGCAAATATCCGCGCATCGTGCAATGGAGTCGCTACCAGCTAGAAGCGACCCCAGAAGGCATTATGTTGCTCATGCGGAACTGGGATCGTCCCGGTGTCGTCGGGCAAATCGGCATGTTGATGTCAGAAAACAATGTCAACATCGCCGAGTGGCGCATGGGGCGCACCGAACCGGGCGGCGAAGCGTTATGCGTTCTCAACCTGGACACGATGCCGCCCGACAGCGTGATCGATCAGATTTGGGCAATGCCGGCCGTTGTCAAAGTGAAAGTGGTTCAGTTATAGCTGATATTTTAGAGACATACGATGCGTTGCGTCGTATGTCTGTTTGGTCTCGCTTTATCGTTAGTTCCATTGCATTTCATTCAAGCCTCGTTCATCAAACCCCTCCTATTTTTCCATAGAGTCACTGTCATCATTTTTGATATTTCTTGAAATTTTCGGCTTGCTCGATCACCGCTTGATACACATCATCCTGTGCCACAGGCGGATACCCATGCTCATGGAGCAACATAATCAAATCGACCTGTAACGCCGCCCGAATATCTTGTCGGTTGTGCCAATCGGGATATTGTCGCTGTTGATCGACCAACGCTTTCACCAACGGAGCCAGCACCCGCAGTTTGTCTTCAGGGTAGGTGAAGTTGTATTTGATGCACATCGCTTTGAGAATGTCGTAAAACGCCTTTTCCTCAAAATCAAGCCCCATCTCCTCATGCGCTGTCATCTGTTTTTGGATGTTTGTGACCATGTTGGTCAAATCGTCGATCATGTCGTTGAGGATGGAGCTATCGTGAATGACCGATTCATCCCGTTCGTTGTATCGCTGGACAAGAGATTGGAACTGTTTGGCGAACTCGACCCCTTTCAGGCGGTTGACTTGCTTGTATTGGTCAATCGCTTGAGCCAGCAACTTTTGCAACAGCTTTATTTTTGTGTTGGGTAGTTTGATTTTGAGCAGCCGTTTTAAGTAATCATCAGAAAAAAGGTCGATTTCTCCGGCTTCGTCCTCATTGATGGCGAATAGCTCTTCGACACCGGTGCTACTGAGCGCGTCCTCTAGCATTTGCTGAACTTTGCGGTTCATTTGGGCAACATCGGGTGCGTCCCCTTTGGTATATTTGTAGACGATGGAGCGCACGGCCATATAAAAGTGAACCGCGTCCCGTTCTGCTTGGGTAAATTTGTCTGTGCCGACACAAATATCATACGCCGCTTTGAGCCGTTTGGTGATCCCCATGAACCGTTTTTCCAGTTGCTCGGTGCGTTGGACGAACTCGGCCGCCCCATTCAAACAATTCAACTGTGCCAGCGCATCCCCCGTGTAGTATGGCGTGTCATCAAACGTGTGGAATATCTTCTGCAACATCTCAAGATGATCGCGCACGACGATAATTGACACTTCGATGTCTTCGACGCTTTTCCCTTGTGACTGCGCGTACTTGGCCAACGCTAAATCCATCTGTTTACGGATGCCGATGTAATCGACGATCAACCCTTTGTGCTTGCCCTGAAAGCGGCGATTGGCGCGTGAGATGGTTTGAATCAGATTGTGTTGACGGATCGGTTTGTCGATGTAGACGGTATCCAAAAAGGGAACGTCAAACCCGGTCAGCCACATATCGACGACGATGGCGATTTTGAAGTTCGATTTTTGCTGTTTGAACTGTTTGGCCAACTCCGTTTGATCCTGTTTGCTCCCGACCAGTTTGTATAGTTGCTCTGGATCATCTTTGCCCCGTGTCATCACCAGCTTGACGCGCTCACTCGGCCGTACTTCCTCCAACTCCTCATCGCTCAACACATCTTCATCCGCATGGGGTTTGATCTCCCCCCACTCAGGACGAATGGCGAGGAGTTGCTGGTAAAACGCATACGCGATCAGCCGACTGCTACAGACAAACATCGCTTTGCCTGCCACAGTGGTTGCTTCCGCAATGCGCGTTTCGTAATGGGCGACAAAATCGGCCGCCAGCGCGGCCAGCCGATCTGGATCGCCCAAGATGCGGTTCATGCTGATGTTCGCTTTTTTGCTTTGCTCAATCGCGTACTCAGTCGCGCCTTGCTCGGCACATTGGGCGTAATACGTCTCGATCTTTTGCAATTCGTCGCTGTCAAGTAATACTTTCGCCGCCCGCCCTTCATAGACGAGTGGCACGGTGATGCCATCTTTGACCGACTCCGACATCGTGTACGCATCGACAACATCCCCGAACACGTCGAGCGTTGCGTCGATGGGCGTACCGGTGAAGCCGACGTAGGTGGCGTTGGGCAACGATTGGTGCAGATAGTAGGCGAATCCGTAGGTTGTTTGCACCCCCTGCGCTGTCACTTTCACCTTTTGATCGAGGTTGATTTGGGAACGGTGCGCTTCGTCTGAGATGCAGATGACGTTATCACGCGCCGTTAGCAGTTGGGCATCTTCGGTGAATTTGTGGATGGTGGTCAGAAACACGCCACCCGCATTCCGGCCGTGCAACTTCTCCCGCAAATCGTCCCGACTTTTGATCGATTCGACGAGCGCATCCCCGATGTACGCTTTCGCGTTGGTGAACTGTTTCGACAGTTGGGTGTCGAGGTCGGTACGGTCGGTGATCAGCACAATCGTCGGACTGGCCATCGCCTGACTCTTCATCAGCAGGCGGGTGAGAAAGAGCATCGTGTAGCTTTTGCCGCATCCCGTTGTGCCGAAGTATGTACCGCCCTTGCCGTCGCCATCCGGCCGTTGATGGATCACAATGTTCCGGTACAGCATCGTCGTGGCGTAATACTGCGGGTAGCGACACAAAATTTTCAGCTCTTCCCGTGAGGTGTCGGGGAAGTAGACGAAGTTGCGGATCACATCGAGCAGACGGACGGGGTTAAACAAGCCGTGAATCATCGTTTCCAAGCTGTCGATGCCATCTTTTTCGTCGTCGCTCCCGTCGATTTGCCGCCATGCGTAGAAAAATTCATACGCAGAGTACAGTGTGCCTGCCCGATTGTTGACCCCATCGCTGATGATGCAAAAGGCGGTGTATTTGAACAGGTCGGGGATGTCTCGCTTGTACCGCACCGTTAGTTGCGTGTGCGCTTCTTCGAGGGTGACGTTTTCACGAATCGCCGACTTGAATTCAAAGACGACGAGGGGCAACCCATTGATGTACAAAATGCCGTCCGGTATCCGTTTGTGATTGCCGGTGATCTCAAGTTGGTTGACGATTTTGTAGATGTTGTGGTCGTCTGCGGGGGGCGTGGGATTTCCGGCGACGATGAGCGGCCGTTCTGTCAGTTGCGGCCGATGATACGGGGCGAGGGCGCGAGTGTCGAGCAGTTCGATGAACAGATCGGGCTGGGTGCGGTCTTCGCGGGGCAGTTGGAAGCCGTTGGCGATAAGCGTGTGGATCGCACGGTTGCTGTTGTATAAATCTGCTGATGGGTACGCCTCTAATTTGCGGATGATCGTGTCGATTTCGCGCTCGGTGATCCCGTCGGAGGCGTACCGAGCGGTGAGATATGCCCGCAAATCTGCTTTGAGCAGCACTTCATGCGGCGTGCGCTCAATCTGTTCCCCGGTCAGGTGGGTGTACCCTTGCTCTGTCAGCAGTTGGATAACGGCCGCTTCCAGCCTCGCTTCGGTAAATTTCATGCAGTCGCCTCCTGTACGATAGCTTGGGCATCGGTCAGGCGCACTTCCCCTGAAATCAATTTTGGCAGAAGCGTGTCGCGGAGTTTTGTTAAGTCTGTAATATTGACATCAATTATGTGTTTTCGTTGGTATAAATTTTCTAGAATAGACGCAAATAAATCAATGCAGGTCTTAGTAGCAACCAGCACTTTGACTTTTCGTAATTCCGTTTGTCTTACACCTTGTACTGTTGTACCTGATGCACGTCCGTCAAGATCGGCTTTGGCAATATGCGTATTTAGCCAATGATAAAGATAATACCCACAGATTTTTCTATTGGCTCTTAATGCGAACAACCGTTGGCTGAGTACCCATTCAAATGACCTTGTAAGAAGTAGTGTTTCACCCATAGGTGCTTCAGAGGTCATTAAGACATCCTCTTTTTGTAATTTTATGGACATCCATTTGTTATATAAATCTAAATCGACATATCGTATCGTATCGCGTCTTACCAACTTGTTATTTTTGATGTTTTTTGCAGATATAGCGAGGAATCCAGACTCAACCCATTCTGATTTGAGTTTTTTTGGAGTCTTGCCTCGGTGATCGATAATAGTTTGGGTTGTGTCATTGATGGTGCTAATTTCCCAGCCTTGGGGGATGTAGCCGAGTTCTTCGGTGAAGTGGAAGGCGGCCGGGAAGTGGGAAGCGGTCACGCGATCTGCCGTCCCATCAGCCAACGCTTGACGGCGGGTTTCCGCACGTTCTGCGAACGGCTCAGGGATCGAGTTGCCCGCAACCAGCGCATTGTCAATCACCGGGTCAAAATCGACAAACCAACTCTTGAACAACGCCTGCGCCATCCCCTCCAGCGTGGCGTTCATCTGCCGATTCAACGCAATCTTATCATCCAACACCCCCAACACATGCGCTATCGCCTTCTGCTCTGGTAGTGGAGGTTTTGGCATTTCCAAACCTTCTATCATTCCTTTTGTAAGAGCATTTCGAGTAGCCCCAACTCCTGCCATTGATAGCATTTGGCGTTGCATGAGAGGTGAGACTAGATAGTATTTAAGAAATTCCGCATCTAAAATAGTGTCTATTGGTCGAATAATTGAAACGTGTTGATTAACTCTTGCTGGTAAAACATCTGGATCAACCTGACAACAACGAGCAACAGAGTCCCCTGTAATATTCAACAGAATATCATTGGCTTGGATTGCGACATTTGATAATTTCTCGGCATGATGCTGTTCAATAAAAACCAACCCATTATGGTCAAAAAAATTGTTGCGGACATTTTGACTGCGAATTAAAGTAAATTCACCTTCTGATAGATAAACACTACTACCGCCTTTTGGCGTTGCACCACTCCCAATTTTCGAGCAAGAATTTTTAAGCTGAACAGTTCCCCATTTACTCACCATAACCCAAGCCCTCCAAGTTCGTCCGAATTTGCGCGTCCAGTTGGGTCGCTTCTGCCATCTGTGCGTACAGCGTTTGGCTCAATGCGATCATCTTCGTTTCAAACGGAATGCCATCATCCGGCAACGGCGCAACGCCCACATATCGCCCCGGTGTCAACACATAATCATGCTTCACCATATCGGCTACCGTCGCCGATTTGCAGTACCCCGCCACATCTTCATACGTCGCCTCACTCCCCTTCCATGCACGGTACGTCTCCGCAATGTGGGCAAGATCATCGTCGGTCAGCTCTTTTTGGGTGCGGCTGATCATCGTCCCTATGTTGCGGGCATCAATGAACAACGTTTCCCCTTGCCGGTTGCGTCTGCCGTTTGCCTCATCCCCCCGTTTATTCCGGCTCAATATCCACACACAGACCGGTATCTGTGTCGTAAAAAACAGTTGCCCCGGTAGCGCGATCATGCAATCGACCAAATCGTTCTCGACCAACTGTTGCCGAATCTCCCCCTCCCCTTTCGTGCTGGTGGACATCGATCCATTGGCTAACACAAAGCCCGCCACCCCATTCTGGGACAGCTTCGACACCATGTGCAAAATCCATGCGTAGTTGGCGTTCCCTGTGGGCGGGGTTGGGTAGCCACTCCAGCGCGGGTCTTTCGTCAGCTCCTCTTTCCCCCGCCACTGTTTCAGGTTAAACGGCGGGTTGGCCATGATGTAATCCGCTTTCAGGTCGGGGTGTTGGTCGTTAAAGAAGGTATCGGCCGGGACTGCCCCCAAGTTGGCCGAAATACTGCGTACCGCCAAATTCATCTTGGCTAATTTGTACGTCGTGGCCGTGTACTCCTGCCCGTAGACAGACACATCTTTGCTGTTCCCGCCGTGTGCGCGGACAAATTTGAGCGACTGCACAAACATCCCGCCCGACCCACAGCACGGGTCATAGATAATCCCTTTGTACGGCTCGATCATCTGCGCGATCAAGTTGACAATCGACTTGGGCGTGTAAAATTCGCCACCCCCCTTCCCTTCTGTCGCTGCAAACTTACCGAGAAAGTATTCGTAAACACGGCCGACCACATCCTCCGACTCATCCGCTATCGTGTCGATGTTGTCCACTGTGTCGATCAAAGACGCTAATTTAGTCGCATCGAGCTGCAAGCGGGAGAAATACCCATCTGGCAACGCGCCCTTGAGCGATGGGTTGCTCTTTTCGATGTCGTGCAGTGCCGCATCCACTTTAAGCGCAATATCTGTTTGTTTGCTGTTTTGCTGAATGTAAGACCACCGCGCCGTCTCCACCAGATAAAACACATTGTCTCTGGTGTAAAACGGGATCATCTCGATAAATGCTTCTTGCCCCGCATCGATCATCTTTTGCCGCTGTTTCTCAAATTTGTCCGAAATAAATTTCAGGAAGATAAGGCTCAACACGATGTGCTTGTACTCGGACGACTCCACCTTGCCCCGCAACTTGTTGGCGGTGTCCCAAAGCGTTTCTTCAAATCCTTTTTGCTGTTTAGCAACTGCTGTCTTTTTGGCCACGATGTATTGCTCCTGTTTGCGATATGATTAAATAATGGTCAAGGTATAGCCTAAAATGGCAGATTCGCAAAGGGAAAGCGGGGGTTTTTTGGCAATTGGTTGAGATCATGCGTGGGGGCGCACCACGCCACACACACAGCAAAACGACCGAGTGCAGACCCGACCATCAACGCCACCGCTATCGAAGCACCGAGCCAGCTAAATACTTTTGTGTATTCCTTATCTGTTATCACACCTGCTTACCAACGGGGACGGCCGTCAATCGTGATCGTCTGATCGGCCGAAACCTCCTTCACAATCGTTTGACCATCCACAAATATCACCTTGACCGTCACCTGCGAATACTGTCCCAGCCCGATGTGCAATATCGGATCATCTTGCGCCAAATAGCCCGTATTTGACCGCGCCTCACGCATTCCGATCATTGTTTTTTGCTCGCTGTCTGCATAGACAAACACCTTCGCCCCGAATGCGCCAATCTGTCCGTTCGATGTGATCAAATTGAGCTTGAGCCAATGGTTATCTCCCCAATAATTGTTGCGAATAAGGCGATTCGGCTGCTTTTTGCCACCCACGATGAAGTCAAGATCACCGTCGTTGTCGATGTCGGCAAACGCAACAGATCGCGGATCCGCCATGTTGTTAATCGGCGCGTGGGCAGTCTGGTGAAAGTTGCCGTAGCCATCGTTTAGATAGATGTTTTGATGCCCCGGAAAGACGAGATCGACATCGCCGTCGTTGTCCAGATCGGCAAAGCCGCCCATGTACCCGTCGATACCGTGAAATGTGGTCACTTGTTTGAATGAGCCTGCTCCCCAATTGCGATACAGCCGCGCCTCATTGTCTTTTGTCAGCAACAGATCGAGGTCGCCGTCGTTGTCAATATCGGCCGCACTGACACCATCACTTTCCCCCACCAAACCGATCTGTCCCGCGTTGACGGCCGTGAAGTTACCCCAATCGTTTTGCAACACATTGACTGCGCCATTGCGGTTGGCAACGAGCAAATCGGTATCGCCATCGCCGTCGTAATCGGTGGGAATCGCCCCCTGTCCGGCCGGGGCTGTATAGGCTGCGCCCCAATTGACGGCCGCAAAGTCAAAGCGACCATTATTCCGATAGAGTTCATTGCGTTCATCTGGGTATATCGACCCTTCGCTGCCCGATACGCCAAACAAATCTTGGTCGCCATCCCGATCAAAGTCGAGGGCAACAAAGGCGCGTGTGCCATCGGTGCGCTGCTTGAGTGCGGCCGGAGTGACATCGCTGAAATACCCATAACCATTGTTGCGAAAGATGTTGTTGCTGGCCGTGCCATGCCAGCCACCATCAGCATACGTCGTGCCATTGATCAGGTCAAAATCGCCATCATTATCGAGGTCAACCCACGCCGCCCCATGCGATCCACCATCTGGATCGGCAATCCCGCGCTGCATCGCTTCTTCGGTGAATGTGCCGTTGCCGTTGTTGCGATAAAAACGGTCATTGTACGTTGTATCTGGTTGCCAATTAAATGGCATATACAAGTCAGGATAACCATCCTGCGTCACGTCTGCCCACATCGCGCCGTGGCCGCCTGCCTGATCACCGCCCGGTCCACCGACCCCGGCCGCCCATGTGATGTCGCTAAAGGAGACAGCCGCATGATTGGGTTGCCAATTGGGTTGTGGCCATGGCGCGGCCGAAAGCGGCCGCACCATCAAAACGAAACCGATAATAACGAGAAGATAAACCTTTCTATTCATAGCGCATTATTAGACGCTGAAAAACATGTGTCTGGTCATTAAATTGTGTTTTTTCTCATCTTTCAAAAGATAAAAAGAGGATCGTCAACACACCCAACACGAACAATATGACCACACCATAGCGCACAATCGCCCGGAACACGGCCGCCTCGTCGGCCGCCGAGACAGTGCTTGCGCCTACCACCACTTTGGCAGGGGCAAAAATGCTGCCGATAGCCCCCCCGGCCGTTTGGGCAGCCAACAAGATGGGAATCGCCAGTTGGAGCGTCTCGGCCGTTCGCATTTGCAGCGCAGAAAAAACGACATTGCTACTCGTATTGCTGCCTGTCATAAACGAGCCAAGCGCACCGATAAACGGGCTGAGAAACGGAAACACGTCTCCCGTCTGGCTCAATGTTTGCGCCAAAATGTGCGTCATCCCCGCATGTTCCATCGTCACCGCCATCGCCAACAGCGCGACCATACTGACCGTCGATTTGCGCGACCGTTTGATCGTTTTGAGCAAGATCGGCCGCCACGCATACGTTTTTGCAAAAGGGCCACGCCAGCGAAACCACCCATACGCCAACAAACTGGTGTACAACAACAACGCCCCCGCATGACCGAACAAGTTGAGCGAGCGTCCCGCACTGGCAGGTGTTTCCCAACCGTTGTCAGTAACCACGGCCGGAAATTCCCAATTAAGCGTAACGCTGCCCAGCCACTCCTTCAAGAGAAATTGCCCCACCACGATCACCGCGATCAAAATCAAGTACGGTGCGAAAGCGTGAAGCAATCGGCCGCCCTGCAACGTTTGTGCCTGGGGACGACGGCCGAAGTCGAGCATGATAACGAGCAAGCCAGCCAGCCCTCCGCCAAACGCGGCGATATGCCAAAAGCCAGCCACAGCCAGCCCCCATTGCACGGCCGCCATCACCCCGCCCACAATCACTATACGCAACCATTGTGTCCGCAGACCATGCCAACGAGCGGCCGCCCACACGCATACGATGCCGCACAAAAAGCAGCAGATACCCAAATACACGGCCGCCGGGTGAGCCAGCGCGGCCGACTCCAGACCGGTAGCGGCCAGCAGTGCGCCAAATGATGAGCCAAGCGAACCAAATGTCACCGCCCAGCCATGCCCCACCAGCGCAATCACCACGGCCGTCGTCGCATCAAATCCCAGCCCCACCAGCAACGGCGCAACCACGGCCGCAGGCACACCAAACCCGGCCGCGCCCTGCAAAAACGAGCCAAACACCCACGCCAGCAACAGGGCTTGCTCGGCCGCATCCCGCGCCAAAACAGGCAACTCCTGCCCGATCACCTTGATCGCCCCGGCCGCATCGACCGTGTGATACAGTAGCAATGCCATCCACACGATGTACAGCACATAGAGTGCCAGCAACAGTGCCTTGCCAAACGCCACCCCGACCAGCAACCCATTGCCACCAAACAGCAAGAGGGCGACCAGCACGGCCGCCAGCCAGCCTGCCAGCCCGGCCGCGCTCCCAGACCACTTTCGGCCGAGCATCAGGTACAATACAGTGGCAAGCGGCACGGCCGCCCAAATCACATCCATATTTCACAGTATAGCCCAATGTCAAAACCTCTGATCGGAACACCTCTCAAACGTTTTTTGCGCGATTATCGGCGCACAAACACCCCTACGCGCTCGCTGATGGCGATTTTGCAAAGTGTCGAATATCCAGCCAATGTCGGTTCGGCGTTTCGGCTGGCTGATGGCGCGGGGCTTGATGAATTGATCTTAACAGGCATCACGCCCACCCCACCAAACGGGACGATTGAGAAGGTCGGCCGTAACAAGCACATCCGCGTCCCCTGGCAACAGATCAAAGACCCGCTGGCCGCCATCACCCACGCCCGCGCCAACGGTTACACGATTATTGCCGTAGAGCTAACGGATGATGCACAGCCATACCATCAATTTGAGTACCCTGAAAAAGTGTGCTTGGTGGTCGGTCACGAAGATCATGGCGTGACAAAGGCGACGCTGGCGCAATGCGACGCGGCCGTTTTCCTACCGATGT
>CALECP010000015.1 GCA_937949915.1 uncultured Anaerolineae bacterium
CAGCTTGATCGATACGCCAGTCATGCGCTGGTATCTCAGTGGGTTTGAGGATGTGCAGTTTGTCGATGGCGTTGCGCCAGGGACAACGGGTGTGGCGGTGATCGCACCAGAAGCGTCCGAACTGCTGCTCGGTGACGGCTACGCCAGCGCGTCATTCGACATCGCGCAAACAGGTGAGCAACTTGAGGAGTCTTTTGATTTGACCCGTGAATTGAAATGGCGATTTTTCAAAGAAAACAGGCGCGTCCTCCTACGAGAACGGGCGACAATTTGGTTATATTTGGCTGATCTTCCGTAGGAACACGATAGATCGCCTTACAGAAATTAAATGCTGGACACTTCTTTTGTGCCGCAAACAGGCACAGACACGGCCGAACCAACGGCCGCCTCCCTCTTGATCCAACGCTGTTTGGACGGTGATCAAGTGGCGTTTAATCTGCTCTATCGGCAGTACGCGCCGATGATCTACCGACTCAACTACAGTTTGTTGCACAATGTGGAGGATGCAGAAGAAGTGCTGCAAGATAGCTTTGAGTACGCTTTTCGCCGCTTGCATACATACGATGCGAGTAAGTCGGCGTTCAAAACATGGCTGTATCGCATCGCCATCAGCCGCAGCCGCAACAAGCGACGACGCAAATGGTTGCCGACGTGTTCGCTCAACCAAATCATCAGTGATGATGATGACATTGTTGACAAAAAAACGAAAACACCAGATGAAGTAATGAATTTGACGCAGGAGCAACAACGTATTTGGTCGGCGTTGCAACTGTTGTCGCCTAAGTTGCGCGAGGTCGCTATCTTGCGCTATTACGATGAGATGCGCTACGGCGAAATCGGTGAGGTGCTGGGGATTCCTGGCAAAACGGCCGAATCACGAATGCGTCTCGCGCACAAGAAATTGAAAGAAATACTGGGAGTGGAACGTTAAAAAGTGGAAAAGTTAAAACGTGGGGATGCTGTCGTCATTGTGCGCGTCCCCAACTTTCCAACCTTCTTAACTTTTCAACTTTCAACAAAATTATGTTAGATCAAACGATGCTTTCCGACTACATGCTCGACCTGCTGCCCGTTGCGGAGCGGCAGGCGGTGGAAGATCACGCGGCCGTGTGTGCGACGTGTCGGTCTGCTTTGCAAGCGGAACGGCGGCTGGCGCACAATGTACGGCATACGGTGGCTGCTTTGCCGCAGCCCGACTTCGGCCGCCTCATGGCACTACAACCGCCGATTAGCTATCGCAAAACGGCCGTGCCTGCCGCATGGCGGGGTGTGATCGCTCGGTCAGGCGTTTTGAGCCTGTATGGGATTCAACAAGCGGCCGTGGCGTTTGCGATGGCGATCTTTTTAGGTGTGGGACTGCTGGGCATCAACGGCTTGGGCAGCGGGATGGTGGAAGCGAGTCCCGTGCCAGCGATTGCCGCAACGACGACGGTGACACAAGAACCGACGGCCGTAGCGACAGCAACCCAGTTAGCGATGTATAATTTTGAGATTCAGGCAACTGCCACACCAGAAGTGGTTGTTCATGTGATGCCATAAGTGGCACATTACTTTTTTGAGATATTATGAGCGAGTTTAACCCAGAGACAGAGACTGAGATTATTGCAGACGCACCGGCCGTGGCGGAAAGCACGGCCGAGACAGCCACTGAGATCGCCAAAGAAGATGTGCTGGCAAAACCGTTAAACCGGTTCGCCACGCTCGACTGGTACACGATTGCGTATGTCGGCATCATTCTTGTTGCCATTGTCACGCGCTTTTACGATGTGGGCAGCCGCGTGGTCAGCCACGACGAAAGCCTGCATACACAGTATTCGTACCAGTTTTACAATGGTGATGGCTTTTCGCACACGCCGTTGATGCACGGGCCGTTTTTGTTCCACATTACGGCCGCATCGTACTGGCTATTTGGGCATAACGACTTTACGGCGCGGATACCGGTCGCTCTTTTCGGCGTGCTTTTGGTCGCTATTCCGTATCTATTGCGCGACTGGATCGGCCGCAAAGGGGCGATTATCGCCAGCTTTGTTTTCTTGATCTCGCCGTATGTCACCTATTATTCGCGCTATATTCGGCACGATGTATACGTGATCGTCTTTGCGCTGATCTGCTTTATCTCGACGCTCTTTTACTTGCGCGAACGGCGGGACAAATATCTGTGGTGGTTTGCGGCAGGGCTGGCGATGATGTACTGCACCAAAGAAGTGTCGTTCATCTACACCGCTATTTTCGGCAGCTTTTTGGTCATTCGGTTGCTGGCGCGAATGGCGATCACACCCCGTTTTCGGGCGTCGCTGGGCGTGATGCTCCTGCCGTTTGCGGTGATTGGGCTGGGCGCACTCTTGATCGGCGGCAGTCGCTTTTTGGAGGGGACAAGCAGTGATGCAGAGACGGCCGTGATGGAAGATGGCGAAGTAGCGGCCGAAGGGGACGAGATCACGCGCAACATTCCGGCCGTGGTCGGCTGGGTGATCTTGGGCGGCGGTCTGTTCTTCCTCGTCATCAAAATGCGCGATCAGTTGGACGACTA
>CALECP010000016.1 GCA_937949915.1 uncultured Anaerolineae bacterium
CGCCAGCAACTGACGAATCTGATACTGTAATACCCGCTACCAGCATTGCAAGCACGATAACCTGATTTTCGCTACTTGTTGGCAACATTTGTTTCATCATTTTCAGAACTTTCGTGTACACTTTCATCTTATCACTCATAAGTCACCCTCTTTTTGTTGTGATTAAGAAATGTCTTATGATTGATTTATTCGCACAAGTTTTCTATGTATAAGTTTTCTATGTCCGGTAGAAAATCATTTTGAGTAAGTTTACCCGATTCAATCGGTATAATGTCTATTTACTGAAACACTGAAAAACCATGTAACGACGTGCCATGATAGTCGTATAGAAGTCGGCCGCTTTTTGTATTTTGCGGCGGCCGCTTCCTATGGTATCGTGGGGAAAATCGGCCGCTAATGGCGAATGGCAAAACGGTATGGAATCGACAGCAAAACTGATAATTCATGTAGGAACAGACCCGGAACGGGAATTCGTCTTAGGCGAAGGCAATGTTTTGATCGGCCGAGACGCAAACAACGAACTGGTTGTGCAGGATAGCGAAGCGTCTCGCCGTCACAGTCGCATCGTTTTAGATACGGCCGGATATGTGGTCGAAGATTTGGGCAGCACCAATGGCACGTATGTCAATGGTCAGCGCGTCACGGGGTCAGCCTTGCTGCAAGATGGCGACACGATCACGCTCGGCCGTGCTGTGCGGCTCATGTTTATGGGCCATGCGCCGACGTTGGGTATCGATCCGATGAACACGATTCAGCAGCAACAAGATGCTGGGGATACGGCCGCCGTGTTTGCGCCACCTCCGGCCGATTATGCGCGTTCGCAACCGCCGCCTGCCATCGCACAGCCCGATCCCGAACCCGCGGCCGTTGCGCCCGCTCCTCGGCCGCCTGTCAAAATCAAACAGGAACGCGGCTGCCAACGCTACTTTATCTACACCGGTTGCGGTCTTCTCAGCTTGTTTTTGATCGCGGGTATCGCCTTGTTTGCCGTCGATGCCGTTGCGCCCGATGCGCTTTATTGCGGTGCATTACAGCCATTTTGGGAAATGCTCAACCCGCTCCTCCAGCTTTTTAACCGCGTCTTTGATTGCGCTGTCCTGACGTAAGTAATAGAGACAAAACAAAACAGGGACATCGTGCGATGCCCCTGCTTTTATGGGTTGGTATTTTGGGAAGAGGGAAAAAAGTTAATCGTTGTGACGCACAACCCAATAGCCCAGCAAGAGCATACCCAACAATGTACACATGACAGTAACCAGCACCCAATTGGTGGCTGACACAGTTTGTTCTGTATTGGTTGTGCTGAGGGGACTGTTGCTTCCGGCCGTGCCAACCGGCACAACATCAGCCTCAAATGTTTCGCCATTACACACCCACTTATGCGTTTCGCTTAGGTCATGGATGTTGTTGATAGGCGCAAGCGTCTCATCATATTCAAACATCGGGTCAACCGTCATCTGCTCTGGGTCCATGAATGTGTTGAGCCGCGTCAGGTACGCATAGTCGCTGTCCAATTGTGCGAGTAGCGGATGGGTAAATGCCATCGTTCCTGTCGGTTGGGCATATTCGGTGACGAATGCCAAGCCGTTTTCTGCATCCACTTGATCTTGCATCACTTGCCAATAGTTGTGACCAAACGGGAAGAAAAAGTTGACATCTTCATCTTCGACAACGATGCGGGTGTAGTTGGTGGGGGTCGCTTGGGCAGAGCCGAAGAACCACGCGACCACTTGCATATTCATATCTGCCCCAACGGGAGTCATGCGTAATGGGATCATCGGAATCGGTGCAGGGTATGTCATTTTGAGTGGTACAACATCGCTCACATCGCTGTCTGGAATCAACTTCATAGCGAGAAAGTAAAAATCTTCGTCCACGTAGATGTTGATCAATGGCTCCATTTCAGGTGTGACAGTGTAGCCGTTGACATTGAGCCAGTCGATCAGCGCGTTTTGGTCACTCGAATCGACGACAGAGATTTCATAGTTGCCTTTGAAGCCCTGCGAGATGATTTCGACACCGCCACCACTACCGTCCTCGGCTTCGCTTGCCAGCGCAACAGGCATCACTTGCCAGCATTCATCGGTGATGTCGGGCGCGATGTATTGGGGGAGTGTCATCGTATCCAGTTCGGTGAAGGCGGCTTCTGCATCTTCTGGCAGCTCGATGTCATCTTCAACGTTGAGGGGTGTTTTGACAGGCAGTATCCACGAAAATTCATCTGGGTTACCAGAATAGTTGATCTGGATGATGGCTGAGGTGGAGTCATCGGCGTTTTCGGTGAAGATAATGCGCTCGGCCGATTGGCTGACCGGGATCGTTGTACAGAACAAGCCGCCACACGCAAACGCGGGGGAGGCGACGAGCAGAACACCGAGAAGTGTGAATATGAGGGGGAGTTTCAGTCGAGTTTTTTGCATGGTTGTTCTCCAGATTTGTGATATGAAAGTAGGATACCAGATAGCGTGAATAGATGTAATGGGCAGGGGGTGTAAGGTTTTGGGTGAATTTGGGAGGATTTCGGCCGTCAAAAAGCGCGATTAGCTATTCGCCTGAGCGATTTCGACCATCATTTCTGTCATGGTGTCAGTATGGCATAGCGTGACGGCTACCAACGATGATGCACATGCGGCGCGACGAACGTATCGTAAATATCTTGAATCGCGCTCATCGTTTCATCTGGGAGGGGGGCAAGTGCGCTGGCGGCCGCATTGTCCGTCACTTGCGCGGGGTTTTTGCCACCCGGAATGGCACACGTCACCGCATCAAACATCAAAATCCAACGCAGTGCAAATTGCGCCATTGTCGCGTCATCTGGCGTGAGCGGCCGCAACTGTTCAACCGCCTTCAGCCCCACATCAAACGGCACACCCGAAAACGTCTCCCCGCTATCGAACGCATTGCCGGTGCGATTGTATGTGCGGTGATCATCGTCGGCGAATGTGGATGCGGCCGACATTTTCCCCGTCAGTAAGCCAGACACCAATGGCACACGAGCAAGGATACCGATATTGCGCTTCGTCGCTTGCTCGAAAAACAGCTTGCTCGGCCGTTGCCGAAACATATTGAAAATGATTTGCACCGTCGCCACATTTTCGTACTCAATCGCTTTGAGCGCTTCCTCCACCTTTTCAACACTCACGCCATAATGTTTGATTTTGCCTTGTGCGACCAAATCATCGAGAACACCGAACAGTTCCGGCCGGTAGTAGCTGTCCGTCGGTGGGCAATGCAGTTGCACCAAATCGAGCGCGTCTGTCTCTAGGTTCACCAAACTACGCTCGATGAAAGCGGTCAAATTTTCGCGGTTGTATCCGCCATCAACGTGTGGGTTGAGGCGACGACCCGCTTTTGTGGCGATGATAATGGTGTCGTCCGGCCGCTCTCGTTTCAATTGGGCGAGCAGCCGCTCACTACGGCCGTCACCATACACATCGGCCGTATCAAAAAAGTTGATGCCTCTGTCTACGGCCGTATGCAGTGCCGCCATCGCGTCCGCTTCCGTCACATTTCCCCAACTGCCCCCAATCGCCCATGCGCCGAAGCTAATCTCGCTTACTTGCCAGCCTGTTTTGCCTAATGTTCGATAATTCATAGACCGATCATACAGGTTAAGGTTGCCAAATGCGAAGGGTATTATCTGCTCGGCCGACCCCCACCGCCAGCCCATCACGATGCGCTACGGCCGCCAAATTTGTCACGACCTGCCCTTCCATAGGCATATCTAAAATGACGGCCGCCACCCCATCGACCATGCCCACCACACCCAACGCCGTCCGATCTTGCGATGGCAACAGCAATTGCGCCCTACCTGACCCGATCCAATCCCCCGCCACTGCCATATCTAAATTGCGTGTGCCGATGACGTGAGACGTGTAGCCGCTCACGGCCGTCTCAATCGTCAACGCATCATTGTTCCATGCGTAAAATTCGACCCGGCCGCCAATGTGCGGAGTCAGCACATCAACCAATTTGAGTGCGCCATTTGCTCCAAAAGGTGCAACCGCCAACTGATGCCGCCAGCGAAAACCCCGGCCGATCATCTGCCCGGCCGCCAGCCACTCCCCATCCTCACCGTACATCACAATTTGCGCTCCATTTTCCCGATTCGCTCGTGTCACGATAATTTCGCGCACCCCATCCCCATCCCAATCGACCCACAATGGCGCAACCCCCTCGATCACCCAATCCGCTTCCATCACAATCTCGCGCACGATACGTGGTTCAGGCATCGTTTCGATCAACGTCACACTTTTTGCCTCGACTGCATCGCCCAACACCCCATGCGGATAGCTCGTGTCCGGCATCGTCAACAGTAACAGCCGCCCTTGCTCATCTGTCACGATGCGCGTGTCGGGGAGAGCGTTCACAGGGAGTGTTGTCTCTGTTTCGTTTTGGTTGATGATGAGGTTTCCGGCCGTATCGACATACGCAATCCCATCACCGACAGGCACAGGATGTGTCACGGCCGACATGCCATCCACAACAAGCAAGCGCGGTACACCTTGCTCGATCACCAGGAGCGGCGGCTGGCCTGCTGGTACACTTTCTGGTGCAATCGACACCGTATTGACGACACCATTCGCCACCTCAAACGCCTGTACCACCCCATCCTCCAGCACCGTCACCCACAGCACACCCGCCCCAAACGGCGCAGAAACAACCCACTCCGGCCGCCCATCTAACGTTATATCAAGTGGTACAAGTGCAGCCAAATCCCCTTTCCCTTCTACAAAATGGTTGCCATTCGCTTGATGGTATGTCCGGCCGTAAACAATCGGCTCAGGCGTTATATCTGTGTCAATAATAGTCGTTGGCACAGTGGTCGAAAGAACGACGGGCAGAAATTGGATTGTGGGGGCGGGGCTGGCGGCCGTTTCCAGTGACGGCCGCCCACCACACGCGCATGAAACCAACAAAAAAAGCGTGATCAGAGCCTTGCGAATTGTGTACATAAGTTCAATTTAGCAGACAACGTGTAATCAAACCATCTAACTCACTAAATTTCGATATGAGATGTGTAGGTAATGAAAAAAAACCTGATTCCGTTAACCACACGCAATTGACTGATCAGTCAATTGCGTGTAACATTCTCCCTATGGTCGATAAACGAACGCAGTTGATCGAGTCGTCGATTGAGTTATTCGCAAATAATGGCTTTTGGAATACACCGACCTCAAAAATTGCGAAACATGCAGGTGTTGCCACCGGCACACTGTTCAACTACTTCCCTACAAAGGAAGCGCTGATCGATGCAGTCTACCTGCAATTGAAGCGCGAACTGAGCGAGCGACTACAGCAGGAGCTACCGCATGGGGATGGGGTCAAAGTATGTCAGGAGCATGTTTGGTATCGCTATATCGATTGGGCGGTGCGGAATCCCACTCGTTACACGCTCGTTCACCAGTTAAAGCTCTCTCAATTGGTCAGTGAGGAAGCACAGCAGCAACAAGCGGAAGAGTTTGCATTTATGAGTCGTCTGTTGCAGCAGGGTGTGCAGGAAGCGTTGTTTGCAGATATTTCGGCCGCCTATATTGGTACGGTTGCGCTGGCACAGCTAGAGGCGGCCGTCTCCTACGCGATGCACCACCAGCTACAAGACATGCAATTAGCCAAGCATATCGCGCAATCATTCGCTATTTTCTGGAATGGTGTCGCACGATAATTTTTTTTGACGTGGTGTGACTGATTACTCACTCAAAAACGACTTTGACAAAAAACAGAAACGTTGACAGGTGTCCGTTACCTGTGAAACCGAAAACAAAAAGAACAACAAATAAGGATTTACAATGAAAACAATTGTGATTACAGGATCAAGTACAGGCATCGGTAAAGCGACAGCCAAGCTGTTTGCTGAGAAGGGATGGCAGGTTGCCGCAACGATGCGGACACCCGCAAACGAAACAGAGTTGACCACGCTCGACAATGTGAAAGTGTACCCATTGGACGTGACTGACATTGCCTCGATCACCAGTGCACGGGATCAGATTTTGGCTGATTTCGGCACAGTCGATGTGGTGCTAAACAATGCTGGTTATGGATTGATGGGCGCGTTTGAGCTGGCTGACACAGCGCAGATCAAGCGGCAGTTTGATGTCAATCTGTTTGGTTTGATGGACGTGACACGTGCCTTTTTGCCCCATTTCCGGGCGAACAAAGCAGGGATGTTCCTCAATGTGTCGTCGATTGGCGGCCGGATCACGTTCCCCCTCATCAGTCTTTACCATAGCACCAAATGGGCGGTTGAAGGGTTCTCCGAATCGTTGGCGTATGAGTTAGGCGAGTTGGGTATTCAGGTCAAGATTATTGAGCCGGGTGGCGTGGCGACTGACTTTGGCGGCCGGTCGATGGACATGGCAAACAATGAAGCGACAACTGATTACAACGAATCTATCGGCAAATTTATGGCAGCGATGACAGAGCGAGCCAGCTCTGGGCTGGGGCAAAGTACGGCCGCGCAAATCGCTGAGGGCATCTACGCCGCTACGACAGACGGCAAGCCACAACTGCGCTACTTGCTGGGGGACGACGCGGTACAGATGTACGCGATGCGAAAAGAGTATGGGGATGATGCGTTCATGGTCGGCATGAAACAGCGCATGTTGTCGTAATAGCGTTATGTTTGCTTTGTAGTGGCATGGTTAACTGTGCCACTACGGGGCAGGCGGCCGGTGTGCTTTTTAGGAGAGGCGTGATCTGCTATCCGAAGCGAAAATCTGGGAACAATCGTGCTATAATGTTTCCGAATTGCTATGACCAAAAAGAAATCATCCGCACCGGTTCGTAAAAAGACGAGTAATAAGAAGACGACAACACCACGCAAGACGACGCGCACGGTGAATGCGAAGGCAGCGACGACGAAAAAGCGTGCCTCCACCAAAAAGACACCAGCTAAAAAGACGACCACTAAGAAGGCTGCCCCTAAAAAAGCGACGACGAAAAAGACGGCCGCCAAGAAGCCTGCAACGCGGCGGCGCACTGTCAAAAAACAGCCTGAGCCAGAGGTAAAACCACGCAATCCACTCCAGAAATATCTGGTATTCGGGGTGATGTTGGTCTTTATCACAGCCATTTTGGTGTTGAGCCTGTTGTCGCCAAACCAGGGATCGATCACGCCTGTGCTGGCGGGGTGGATCAAGCAGATGTTTGGGATCGGCCGGGCGATTGTGCCATTGGCGATTGGGGCGTTTGGCGTGTATTGCATTTTGATCGGAATCGAGAATCGGCCGCAGTTGCCTGTGCGCCGTTTGCTGGGGGCCGGTTTGCTGTTTGCGGTGGTCGAAGCGATTGCGTCGCTGTGGGTGTTTATGCGTTCGTTGCCTGATTTTTGGTTGTTGGCGGGACAAGGGCGCGGCGGTGGCTATTTTGGGAGCGCGTTGGCAACGGTTGTCTACAGTTTGGTGGGCGATTTGGGCGGCATTATTATTTATAGTTTGCTTGGGGTGGTGGCGGTCTTTTTGCTGTTTGCACTGTCGCCGGTACAGGTGGGGTTGACGTTTCGGCGTTTGTTTGGCACGGCCGAGCAGGCTGATGACGGGATTCCACCGAACCCTGCGCCATTGTCATCAAATGAGCATGAAAAGCCAAAGTTTTCTATCTTTGGTTTTGGGCGGGGCAAACGGGAGGCGGCCGTGCCGGATGCGGTTGTGCTAGAGCGTGACCCTGACACGATGCGCGAGGTGCTTTTGGAGGAGGAGCAGCGTGTGGAGGCGATCCGGCGACGGCGGCGCAGCCAACGTGTGACGGCGGTTGAGCCAGAGCGTGTGGTGCCAGAGAAAACGGCCGCGCCCATGCCCACGCCTCGCATAAAAGGGAGACAGAAAGCGGCTGCACAACCGATTATCCCCAAACCAGAACCGGCGCAAGTGACGGCCGTGAACCAGTGGGCGATGCCAGAGGTAGACACCATTCTCGAATCGGGCTATGACCCAGAAACAAACGATGATCTGATTCGGGAACAGGCGGCCGTGATCCAAGAAACACTCGCCAGCTTTGGCGCACCGGGCAACATTGTTGAAGTGCAGCGCGGCCCGACGGTGACGCAATTTGGTGTAGAACCGGGCTATATTTTGCAACGGAGCGGCAAGCGGCAAAAGATAAAAGTGAGCAAAATAGCGGGACTGGCCGACGATCTCGCGCTGGCACTGGCCGCAAAAAGCGTGCGGATACAAGCACCCGTTCCAGGAAAAGGTTTTATCGGTATCGAAGTGCCAAGTATGTCAAAAGTTGTCGTCAGCTTGCGCGATGTGATGGAGTCAGAAGGGTTTCATCGCATCAGTTCGCCCTTACGGATCGGGCTGGGGCAAGATGTGGCTGGCAATGCGATCAGTGCCGATTTGGCGAAAATGCCCCATTTGCTGGTGGCGGGGGCGACTGGGTCGGGTAAAAGTGTGTGCGTAAACGCGATCATCGCCTGTTTGCTGCTGCAAAATTCGCCCAATGATTTGCGTTTTGTGATGGTCGATCCGAAGCGGGTGGAGCTAACGGGCTACAACAGTATTCCGCACATGGCTGCACCGGTTGTGGTCGATATGGACAAGGTGATCGGGGTGCTGATGTGGGCATTGCGCGAGATGGACAGCCGCTATCAGGCGTTTGCAAAAGCGGGTGCGCGGAACATCATCACATACAACAAAAAGATGGAGAATGCAGGCGGGGAGAAGCTGCCCTATATCGTGATCGTGATCGATGAGCTGGCCGATTTGATGATGACTGCGCCGGAAGATACGGAACGGGCGTTGGCGCGGCTGGCGCAAATGGCACGGGCGACGGGGATGCACATGATCATTGCCACGCAACGGCCGTCGGTCGATGTGGTGACCGGCTTGATCAAGGCCAACTTCCCGGCACGGATCGCGTTTGCGGTGTCTAGCTCGACTGATAGCCGGGTGATTCTCGACCAGACAGGGGCGGAGCGCTTGTTGGGGCAGGGCGATATGCTGATCCAGAAGCCGGATGCGCCTGCGCCGATTCGGATGCAGGGTTGTTATGTGAGTGATGATGAGTTGAACAAGCTGATCGGCTATTGGAAGACGGCGCGGCGGTTTAACACGTATACGGATGCGGATGCGGAGAAGAAGGGTGTGGAGATAGAGAGCGGAGATAGAGCTAGAGATAGAGAGAAAGAGCCGATTGTGACGGTACGGCCGATTGCGGTGGAGCGGGTGATCGCGGAGGAGCGGGAGCAGGTTGATAAAAAAATAGATGAGCAGGTGAATTTTGATGAATTTGCGCCTGCGCCGGTCAAGTTAGAGATCGAAAAACCGACGCAAGAGCCGCCCCCGTTGCCGACGCTGAACAGTCGGCCGACACTGCCTGAACCCAAAATTGAGCCAGAGATTGCGCCAAAGATCGAGAAGGTAACAGATGATCTGTTTCCTCTGCCAGAACGGATTCCGGCGAAACCTGTCCAGCCTTTGCTCGACATCGAAGCGGAGAATAAAAAAGAGGTTGATGAATTGTGGGACGATGCGGTGGCATTTGTGCAACGCACGGGCAAGGCATCCACTTCGATGTTGCAGCGCAAATTCCGTATTGGCTACACACGGGCGGCGCGGATGATCGATGAAATGGAGGATAATGGGATTATCGGCCCGCCGACGGGGACGAGTAAGGCGCGGGAAGTGATTGGGCGTGATGAGTGAGGGCTAGGTGAGGGTGAAAGGGTCTAAAAGTTTCTACAGTCGTTAATTGATTTGCAGAACACGCTATTTTCACAAGCGTGTTCTGCGCTACTTATTATCATTTAGATGAGCGAATTTGTTAGGCTAACGTTTCGTCATCATCGCCGTCTCGACGGCCGAGCAGAATAAAGCCTCCGGCCGCGGCTACGGCCGCACCGACACCGCCCACGACAAGGGCTGTACCGACATTGCGTCGCCGCACCTCGCTGGCATCTGCGTCGTCACCTTCATCATCGGCTGCTTCTACCACAGGCAAGTCACCCGCAACAACAATGGTAGCCGTTGGTTCAACCTCTATATCTGTATCTGTCTCATCTTCCGCATCTGGATTGTATGGCGCGGCCGTTGGTTCATAATCGGCCGCTTCATCATCTGCATTGCCTTCATCATCTTCTTCTGGCTCTTCCGTGGCGGCAGGCTCATCGGTCGTCACAGGCGTGTTTGTAGGGCGCGGTGTCCGGGTCGGCCGTGCCGTTGGTTCAACGGCTGGCTCTGTCTCGTTTTCACTTTCTACAGACCTCGCATCAGATGTATCGGCCGATGCTTCTGTTGGTTCAGCCTCTACCGTCTCATCTTCACCTTCGTTAGCACCTTCACCAGCATTGTCATCGACTGTACCTGATTGATTTGTCGGCACGGCCGTAGGCTGGGCTATCGGTGTCGCCGTAGCGGCCGATGTGCTGGCACTATTGCCGCTATCATCATTATTTGTGCTGTCCGTATTTGTTCCTGCCGTTGGTGGCACTGTGTTGGTTGCAACAGGAAAGGCCGTCGCTTCTGCTTGTGGCTGATCGGCCACAGGTGTCCATGTAGGAACGGGCGTTCGCGTGGGGGCGGGTGTCCATGTTGGCACAGGCGTGTCGGTCGGGGCCGGTGTCCATGTCGGTTGCGTACTTGTGTTCCCGGCCGGTAATGGTGTCCATGTCGGTACAGGTGTTTTGGTCGGGGCTGGTGTCCACGTTGGCACAGGCGTGTCTGGCGGCACAGGTGTCCATGTTGGCACGGCCGTATTGATGACAACAGGCACGGCCGTATTCACAGGCATGGGCGTATTGGTTGCGGCCGGTGGTGTCCATGGCGTGTTTGTTGGCTGCGGTGTCCACGTTGGCTGTGGCGTGTTTGTTGGCACGGCCGTATTGGCTGGCACTTGCGTCCACGTCGGCTGCGGTGTGTTGGTTGGCACGGCCGTATTGGCTGGCACTTGCGTCCATGTCGGCTGTGGCGTGTTGGTTGCAGGTGCAACTTGAGTGGGGGGTAACGTCCACAAAGGGCGTGGTGTACTGGTCGCGGCCGGGGCCGTAGTTGGCTGTGCCGGTGGGTTTGTTGCTTGCGCTGGTGGATTGGTCGGTTGTGCAGCAGGCGGGTTCGTCGGCTGCTGGGCAGGCGGATTGGTTGCCTGCGGCCGGGGGGTGTTTGTCGGTTGCGGCCGAGGCGTATTGGTAGCAGGTGGCGGGTTGGTCGCCACTGGTTCGCTATCCGGTAGGGGGGTTCGCGTCGGAATCGTTTGCGCGGCCGCATCATGGTATGTGCCAGTGAAAAGCACAAAACCAAGTAAGCACGCACCCATTATCAGAGCGAACTGTTTCGCCCATGTCATTGTCTGTTTGTGATTAAAAGTCATGAATCAGATGTCCTTGTTGGTATACTTGAGTTTGGAATAGGTGTTGGCCCCAGGGGTGTGGGAGTCGGTGTCGGAATGGTGGGCGAATCACCGATAGGCACGTCAACGTCAGCTTCAACAATCGCAGGAGTCGCTGTAATCACCAGCGCACTGCCCGGTTGGTTTTGTGGGTCAATCGTGCCGCCTATATCACCCATGCTATAAATAAGTGCAAAAGATAAAAAGAACAACGCAGCTAGTCCGGCAAAATTAGCCACCCAGCGCGTTCGTAAATTTGGTTTTACTCGTTTCCGAGGAGTGTGTAAACGGCTTGCAATTGCGTCGAATGTCATCGACGATGGCACGTCTTGAGTATCTAAATGGGTACGCAGATCACGCTTGATCCATAGCTGTGTTTGGCGCAGATCAGACAGTTGCGCCCGCACAGATGGCTCGTCGCGTAGCCATGCTTCGACACGCTGCTTGTCTTCGGCCGTCAGCGCATCATGTAAATAGGCAGTTAACAATTCAGTCCTTTGTTTCACGCATTTTCCCTACTTAATTCCGTCAACTGAGCGGGTGTCAACTCAGACCGCAATTTCTCAAATCCACGCCGTACCCGGCTTTGCGCCGTGCCGATGGGGCAATTTATAATCTCTGCCATCTCACGAAAGCTATGCCCCGCCCAATAGCGCAGCACAATCGCTTCCTTTAACTGTGGAACGAGGTTGTTCACGGCCGTTTGCACCGCTATCTGTCGATAATGCAGTTCGCTGACCTGTTCAGGTGTCGGTGCGTTCGAGGGAGAATCCCCACCGCCCTGCATCCAACTGGCCAACGAAACCAAGTCAAATCGCTTGCGTCGCTGCCTGTCGCGCACCCGGCTGACGACAATCGTATGTAGCCATGTCGAAAATTGGGCGCGAGAGGAATCGTACTTCGCTATATTGACCAGTGCATACGTTAGCGCATCCTGGGCAACCTCCTCTGCGTCCTGCTCGTTGCCAAGCAAACCATACGCCAACCGAAAACATCGGTTGCGATGTAGGTCGTACAATGACCGGGCGGCTGCCTGGTCACCATCTTTCCAGAGGTCGATCAATCGGATAATATCGTTCACACGTCACCCATAATACGCAGCTATGATCTATTTTGATCACAGGCGACCAAGTATAACGGCTTTTCGCTCATCGTATGTTGATAAATGAGTGTAGGGTAAATTTTCATATAAGCACCGATAACAGATAAACAAAAACCCCCTCACCATCATTGATAGTGAGGGGGTTTTTAATTAGGGAGGGCAGCCGAGACTGCCTACACGGTTAACGTCCTAAGCGCGGCGACGCACGATCCATGTTGCCAGCAACATAGTCGCTGCAAAGAGCAACGTCATCATTTGCGCCGTAGCGGTGTTGATACCTGCATTTGCCAGACCAACGGCCGTTGGAGCGGCAAATGAGAAGTCTTGCGTGAGGTCGGATATGTTTCCGGCCGTCAAATCAACTGTCGCTGAGTTGTTGCCATCGTTATCCGGGTTCGCGTCAATTTCATAGCCACGCTTGTCATCTGGCAGCGTGCTGGTATCAATCGACACAATATACGTCTGTAACGGCAGCCCGGTAAAGCTGTAGCGGCCGTTCGCGTTTGTCGTCGTTGAGATCACATTGCCAGCCAAGTCAGACAAGTACACAACCACACCTGCGATAGGAACATCGAGTCCCGGTTCGTAGATGGCGTTGCCGTTCACTTCACTCCACAATTGGTTGCCAATCGTGCCAAGCGGGTTAACGTTGACATTCGCGGCCGCGGTGGCGGTGATGCCATCGGCCGTCCAGATGGCGGTGTTCATCGTATCAGCCATCATGGTGCTACTGACCACAACGCCCAAACCGACAGTTGATGCGCTCTCACCTGGTACAAGGTCATAAGCGACACCTGCGAATAGATCGCCAAGCACATCGTCGGTCAGCGCGTGCGTGCTGAGAGTGACATTGCCCGTGTTGGTAACGGTATAGCAGTAGTAGACGGTTGTGCCTTCATCCACTGTGATGTCAGTCGTTGTCGCACACGCATCCATGTCTGTACCGACTGTCTTGAGCAAGCTGATCGCTGGCTCGTTGCGATACACCATGACGTTTGCCATATCGCTAGCAGTGATGCCATCGGCCGTCCAGATGGCGGTGTTCATCGTGTCCACATCGATCATGCTGCTGACCATAACGCCTGCATCAACTGTTGAAACAGATGCGCCCGGTGCAAGATCGTAAGCCAAGCCAGCAAACAGTTCGCCCAGCACATCGTCATCCAAATCGTGCGACGACAAGGTGACGTTACCTGTGTTGGTGACGGTGTAGCAGTAGTAGACAGTTGTCCCCGCTTCGACGAGGATGTTATCGGTGCTGGCACATGTACCCGCTTCCGTACCTACTGTCTTGACGAGTGAAATACTCGGCATATTCGGGGTGACATTGACGTTCGCTGTGTCGGAAGCGGTGACACCATCGGCCGTCCAAATCGCCGTGTTCATCACGTCCATTGCGGCCGTCATTGTCACCATCACACCAGCGTCTACTGTCGAAACAGATGCACCCGGTGCAAGATCGTAAGCCAAGCCAGTGAACAGTTCGCCCAGTACATCGTCGTCCAAATCGTGCGACGACAAGATGACGTTACCTGTGTTGGTGACGGTGTAACAGTAGTAAACCATCGTGCCTTCATCAACAGTAATGTCGTCGGTGCTGGCGCAAGCGTTCGCGTCTGTTCCCACCGTTTTAACAAGCGAGATACTTGGCATGTTCGGGGTAACATTGACGTTGGCGGTCGCCGTCGCGGTGACACCATCGGCCGTCCAGACGGCCGTATTCATCGTATCGGCCGTCATCGTGCTGCTGACCATGACACCTAAGCCAACAGTAGAAGCACTTTCACCAACTGCGAGGTCGTAAGCAACGCCATCGAACAGATCGCCGAGAATATCGTCGGTCAGTGCGTGGGTGCTGAGGGTGATGTCACCAATGTTGGTGACGGTGTAGCAATAGTAGACGGTTGTGCCTTCTTGCACGGTAATGTCGTCGGTACTGGCACACGCATCCATATCTGTTCCAACTGTTTTAACCAAGCTAATCGCTGGCTCGTTGCGGAAGACGGTCACGTTGGCGGTGTCGGTTGCCGTGATGCCATCGGCCGTCCAAATCGCGGTATTCATCACGTCCATTTCGGCCGTCATCGTAATCATTGCGCCTGCGTCTACTGTCGAAACAGATGCGCCCGGAGCGAGATCATACGAGAAGCCAGCCAATAAGCCGCCAAGCACATCATCATCCAAGTCATGGACAGACAATGTGATGTCGCCCGTATTGGTGACGGTGTAGCAGTAGTAGACAGTTGTCCCCGCTTCGACGAGAATGTCATCGGTGCTGGCACAAACGCCTGCTTCTGTGCCAACCGTTTTGGTCAGCGCAATGCTTGGGTTCGGCTCAACCACTGTTTCAACTTCGATAGTCACAGTTGCCATGTCGGTGCGTGTAATGCCGTCTGCGATCCAGTCGGCCGTATTCACGGTGTCGGTCGTGATGCTGGTGGCGATCACATAGGTGAACACTGCGCCAGGAACGAGATCGTAGCCCACATCGGTCAAGCCAGTGTCAGCGATTTGGTCGTCTACCAATGTATGGTTGGTTAGGGTGACGTTGCCTGTATTCGTAACGGTGTAGCAGTAGAACACGTTGGCGGC
This sequence comes from uncultured Anaerolineae bacterium, assembly GCA_937949915.1. Lineage (GTDB taxonomy): Bacteria > Chloroflexota > Anaerolineae > Promineifilales > Promineifilaceae > CALECP01. The sequence goes on from CALECP010000016.1 coordinate 15,017, forward strand.
CGTCATCATGCCCGTTGTTGAGAATGAGCCAGTGCCGTAAGCAGAGTCGCCCACAACGGCCGTGCCATCGAGCGCGTCTGTGCCGCTAAACGTCCAGTCATTCAAGTTAAACGTCATTGATGGGCTTGCGCCGTTCATGCGGTATGCCCAGCCGTCGGTGTGTTCCCACGCCTCGCCTGTACCGTCTGTGCCAACTGCACCAAATGCGTCCACAATTACGCCATTGCTATAGAGAACAATTGCATCGTCGCCATTGATATTCGCTTCGCCCGTCACAAAGTCTGGCGCAAAGCCGAAGAAGTTCGCAAACTCAACTGCATCACTCGCTACATAAAGCGTTTGTCCTGCGCTGGCGGTGCCGGTCAAGACAAAGCCGTTCGCCACGTCTGGTGTGCCGCCATTATTGGCGCTTTCAATCGCGTACATGCTCAGGTCAGCAATCGCATCAATCGCATACAGTTCGATCACCTTTGGCGTACCGCCGGATAACGGGCCATCGAGAACGCCGACGATCATCAGGCCGCTTCCGGCCGTGGTGATGGTCATCGGTTCACCTGCCATCGCTTGCGCTTCGGTCAGCATGATGCTGTCTGTCGTGGCACAACTGTTATCCATACCCACTGTTTTGACGAGTGTGAAATCTGGCATGTCAACAGGGGTGGTAACTTCGACGGTAACTTCGGCCGAATCGGTGTCCGATACAGTCATCGTGAACGCAACAGTGTCTGTGACCATGCTGCCCGGTACACCGTCGATGCTGACGGTCACGGCGTTGCTGAATGCAATATCGGCCGAGACAGTGATCACGTTTGTGAAGTCGGCCGCCACATCAGTCGCCGTACACGTGTACGAATCGCTGAAGCTTCCTAGACCGACATCGCCCGTAAAGTTGCCAGCCTCACAGCTTGGCGTTTGGGGATCGTTGATTGTCACGTTCTCAAACTGAATCGCACTTGTAAGGTAGTTGCTTGCTTCAATATCGACTGTAAATGTCACATCGTCACCCGCCATCACATTTTGCGTATCGGGTGTTTTGCTTACGGTGATCTGTGGGTCAACCGTCATCGTACAGACAAATGTGATTGTCTCTCCGGCCGCGACATCCGCATACCATCCAAAGTTGGAAACGGTGATCAAAACATCGCCGGGGCCAATCGGTTCACCTGCGCCACCGTAACAGTAGGCGGCAATCCCAGCCATGCGATCATCGACACGCACCCGTGTATCAACACTGCTTACATTGGTGATGTAAACGGTGTAGGTCAACGTTGTGCCAACCATCTCTGATACTTTGTCGATCACAACGGTTGGTGTGACGGGGATGGTAACAGTGACAACATCTTGTGATGAGTTGGTGACGATGATCGTGTCGAATGTTGTATCAGAATCAGTATCGTCGTAGCCGACGATAGAACCCAGCACTTGATTGATCAGAACCGCGCTGGCTGTGATTTCGATGGTGTGTGTAACTGGTGCGCTGCCTGTTGGGATGCTTACGGGATTACTATTACATGGCAACGAGTCGCCCGGTTGTAAGTAGAGTCCGGCCGTCGTAAATCCACAAACACCTTCTGGATCGACTATCTCCACAATCTCAATCACAACATCACCATCGTTGCCAATGTTGACATCGAACAAAGCGGGTGAGCCAGCGACAACAGAGGAGGTTTGCGCGGTTGTGGTGATGATGACAGATGGGTCAACGGTTGCGCTCATCGTGTAGCTGACCACTTCCATTGGGGCGATGTCGGCCGTAATGGTGATCAAGTCCGTGTAAACCATGCCGTTGTACAGGAGCGGGGTGTTCGCCACATCGGTGATCAAGTAGGTTGCCGCAACGTCGCCGGTGTTGGTGACATAAACAGTGTACTCAATGCTGTTGCCGTTGAGCGTAGACACTTTTTCGATGTCGATGCCGGGAACAGGGGTAACATCGGTGGTGACAGTAGCCACATCGGTGCGCGTAATGCCGTCTGCTACCCAGTCGGCCGTATTGACCGTATCAGTTGTTACGCTGGCGGGGATGATGTAGGTAAACACAGCACCAGGCGCAAGGTCATAGGCGACATTGGTCAGACCAGTATCGGCGATTTGGTCGTCGATCAGTGTGTGGTCGGTCAGCGTGATGTTGCCTGTGTTAGTAACTGTGTAGCAGTAGTAGACATTGGCGGCCGTGATCATGCCGGTTGTTGAGAATGAACCAGCCATGAAGCCTGCTTCAGCGGCCGTGGCTGTGCCATCGACTACATTGATGCCACTATAGGTGTAGTCAGCTAAGTTGAACGTTGCGGAGGGGTTTGTCCCGCTCACACGATACGCCCAGCCGTCCAAGTACTCCCATGCTTCGCCGGTGCCATCAGTGTTGATGTCACCGAATGTGTCGATCACAGTGCCGGACATGAACAGTTCGATGGCATCGTCGCCGTTAATCGCGGCCGCGCCTGTGGTGTAGACGTTGGCACTTGTGATGCCGTAGCTGCTCAATGATGCTGCATCGGTCGCAACGTAGATGAAATCACCGGCCGCAACGGAAGCTGTGGGGAAAGTGAACTCTTCGCCGGTTGATCCGCCGCCATTATTGGCAGAACCGACACCGTACAGGCTGAGATCAGCAATCGCGTCAATCGCATACAGCTCGATCACTTTTGGCGTACCGCCCGATAATGGGCCATCGAGAACGGCCGTGATGAGCAAGCCAGACGCAGTTGTGTTGATCGTAGTCGGTTCGCCAGCCATCGCTTGTGCGGCCGTCAAGCCGAGAGTGTCGGCCGTCGCACAACTATTGTCAATACCCACTGTTTTGGTCAGCATGAAGTCTGGCATGTTAACAGTCGGTGGCGTGTATTCGTTCGTGATAGTACAGGTGGTGGTCATTCCGGCCGTCACTTGTACGCCATTCCCATCACCCGCATCGCCACAAGAAGCACTCACTTGCTCCCAGTTCGTGGGCAAGTTTGTTTCGCTAAATGTGTATGTGCCAGAAAGCACGTCCGTCACCGTGACAGGCAGCGCACTGGTCAGATCAAATGTGCCGCCACCATTGACATCGTGTGTGATCTCGAATGCGGTGGTGTCGCTAACAGGATCAGTTACTTTGACAAAGATAAGCGTTCCCGGCACAACAGGGGTGATGACAGTCACCATAGCCGAATCGCTATCGGTAATCGTCTCACTGAATGTCACCGTGTCAGAAACAACTGTTCCTGGAATGTCTGCCAAAGTCATCGGATCAATGATAGCTGCTTCGACAGTGTTGGTGAAGGCGATGTCGGCCGAAATCTCAATCGTATTCGTAAAGCTGCTCGTTACATTGGTTGCCGAACAGGTATCTGGAATCGGGCCAAATGCACTAAAGCCTTGCGAACCAAGAATAAGTGGCACATTGCCGTTATCGCCCGTTTCGCATTGTGGGGTCGCGGGGTCAGATACGGTCACATTTTCAAATCGAACAGCGTTGAGGTCGTCGTTCGTGTTGTTGGTTGTCCCACTGATGTTGATCGTAAATGTGGCATCGTCACCGCTATTGATCATTTGGTCTGCATCTTTGCTAATGCCGATAAATGGATCGTAGGTGGCGACACAAACGAACTGGATGCTATCACCGGCCGGAATCGTGTCGAAACCTGTGCGGCTAAAGCCCTGTACCTGATCTGCAGGCGCTGCATTGAGTGCGTCATCTCCTGCAATCACAGTATCATCTGGGCCGAGGCAGTAGTTGGCTTGGATACCGGTCATCTGGTCAGAAATACGAATAGTCGCATCGACAGTGCTGATATTTTCAACCGTGATCGTATAGGTCAATGTTGTGTCAATCAAAGTTGATTCTTTATCAATCGTGATCGTTGGGGTGACAACTTGGATGTTGGTTAGCGTACAGGTTGTGGTGATGCCGCCAGTAATCTGAACGCCAGTTTCGTCGCCACCTGTATTACAAACAACATTATCGAGATTGTAATCACCGTCATCTTCGCTAAATGTATATAAACCGGCAACAACGTCAGTGACGGTGACGGGCATTCCACTGGTCAATGGGAATGAACCACCAACAGTGCCATCTGCCAATTCAACATCATGGGTGATGGTGAATACGGCCGAATCATCAACCGGATCGGTGATCTTCTCAAAAATAAGCGTACCGAATGAGCGTGTATTGGTGATGGTGACAACTGTTGTCATACCAGCCGTTACATCGATGTCGCCGACGACACCGTTGCTCAATGTGACTAGGTTATCTGCATCGAATGTGGCCGAGACCCCACTCAATAGCCAATCGGCCGATGGCACTGTTTCTGTAAACGAATATGTACCGGATGGCACGTCTGTAATCGTGATGCTACCACCATCGGAAATCACCATTGGCATTGCGCCACTGATGTCTGTTGTGATGGTGAATGCGTCTGTAGACCCGGCCGGAACAGTCACCTTATTAATCACAAGCGTTCCGCTCTCAACCGTTATAGGGACAGTCGCAGTATACGCATTGTTCGTATCGGTTATATCGTCCATCGTAGTGATAACAACCGTATTTGTAAGAATGTCACCTACTGTCGCCGTTGGATAGACTGTTGATGTGATTACAAATGATGTAGCATCATTCGGGCCAAGATCGGGCAATACGAACTCGTATGTACCACCCATCGTTGTGAATGGCATAGATGCCCCTGTGATTTGGTAGAACGTGTCGATAGGCGTATCTGTCACAGTGATGCCGTGCATGGTTGTGATAGCTGTCGTATTTGAGACTGTAACTGTCCAAATCACCTCATCCCCTGGCGAGGCAGGATTTGGCGCGGCCGTCTTCTCGACCGTTACGTCAGGATGCTTTTCTTCGCAAACCGCCATCGTGAAAGCAGTCATACCACCCAGTGGCAATGAATTAGATTCTGAATTACCGGCTGCGTCAGTGTAAGCAATCGCCGAATATGCACTGTACCATGTGAACTGCGTCACATTGGAACCTGTTGGCACACCAAAATCATTGACAAATTCACCACTAGCTGATGATAATGCACCGCTTGCACTTTGTGGTTCAGGGGGATCCGATGGGTCAACTTGTGCATTTACAAAGTCTGCACCATACACACCAGTTGCATAATTCCCACCATCAGCCGATGGTGACGTACCAAATACATTGCTACCAAACGTTGTTGGTGTGCCATTCCAGTCAATTGCTCCTGGTGTTACGCCTGTTGCTGTACTCAAACCAGCCTCAATCGCACCATTACCAGCACCATTAACTGTTGCAAAACCGATTTCGTACCCTTCTGTCGAACCATTAACTGAACTCCAATCAATTTCAAAACCATCTGCAACCATTTGCGCCTCAATGCCGTTGACAAATTGGAAGTCATACTTCGCATAAGACCAGTTTGCATTGTTCGGATCGCCGTTAACATCTGTATCAACATTTTGGAAGAAACCGTAAGCATTACCAAAGTTTGGTGTACCGTTTTGGAACTGTGCGACTGTGTTACCTGTTCCATTTGAATTGGTCGCAAGGTGTTCTGCATCAACTACAGCCGTCACTGTTAAGATAATGTCAATGACACCGTCCTGCCCTTCAATATAAAGTCCTGTCACAGGATCAAGCGTGAATACATCAAGCTGGTAGGGGCCGCCAAGACCCGCATCAACGGAGACACCTGTACCTGCACCTGCTGTTGCAGCGTCCCAACCCGCTTCATTCATATCTACGTTGAATGTTTGGATGTCGTCAGTCAAACACCAAAGCATTTCGTATTCAACAGGAACATCAATCAAAACGGTCGCAGTAGACGTGTTGTCTGTTGTTGTGATGTCCCCTGTCGTGGTAATTTCTACTGTGTTCTGTGCAATTGTGCTTGCACTAATGCCTGCATCAATTGTTGAAACAATTACAATTGTTGCATCATCACCTGCATCGAATGGATTGATAACAATCGGGTTTGTTGTCGCGGCAATTGGTGCGCCATCAACTGTAATACTATCAACCGAGTACAGCGATAAATCAGGCGTTTCTGTAATCGTTACGCCATTTGTCGCTGTGATGTTATTTGTGTTCGAGATATAGATTGTCCACGTAACCACATCGCCTGGAGAGGCAGAGGTGGGTGTTACTGTTTTTGCAATACTCACATTTGGTTGTGGTGGTGGCGGTGGCTCAATTGTGTAGTCGGCTGTAGCACATGCTCCCGCCACTACGCCCACATTGTCAAAACCTGCATAATCACTACCCCCATTTTGGTTAGCAACCAAATCAAAATCTACAGAGGTAATTCCGGGAAGTACTGTAATGTTGTACGTAACCCAAGCACCCCCCGTCCCATTACCGCTACTTCCCGTGAATACAGGGACCTGATTGGTGCTTACTGTTCCCGTTGCGCCACCACTGTTATATGGAGCGGTTGCTTGGAAAAACAAATCATCGCCATTATCAAACGCTTCTACATAGTATGAAAAACTAATACATCCGCCACCAGCAGCAGGCATTGTTACACTGTTGAAATCAAGAATATGATCTTGACTTGTTCCACCTGTTTGCCCAGCACTTTCGATGTCTCGGATGCCCCAGAAGCTACCGTCTCCGTCTGCATCGGCCGTCTGTGGTCCAATTGCGGTCACGATGTCAAATACATCGCTACCTGCTGTGTATTGAAAATTAGGTGTATAGCCCCATGTAGATGTGCCACCACCGAAGGTCTCTCCTTGTGGCACTTGGGCAAAAGCTGATGTCGGCATGAAAAGCCATGCAAACAGCAGCGCGAACAAGATCGGCACAACGGCCGAACATTTATCAATTCTTTGTTTAATCATATTTTGTTATCTCCATATCCTCTGTTTCTTTGAAAGCAACATTGGTAGGTTTGAGAATATTTTTCTCCGATCCTTACTTGGAATGAAGTCAGCTATACGGCCGACAAACAATCTCCATACAAACGACAGCAAAACTGTTTTGTAAACGGCATACCAAACACAACACCATCAACAAAACAAGAACAAAACAACATTTATCTCCTTGCGATGCGCGAAAAGCGCAACGATGTGTCTCTCAGTATGGAGACGACACAATGCGATTAATCCGTCCGATTGTCCTTATCTGTGTGCAGCTCGCTCCCCATCTCTCGATAAAAGTTCTCCCAAAGAAGCTCTGCACATTATTCACCTGTTCTCCACTGTCTGTCTCTTGCCCAGTACCACAATACCACAACAAGAATGTTTGCCCATAAAGTAACGCGCAACATTTTGTTAATAAATTGTTAACAAAATGTAAAAAAAGAAAGCGGTGAAAAAGGTATACAATGGCAGCAAATGTACATTGTGAAAACTATCCAGTGATCGCTTTCGTCAATCGAAATCATCGCTATTTTTTAGGCGCAAGCATCGCCAAACGGCAACATCTTCGTTTCCGGGAAATGTTGCAACCAGTCATCCAATTCAGCTATGAACAGCATGAAACGAACAATCAGCTACAAACCATGCAAATCGAAAAAATAGACCTGCATACCATCGCGCTCCCCCTTGTGCATCCCTTTCGCACCAGCACGGGCAGCGAAACAGAGCGCACATGTATTTTGGTCGCCGTCCATAGCGGCGGCATCACCGGTTGGGGCGAGTGCGTGGCGATGCGTACACCCGACTATTCGGCCGAAACAGTCATCACCGCCCACACCATGCTCACCCGCCACATCATCCCCCGCCTACTGCACAGCCCTATCAGCCATCCCAGCGATGTCACCACTCTCCTACGCCCAGTACGTGGCAATCCGATGGCAAAAGCAGGCATCGAATGCGCCCTCTGGGATTGGTTTGCCCAGCAGCAGGGTGTGCCACTGTCCGCGCTCATCGGCGGTGTCCGGCCGCGTGTTCCCGTCGGGGTCAGTATCGGCATCCAGCCCACCATCGAGCAATTGTTAGCACGAGTCGGCCGTTTTGTAGACCAAGGGTATCAGCGCGTCAAATTAAAAATAAAACCGGGGTGGGACATGGGGCCGTTAGCGGCCGTTCGTCACGCATTTCCCCACATCGCGCTCATGGTCGATGCCAATTCGGCATACACCCACGCCGATAGCCGCCATCTCAAGCAGCTAGATGCGTTTGATTTGCTGATGGTCGAACAGCCATTTGCGTACAACGATTTTGTCGATCACGCCCATTTACAAAAACAGATCAGCACCCCCGTCTGCCTAGACGAAAGCATCGACAGCCCGGCCGCCATGTCTACCGCTATCGCCCTCGGTGCGTGTCAGGTCGTCAACGTCAAAGTCGGCCGGGTCGGCGGCATCACCAACTTGCTCGCTATCCATCAACAATGTGAGCAAAACGGGATCGCGCTCTGGTGTGGCGGCATGTTAGAAACAGGGATCGGCCGCGCCACCAACATCCATCTTGCCGCGCTCCCCGCCTTCACCCTCCCCGGCGACATCTCCGCCACCGACCGCTACTTCCGCCCAGACATCGCCACACCCCCATTCATCCTCAACCCAGACAGCACGATGAGCGTCCCCACCACCCCCGGCATCGGTGTCACACTTGATCATGCACGATTGGCGGCCGTGCAGATCGACCATCAGGCATTTGCTAACTAGCAAGTCAGCATTTCAGCTTATCAGCAAAAAAACAGTTATCTGAGCAATGATGAGGGTTGACGCTATCCCCCCAGAGGGAAAAATAGAGATCAAAAAAGCCTTATCCATAGATAAGGCTTCTTCATGGGGCGAGTGGTGGGAATTGAACCCACGATCTCCTGGGCCACAACCAGGCGCGATAACCCCTTCGCCACACCCGCCACGAGTGTCTGTTTCATCAACAGAGTGCAAATCGTATCATAACAGCTATGTCAAATCAAGCCAATCGTTGTCGTCATCGTCCCCTTCTACCAGTTCTTGCTCGATCAACGGATTGTGCAACCATAAATTGAGTACAACCCCCTCATCTACCTCACTGAGACGGAGCGCAACGACATCAACTTGCTGGCGCAAGCGCATATCGTCAGGGTAATCAAGCTGCACTTTGCGACCGTCTCGCCACGCCTGCACACAACGGTCACGAATATCATGACCATTTCCTGTCCGCAATTGACAAAACGCGATCTCACTGGGTTCAGGTGTCTGATAAATGCCCCAATTCCAACGGTGGACATCTTCCCGAAAATCAGGGGTTGGTCCTTCGATAATCGTAATCAGTTCCGGTTCTCTTTCCATAACCATATATGTTACTCAATTCACAAGCTGGATGCCATCGTTTTGCCTCTTTACGCATTGTGCAGGCTCAATCGTAATGGACGCAGTTTTTTTACTGTTTCAGTAAATCAGTCTGTCAGTTTGATTTTTCGCACCTAAATATCATGTTTCCACCGACATTTGTGGCGACAATATGACGAAACCAACAAGATAGGCTGTTTGCAGCCGACTGATACAGTGAGAAACTGAATAACTGAACAACCCTATCGTGATCGACCCCCGAATTTCTTCACCCGCCAAATGGCGCGTATAATAGCGCGAATTGTGAACGAGATATGATCACGGCGTAAACGTTGAGTAAGAAGGAAAGGCGGTGCTTGACACGCCTTTTTCGTCGTCCATACAATGCGTATAACCGAAAGGCAAAATTTAGATGGAATACAAAGATTACTACAAAGTGCTGGGCGTTTCCCGCTCGGCCGACGAAGCTGAAATCAAGAAGGCGTACCGCCAATTGGCACGTAAGCTGCACCCAGATCGCAATCCGGGTGACAGCACGGCCGAAGAGCGATTCAAAGAGATCAATGAAGCGTATGAGGTGCTGGGCAATGCCGAAAACCGCAAACGCTATGATCGCTTTGGCTCGGCCGGGCAAGGAATGCCATTCGACATCAACGATATTTTCGGCGCGGGTGGGGTCAATGTAGACGATCTATTTGGGCAGAACGGCGGCTTTTCCGATTTCTTCCGCACCGTGTTTGGCGATGCGGCCGCCACTGGCGCATACACCAACGCGCAACCATTGAGCCGCAATGTAGAGCAGCCGATTGACATCACGCTTGAAGAGTCGTATCACGGCGCGACGCGCACATTGGTCGATGTCGAAGGCGAACGGTTTACGGTCAAAATCCCGAAAGGCGCGAAAACGGGTACGAAAGTGCGTTTGCCCGGAAAAGGGTCGCAAGGCGGCGATCTGTTCTTGATAATCACCGTCATCGATCACCCTGTTTTCAAGCGCAATGAGCATGATCTGCGTACCAATGTGCGGGTTGATCTGTTGACGGCCGTACTTGGTGGCGAGATTCGAGTCGAGACGCTGAAAGGGCCGGTCAACCTGAAAATTGCGCCCGGTACACAGGGCGGCAAGTCGATGCGCCTGCGCGGCCGAGGGATGCCCAAGCTGCGCCAGCCCAACCAATACGGCAATTTGCTGGCACGTATTCACATCGACGTGCCTGCAAAATTGAGCCAAGAAGAACAAGCACTTTATCAACAATTGGCTGCATTGCGGTCAGCGTAATGTAAAGCCAAGTAGGACAACCCTACACCAAAAAAGCATAGACGAGACAAATTAAAACAACCGTGTTATCGGGTCACTGTTCCTACATGGAATGCGGCTGCCCCGATCACGAAACGAGGACGAACATGAAACGAACAACGATTACTTTGCTATTTTTGACATTTTTATTGGCGGTGGGCGTAGCGTGTGTCCAAGAGTCACCCCCGGCCGGAATGGCAGCCACGGCCGTGCCGCAAATAGTGCGCGTGGTTGAGACAGTCGATACAAGCGCGGTGGCAGACGAGGTGATAGACGAGGTTGTGGATGAAGCAGTCGCGGCCGTCAAGGCAGAGCTAGAGGCAACGATTGTCGCCCAGCAAGCAGCCATCGACCAAGCGGCAACCGTTGCCGAAAACGCCGTGACGAGCGCAAACCAAGCCAACACAACAGCCAACACCGCCATAGCTGAAGCGAACGCCGCCAGCGACATCGCCAATGCCAGCACCAACGCCCAATTCGACTTTGCGCTGCAACAAACGCTGGTCGAACTGTATGATCGCATCAACCCATCCGTCGTCTACATTTCTATAGAAGGGGCTTCTGGATTCCAAGTTGGCAATGGTAGCGGCTGGGTGTACGACACAAACGGACATATTGTGACCAACAACCATGTGGTCGAAGATGCTGCCAGCTTGTCGGTGCAGTTTGCAGATGGGACGATTCGGGAGGCGGTGGTCGTCGGCCGGGATGTCGATTCTGATCTCGCCGTCATTCGTGTCGATAATGTGCCAGAGACGGCTCAACCGATACCGGTCAGTGCGCTCAATGCGGTCGATGTGGGGCAATTTGTGATCGCTATCGGCAGCCCGTTTGGGGAAGAAGGCTCGCTCTCGTTCGGCATCGTCAGCGGTCTCGGCCGCAGCCTCGAATCGACACGCCTGACAGCTACCCAGGGACGCTATCAACTGCCACTTGTCATCCAAACGGACGCGCCGATCAATCCGGGTAACTCAGGCGGCCCTTTGCTCAACTTGGCGGGTGAAGTGGTGGGCGTAAACTCTGCTATCGCCACGCTGTCTGGCAGTAATTCGGGCGTAGGATTTGCGATTCCGGTTGATGCTGTTTCGCGTATTGCGCCTGCCTTGATCACAGATGGCGCGTACAAATATCCGTACATGGGGCTGGGCTTCAACACGCTTACGCCAGAAGGATTGGCCCAGATTGGGCTGGAAGGGGTGAATGGCCCGGCCGTGGTCAATGTTGCGCCCGGTAGTCCGGCCGCTGTAGCAGGCTTCATTCCGTTCAACAACAACACAGTGGGCGACATCGTGATCGAGATCGATGGACGGCCGATCAACACATTCGACGATCTCAATGGCTACCTTGTCCTTGGCACATCGGTCGGACAAACGATTAACATGACTGTCAATCGCAACGGTACTATTTTGATATTGCCGTTGGTCTTGGGCGAACGGCCGTAAAACAGATAGTTGGCTCAGGTGCGGGCGAGATCGATCCCGCCCGCACCTGCCCGAAAGAAAATCGGCCGCCCCTTCTCCACACATATCCCCATCCTTACACAACACTTACATATCTTCTTGAACGTTGACTTCACTTACAAGGTGGTCAACAATAGCTTCATGGAAACATACATTGTAAAGAGTAAGTAAATTTGTCAATGTCGTATTGAAAAAATAGTTTGATTACAGCAGATCAAGAGATTCAAATCGCCTCGTTGCAACACTTTGGGAAGCGAGATCATGTTGGAAAAGACAATACAACTAGCACCCACTTATGGCTATCTCCGTTCCTTCAACATGGCGTGAATGGTCGAAACATTGGCTCAAAGATGTTTCGACATTTTTTTTGCATCCCGTTCATTTGTTGAAAGGGTATGAGCGTGGTTGGTTATCGGCCGATTTGATGGCCGGTCTCACCGTCGCGTTCGTCATGTTGCCGCAATCTATCGCGTTTGCCTTGATCGCGGATTTGCCCGCGCAAACCGGTATCTATGCCGCCATTGTCGCGGCCGTCATCGGGGCGCTGTGGGGGTCATCGTGGCACTTACACGCTGGGCCGACCAACACCACATCTCTGCTCGTTCTGTCATCGCTCTCTGTCGTTATTCCTGTCGGCGATCCCGCGTATGTGGGCGCGGCCGCGCTGATGGCACTAATGGTGGGAGTCATTCGTCTCTTGCTCGGCATGGCACGATTAGGCACATTGCTCAATTTTGTCTCCGACTCGGTCATTGTGGGCTTCTCCACAGGCGCGGCAACATTGATCGTCGTCAACCAATTACGCCATCTATTACGCCTCGATATTGATAGCGATCCGCTCTTTTTACGCACCGTAGCAGCGATTATCACCAATATCCAAACAACCCATTTGGTCACACTTGGTTTGGGGTTGCTGGTGGTGGTACTGACGCTGGCAATGAAACGGTTTGCGCCCAAATTGCCAGCAACATTGCTCAGTTTGATTGCGGTTTCGGCCGTCGTGTGGTTGTTCGGGCTAAACGAGCAAGGCGTGATCGTGATCGGCGAATTGCCCCGCGAACTGCCCCCCTTTGCGCTGCCGCCATTGAGCTACGATCTCATTCGCAAGCTCAGTGTTGGCGCGTTCGCTGTCGCGCTGGTCGGCCTGATGGAAGCGGTGTCGATCAGCCAAACGATTGCCAGCACAACAGGGCAACGGCTGGACAGCGATCAGGAATTTATCGGGCAAGGGTTGGCCAATATCGCAGCCGGGCTATTCGCAGGCTATCCGTGTTCTGGCTCGTTTACGCGCTCCGCGATCAATTATGATGCCGGGGCGAAGTCGCCATTTGCGGCCGTTTTTTCCAGCATGTTTGTCCTCATTATGTTGCTGCTATTCGGCAACTTGGGCGCGTATCTGCCGCGAACTGCATTGGGCGCAACGATTGTGCTGGCGGCCGTTAATCTGGTCAAAGTCAGCGAACTAAAACGTATCTGGCGTGGCTCACGCGCCGACGCAATTGTGATGACGGTGACAGTGCTGAGTACCCTGTTTTTGCAGCTCGAATTTGCGATTCTGGTCGGGATTTTTGTCTCGTTTGTCACCTTTGTCAACCGCACCTCGACCCCTACTGTGATGTCTGTTGTGCCAGACGAAAAGTTCCAGCATTTTCGCCAGCGCATCAACGCGCCCGAATGCCCTCAAATCGTTGTCATTACGATTGCGGGCGCACTCTATTTCGGGGCAACCCAGCATGTGGAAGATAATTTGCGGCGACGCTTGCAAGAGCATCCTGAGCAGAAATTTTTGCTTTTGCGAATGCACCGCGTCCATTATCTTGATATTAGCGGCATCAATATGCTCAAGACGATCACGACGCTGTACCGGGACAATGGGGGCGATGTGTACATGACTGCGTTCCGGCCGAACACCTATGATCGGCTAGAAGCAAGCGGCTTTTTCGACTGGTTGGGCGACAAGCACGTCTTACCCCAGCAACAAGCGATCACCCAACTGTATGCCAATGTGATCGATCCGGTGCGCTGCATTTACGCATGTCCGCATCGTGTGTGGGAAGAGTGCCAAGATGTGCCAAAAGCGGATGAACGGGGCATGTTGGCAGAGCCGCCTATCGACTTTCTGGCGCACATCGAAGATGAAGTGCCGTCGGTCACGCCTCAAATGCTATACACGCTGATCGGAGAAAACCGGCCGCTCATGCTCATCGACATCCGCACCATGCGCGAATGGGGAGACAGTGGCTACATTTCCGGCTCTCAGCAATTATCGCTCTTTCGCTTTTTCGAGCGCAAAATCACCCCGCCGCCCAATCGTCTACTGGTATTGATCTGCCGTAGCGGCCGTCGCAGCCGCCACCTCACCTACTATCTCAATCGCCGGGGCGTAGCCAATGTATGCCACTTGGAAGGCGGCTTGGTCAACTGGGAAGCGTGTGATTTCCCTATTGATCGATTGGCATAAGTCACATAAATTCCACATTGTTCTCGCGCTTGTTGAAATCGAGTGCTATCAATGCTATCATTGAGTGCGTTGCTATCAGACCTGCAACGTTAGGAGAACGCATGACAACATTAACGATTCGCAATATCAATGAAGATGTCAAACAGCGATTGCGCGAGATTGCGGCGCGGAACGGCCGTTCAATGGAAGAGGAAGTCCGCCGTATTTTGAGCCGTTTCGTATATCAAGAAAGCGAAAATGGGTTAGGCAGCGCGATTGTGGCGCAATTTTCGGCCGTTGGTGGCGTGGAGCTAGAGATTCCACCCCGTTCCCCCATGCGCCCCGCGCCACAATTCGGGGTAGATGACGCATGATTCTGCTCGATACAAATGTGCTGTCTGAGTTGATGCGGCCGCATCCCAATGCAAATGTTGTTGATTGGGTAAATGACCAGCCGACACAAACATTGTTCATCAGCACCATCACAATCGCTGAAATTGAATTGGGGATTGCGTTATTACCAGACAGCCGCCGCAAACAGGATTTGGAACATGCGGCCAAGCAATCGTTTAAACTATTTGGCGAACGCTGCTTGAGCTTCAATCAAGCGGCCGCACACCAATACGCCAAATTAGTGTCAGAAAGAAAGCAAATCGGCCGTCCTATCTCCGTCGAAGATGCGCTTATTGCGGCGATTGCTTTTGCGAATGGCTTGCATCTAGCCACGCGAAATATCAAAGATTTCCAATCCGCAAAGCAACTATCATTAATCAACCCCTGGGAATGTTGATTGCGTCTATTCACCCTCTCATCGGTTGGCATAAGTCACATAAATTCCCCATAAATATCACCCCGGCCGATCTTAGCTTTGTCTAATCGAAAACTTACATCCTACATATAATTGTTCTGTATTATTCAAGACATATCAAGCAAGGAACTATTTAACTTTTGACTTCCAAGCGACACATACTTCTCCTCCTTCTTGACCAGGCGAGTCCCCTCCAGGACTCGCCTCTTTTTTTTGCCCCGTCGCCGCCGTAGGGACACGATTCATCGTGTCCCTGCTATGGTGTGACTCGAATTTTTGTCAGTGTCAAATCAGTATCATTTGTCAGACGACCGTCTTGCGCCAACTGGAGATTGGTAAACGCGCCATCTTGCTGCGTGTACGCCTTCAGCACCAGCCGATAAATATCGGCCGGGGTATCGATAGACGGCGTGATCGTCAGGTCGATTTGCTGTACCGCACCGGGCTGCCATGTTGTCGTGTACAGAGGTTGATCATGGTTGCCGTAGCGCGTCGTATCGATAATGTCTTGCGGCAAAATTTGGGCTGAAATACTGTAGTCGGCCGCAATTGCCCCCTCTGCCCGAAAATAAAGCGTCAGATCAAATGGTTCGCCCCGCGACGGAGTACGGTCAGACAATTGATAGCCGATCAGGTCAAACTGATTGCCGAAGTTGGTTTGCGTCGGGTTGGGCAAATCACCGGGCGGCGCGGTGACAGTAATCGTTGTCAACTGTGTTGCATCGCCCAAGCGCAATCCTGTGTCTACGTCGTAGAGACCAACCAAGAGTTGTAGTGCGGCCGGAGTGACGGCCGTCGGTGGAATAGGCAGCCGATAATGATTACGTGTGCTGTCACCCACCTGCATAAAACTGGTCGCCAGCAGACCGCCACCGGGGTACATGTCGCGCTGGGCAATCGGGTTGTCGATCACCGGATCATTGAGATGCACAAACACGCTCCAGTTTTTGTCAGTTTGCGCCAGCAATTCCCAGTCGAGATAGAGATCGAGCGGGGTGTCGGGCTGGTAGGGGCGTTGTTCGATGGCGGCCGTATTGAGGCGAACCGTGTTGTCAAACGTGACAGGTTGAAAGTCGGAAAGTTGAAAGTTAGAAAGTGAAACGTCAGTCGGCCGGTAGCTGGGGCGAATGATGCCCCAGGGCGCGTAGGCGGCGACCATGAACATGAAAATAGCCAACAACGTAATCGGAATGCGCGACACTTTTTTCGGCAGCAGGGCAAACAAGCCAGTGGTGAGCAGCACCATTTCGGCCGGGAGTGCAGCAAATACGAGCCGTCCCTGACTTGACCATGTGGTGGTCGCCCATTGCACCAGCCCCACCACGACCGCGGCCGTCCACAAAAGGCAAACGACAAGCGCAAAATGTTGCTCTACAAAATTAAACAACGTGACAAGCGGAGCGCGGCGTGTGCGTGTGAACGTCAATAAAATGCGTACTGCATAAAGCATGAAGCCGACGACACCGATCACCAGCAGCCAATTGAGAACGGTGTAAATGAGCGATGGCAACGGCACATTGACCCCGCCAAACAGCCCCCAGAACGCTTGCATAAACCCAAAGCGCTCGTCCCACAATTGCGCGAGCGTGGCTGGCTGCGGCCGTTGTCCCAGCACCGCGATGAACGCATTCCACCCTTTCCAGTCGCCATACAGCCGCACATTGCGAACATACCACCAGCCCCCGACAACAAATGCCGTCACAAAAAGCACCACAAACTGCCCGACCGTCCGCACCAGTAGAGACGCAAGATTTTGCGTCTCTGTCTTATTTTCATCCCCCGTCCGCACCAGTAGAGACACAAGATTTTGTGTCTCTCTCTTTTCTTGTTTCTTTCTTCCCTCCCCTGTTTGTAAAGAAGAAAAAGAAGAAGACGCAAGATGTTGCGTCTCTACTTTTGAATCACGCCAATTGGCGATAAACAACGTACCGAGCGCAAGCGGCAGCAACCCAACCCCGATGATTTTGGCAATGGTAGCGAGACCGATCAGCACACCGAGCAAGAGGATGTCGCGCCAATGCACGGCCGGAACACCAACCACATGGCGGATCAGACGATAGAGCGTGACGGCCGACAGTGCCATGATCAAATTGTCATTATTGACCGCGCCACTGATGAACAAAAACATCGGCAAGAACGCCACCATCGACGCGGCCGCGAGTGCCAGCGCGGGACGCTGTGGATGGGTGAGACGGCCGATTCGCCATGTGTAAAACACGGTGATCGCCCCTAGCGCGACTGACAAAAAGCGCACGATACGCACCGCCAGCAACGTGCCTGACCAGGGCGACCAATCAGGGTTGTGGATGGCGAGATTATTGTTGCCGTCGGCCGTGATGATACCGTTGCTAACGTGGGGATTGAGCCAGCGCTTTTCGAGTAGATCGCTGGTGTCAATAGGCGCAGTCAAAGCTGCACCGAGATAGTAATAAAGCGGTGGCTGGCTGGCTTGCTGCTTCCACAGGCCGACGGCGTTGGGATCGAATACTTGCACCGGCAACGGGTTGCCATCGGCAAGATGCGCGACCATCGGATAGTGCCACAATTCGTCCCCCGCCTCAAAGACGGGGGTGAGCAGGGCGTAGCTGCTGGCAAGAAAAAGATACGCGAGCAAGATGAGGGT
>CALECP010000017.1 GCA_937949915.1 uncultured Anaerolineae bacterium
CCGCGCTTTGTTGAGTCGCTGCTGCAATTGTTAGTAAATTGCGAATCAGGCAGTGACGTTCGGCTTTCACATTCTCTTCTACCCCAACGAACAGGGCTTCAAACTGGTCTATAAATAAAACACATCGACCCTGTGGATTACTTTGTTGGAGAATTTTTAGAAGCGCATCATCGTGACGCCTTAAATTGTGTTCTATGGTGTCAGATTGTGTTGTTACATACTGACTCAAGTGATCGGCTAGGCTACTTAAAAGCATTGAACCTGCATAAACTACAAAGTTCAAAAAGATAGTATTTTCTGTTTGTTCTATTAATTTTGGTAGAACTCCTGCTGCAATAAAGGAAGATTTCCCAATGCCGGACGGGCCAGTTAATGCAATAACCGGGCGATTAACTCGCTCGACAAATGATTCCACTTCAGTTTTTCGGCCGAAATAATAATTTCGCTCTGCACTTGTAAAAGATGATAAACCGGGATATGGACAGTCGAAGGCTGAACGAAAATTGTCGGGGATTATTGATCGATGATCATCAAAAAAGATTTGAACTACATTTTGAGCGGCATGTTGGATTGAGCTATGATCGTTGGCTAACATCAATTGGATCACAGAAGATGCTGACCCAAGCTTAGACTGAATAAATGATTCTGGAAGGTTGTCTAAGCCTTCACTCGCCTCGATTAGTCGTACAATTTCGATACTTAAATCGTGTGTCGTCTCATAATCTAAGTTTAAGTTCCCACTTAATATCTCCCTAACCGAATTTAGAAGGCTCATTTGCTGATTTGTCTAACATCCTTGATAACACTGTCATCGGATGCTTGAACAGTTTGTCTTGTAGTACCAGATGATTCTTGTGACACATTTTCAATCCAACTTGACTTGTCAGCAATAACCGACATCTCTGTCCGCAACATATCAATTTCACTATCCAATTCACGCAAAAGACTGGGTGAATTGCGCAATACATCAATTAAGACATCTCGAAAGATTACAAGGTTACGTTCATTCTGAGGGTCTACCGATAATAGGGTAGCGGCACCCTCAATACTCAATTGATCTTGTTCTGTTGTCCCACGGATACGTGACCAAAGACCTTGTACCCTTTCATATATTGCCTGCCCCCCATTCTGAACGATTAGTTCAGCGATTGCATCCCGACTAAATGTGCCAGCTTCGATTAGGAGTGGCGTAAAGGGCGCGATAAACTGTGCAATATTATTTGCTAAAGTAAGTATTTGCTCTTCCATAGGTAGTTCACCTCAAGGTGTCCCCAACAATACAATGCTTGATTATTTCCATGTAATATACGACTGTTATTCCACTTAAGCAGCTTATGCAGACATTAAGCAGAGTTAAATCTGCATAAAATAACAAAAATTCATGTTATGCAGACGAAAATTGACCTCAATTCCGCATAAACTCGACTATAATAGTGAAAAGCGGAATCTCAATCGGCTTAAACTGGAAATTGCTTACTTATCCAGAGTTAATTCTGTATAATCGCACAAGATAGTTAGTTTATGCAGACTGATTAGATTATAGGTAAATATGCGGAAATGACAACCAAAACCAGCCGATTTATCAATGGGCATAAACCCAAATTACTCGACCAAGTGCGCCATGCGATCCGCCTCAAAAATTATGCGTATGCGACAGAACAAAATTATGTGCAGTGGATCAAGCGGTTTATCCTTTTCCATGACAAACAGCATCCCAACACGATGGGACGAGCAGAGGTAGAAGCGTTTCTCAAACATTTAGCCGTCGAAGGCAATGTCGCTGGCTCGACCCAAAACCAAGCCCTGAGTGCGCTTCTGTTTCTCTACGGTGTTGTCCTCGAACGTCCAGTAGGGCATGTTGATGTGATGTGGGCAAAAAAACCGAAAAACCTACCCGTTGTCCTCACGCGCAAAGAGATCGATAAAGTTTTTCAAAAATTGTCAGATGTGCCTTTGCTCGTGTCCCAATTATTGTATGGTGGCGGTCTGCGGCTCAACGAAGCATTGAGCCTGCGGGTGAAAGATGTCGATTTTGGGCAGAAGTTGATCGTCGTCCATGATGGCAAAGGGCATAAAGATCGCACAACCACGCTGCCCGATAAAGTCGTTGCCACATTACAAGCGCATTTGAAAACCACGCAGCAAATTCACTACCACGATCTACAGTTAGGGCAGGGGTATACGTCGCTGCCATACGCACTGGCGCGTAAATACCCCAACGCAAACCAAGAGTGGTTGTGGCAATACATTTTTCCTTCCAGAACGCTCTCGCGTGATCCGCGTAATGAAGATGATCAAACACTTTACCGACATCATTTGCATGATACAACGATTCAAAAAGCGGTAAGATCGGCCGCAAAAGAAGCCAAAATCAACAAACGGGTGACACCCCATGTTTTTCGGCATAGCTTTGCCACCCATCTGCTGGAGCGTGGCATTGACATTCGCACCATTCAGCAACTGATGGGGCATAAAAACCTCAACACAACGATGATCTACACGCATGTAGTCAATCGCGGGATGATGGGTGTGCGTAGTCCATTAGATGATTAGATAGGTGATTAGACCCATATTTGGAGAAGCTAACAGCATGGCAGCAACACAATTTTTTGGACAGCGAATCAAGCGGAACGAAGACCCACGTTTGCTCACCGGGCAGGCGTTGTTTGTCGATGATGTGCAGTTGCCAGCGATGGCACATGTCACGTTTGTGCGTAGCCCACACGCCCATGCGCGGCTGGGTGACATCGACGTGCGCGATGCGCTGGCACTGGATGGCGTGATCGGGGTGTGGACGGCCGCAGACCTGGGCGACTACTGGCAGCATGGGCCATTGCTCGTGCCGCCACCACCGATTGACGGCATCATTTTTAACGAACGGACGCAAGTGCCATTAGCCAAAGGGAAAGTACGCTATGTGGGTGAACCGGTCGCTGTCGTCGTGGCAGAAAGCCGCTACATTGCAGAAGACGCGGCCGAACAGATATACGTCGATTACGAATTGCTCGCTCCGGCCGTAGAAATAGAAGACGCGATCAAGCCAGACAGCCCGGCCGTGCATGATGACATCCCGCTCCTTGCTCTCGATCATCTTGATAATGACATGAACAACGTCAACGCCCACGTCGTCCAAATGAAGGGACAGGGCGATCAATTTGATGTGATCGCCGAGGGGGCTGCGGCCGTCATCAAACGCCGCTTCTACTACGATCACGGCGCATCTGCCCCCATGGAATGCCGGGGAGTCGTCGCCCAATGGGATCGCCGCGCCCATCGCCTGACGATATGGGACACCACCCAAGCCCCCGTATTCATTCGCAACGGCATGGCCGCCTTCTTGGGGCTGTCCGAAAACCAAGTGCGCGTCATCGCCCCCTTCATCGGGGGCGGCTTTGGCCCCAAAATTATGATGTTCTACCCAGAGGAAATGCTCGTCCCGTGGCTCAGTATGCAGTTGGATCGGCCGATCAAATGGATCGAAGACCGCCACGAACATTTTCTTGCCACCACCAACGAGCGCGACCAAGTACATTACGCTGAAATGGCCGTAGACGCAGACG
>CALECP010000018.1 GCA_937949915.1 uncultured Anaerolineae bacterium
GCGTGTCATCAATCCATCCCCAATCGGGTCAGCCCCTGCGATGTACACCATGCCAGCCCGCCCCGCATACACATCATCTGCGCCCATGCCCGGTGTCACCACCGCACTGATTCCGGCCGCAAATTCATTGACCACGCCCATGTCCCACGCGCCTTGCGTGTTGCACTCTGGCCACACAGCGACTAGCCCATTTTTCTGACCACTGTGATGCCCGGTTGCAATCAACAAATTACCCAGCGACTTTGCCAGCGCATCTGTCTCTGCATAATCAAGCCCTTCACAGCCGTAATAAACAAGCAAATTATCTGCGTCCCGAATCGTCGTCGCATACTCTGCATCCGACGTTTCCAAGCCCGCGACCACACCGAGCAATTCGTTTGTGGGGGTTTGGATCGAATGGCTTGCGTACTTATCGAGCCGTGTTTGTCGCGCATTGATCGTGACAATTGTTGCGCCCCGTTCGGCCGCCTGTTTCAGTCGTAGCCACCATATCGGGGCTTCTGCGTGCAGATCGCTTGCCACCACCAGCACAACATCCCCTTTGCCCAAATCGGACAAACTGGTGTCGCGGCCGATGCCGACCGCGGCCGTCACATCACCACCCGCAATCCGGCGGTTGGCAAGGTCGATGTTCTTTGTCGTCAGCACCTGACGGAACAATTTACTGAACAAATATAAATCTTCGTTGCTCAAGCGATCCCCAGCCAGCCCCACGGCCGACTTGCGATTGTCCTGCAACTTTTGCGCCACCAACTCAAGCGCCTCATCCCAACTGCTTTCTACCAGTTCGCCATTCTTGCGAATCAATGGTTTTGTCAGTCGCTCGCTACTCTCCGCAAAGTGATGGATAAACCGCGCATGATCGGGAATCCATATCTCGTTGACCAGCTCGTTTTGGCGCGGCATGATGCGCTTGATCACGGTTCGGCCGCCAGCTTTTGCCTCGCGCCGTGTACTCATTGTGATGTTTTCGCCTACCGGGCCATGCGGACTCAAACTAGCGACAGGCACAAGCTCCCATGCCCGTGCGCCAAACCGGAAGTCGGCCGTTGTCAGCGCACCCACCGGGCAAATATCAGTCGTGTTCCCACTCCAAATGCTATCGAAGCCGGGATCGCTCATCGTGTCGATCTCTAGGCGACGGCCGCGATTGTGGAAAGCGATCACATTATCGTCTGCGATCTCACTCTGGAAGCGCGTACACCGCGCACACTGAATGCACCGTTCCCGATCCAGCTTGATCAAGTCGCCCAACGGCACTTGTTTGTCAAAGCTGTACTGGTTCTGGATTTTGTCTGCAAACGAGAAGCGGCTCGACCCACCGCCATGCGACATCGTCAAATTTTGCAACGGGCATTCACCGCCTTTGTCGCACACTGGGCAATCGAGCGGGTGGCTGGTCAGCAAAAATTCGATCACGCTCGCACGCGCCACTTTCACATCTGGGTCTTCGTGCTTGACACGCATCCCCTCAGAAACACGCACCGTACAGCCCGTTTGCAACGTCCGGCCGTACCGATATTGCACTTCACCATTGTCATCGGTCGCCAGTTCGCCCGTCGCACGGTCACGCACAGGCGTACCGACATCGACCAAGCACATGCGACACATGCCCACCGGCTCTAATTTGGGATGATGGCAAAATACAGGGATTTTTACGCCGTGACGCATGGCCGCATCGACAATAGTTGCGCCCTTCGGCACTTGCATATCAACGCCGTCGATTTGAATGTTGACGAGATCACTCATTTGATTCGATTTCCTTTTTTTCTTCGTTCAATTCGCCCCATACGCTTGTTAAGTCGATGGACAGACCGGGGAAAATAGCGGGAGAGAATGCCTCCCCCGGTTCGATAATATGCTTGGTCAAAAAGCCAAGCGCACTGTTTTCATACACCCAAATTAGCTTGTCATACGGGTCAACTATCCAATAATGTTGGATGCCTTGCGCTTCGTACACACGAAACTTCTTGCTTCGATCTCGGTTGCGTGTCGATGGCGATAAAATCTCGACCACCAAATCAGGCGAACCTTCCAAAGCCCTTTTTCCTATGAATAAACCATCATTATCATTGGCTACATAGCAAAAATCTGGCACGTATATGATTGAGTCTAATAATTGCACTTCGACTTCGAGGAACAATTGACCAAGTGGCTTTTCTGCCAAGTAATTGCCGATTATTCGCATCAAATAGGCAAGCAGCATTTGATGTAGGATCGTTGGTTGTGCCATCTCGATTAACTTTCCATCTTCCAGTTCATAAAATGGCGGTCCTTCCGGTAACTGGCGAAACGCATCCACCGTCCATGTTTTCACAGACGATGTTGGATGATGGTGCGTTGACGGGGTAAGGACGCTCATTTTTGCTTAGTCGGCCGCAACGGGCAGCGCATGAACATCGCTAACTTTGAGCTTCGCTTTGTAATCTTCGGGGAAGAGGCGAATAGATGACAAGGATGGGTTACGGGCAAACTCACCCAGGGCGCACAATGTCCGGCCGCCGATGTTGGTCGCCACGCTGTTCAGGACATCGACATCATTTTGTGTCGCGTCACCGTCCATGATGCGCTTGAGCAAACTTTCCATCCAGAAAGTCCCTTCGCGGCAGGGCGTACATTTGCCGCACGACTCATGCTTGAAGAAGTGAGTCGCCTTTTTCGCCGCCCACACCATATCAGTCGTTTCATCCATCACGATCAATGAAGCTGATCCCATCACCGAGCCGATTTCGGGGGCTTCGGGGCCTTCATACGTGAAGTCGCAATCGAGCATTTGGTCGTTCATCAAGGGACCAGAGCCACCCGATGGCAACAGTGCCTTAAATTTATTGTCGTTGGTGATGCCCCCCGCGTACTCTTCGCCAAAAATCAGGTCACGATAGGTGACGCTACCGAGAGCGACTTCATAGTTGCCCGGCCGTTTGACATGCCCACTGATGCAGACAACTTTAACGCCCGTACTGCGTTCAGATGGGCCGAGAGCCTTGTACCAGTCGCCACCATTCGCAATAATCGGCGGCACATTGGCAAGCGTTTCGGTGTTGTTGACAACGGTCGGCTTGCTGTACAGACCTTCTACGGCCGGAAATGGCGGCTTCGACCACGGTTGCCCCAGTTCACCCATAAGCGAATTGAGCAATGCCGTTTCTTCACCACAAATATACGCGCCCGCGCCAAAATGGTTGATAAAATCACACGAAAAATCGCTGCCGAGAATGTTCTCGCCCAGCAATCCGGCCGCATACGCATCTTTGACCGCCTGTTGGCACTCATGCGCCGCATCCATATATTCGCCGCGCCAATAGTTGTAAACAGTCTTTGCGCCTACTGCATAAGCTGCCAAAATCGCACCCTCGATCACTTGATGCGGGTTGCGCTCTAGCAGTTCGCGGTCTTTGAATGTGCCTGTCTCTGACTCGTCTGTGTTGATGACAATATACACTTCATCAGCATCTTTTGGCACGAACGACCATTTGAGACCGGTCGGGAAACCAGCCCCGCCCCGGCCGCGCAGGCCAGACGCTTTGACTTCACCCTGCACATCGGCCGGGCTCATCTCTTTGACTGCTTTCTCAAGGGCTTCATACCCACCATTTGCTCGATAAACATCTAATTGATGAATATCTGGCACATCACGATGACGAAGGAGGACGTGTTTCTGTGACATTGTTAATCCTTATCCTTAATGAATATCGGCGAGAATCTGTTCCGAAATAGTCGGCGATTGCTCATCTTTTTTCGCTTGAGCGCGAAGGGTCGTAATCAATGCGTCGAACTTCGCTTCGTCCAAATGCTCGTGAAATTTGAGATTGCATTGCAACACAGGCGCACGGTCACATGCACCGATGCACATCACATTTTCGATAGTGAATAAATTATCGGCCGATGTGCCATGATTGGGCGTGTTCAGCTTTTTTGTCGCCATTTCCAGAAATTCATCTGCCCCACGCAATGCACACGCGAGGTCGTTACAAATTTCCAGCACATATTTGCCAACTGGCTTTTCATAGTAGAGCGTGTAAAAACCAGCAATCGAATGCACGTGTGTCGGGTCAACGCCCAAGATACCGGCAACGTCTGCTTTCGCTTCGTCCGTCGCCCAGCCGCCATACACCACTTGCGAGAGATGGAGGAGGGGGAGAACGGCCGATTTTTGCTTTCCGGCCGGATAGAGTGCCAGAATTTGATCTATTTTTTCACCGTAAACTTCACGTAATTTTGACATAATTATTTTGCGTTCAACTTAGTTAACGCCATCATTGATAATGAGACAAGAACCAATAATACAACAGGCCCAGTCGCCCACGAACTAAATAGACTAGAAACAATTTCATTGCTTGATTTATCTATTGTCAACGGTGCAGGATATGCGTTCTCTGCTGCTGATTTGGATACAGGGACAGGATAGGCATTTTCGATGCGTTCAAATGCTACATCAACAGACTCTTTGAATGCCATTTTTGACAAATCAAATTCAAACATTTCTCCGGGGTTGCCACCATATCCGGCCGACTCAATGAGCAATATATCATCAACTTGTTCAACCACAGAAAAAGCCCCGGTTGCCTCTTGTGCAATAAACCATTCATTTCTACGCTTAATATCTTCGATAGTTGTTGCCATCGTAATCACCATCGTGTCGAGCACTCCATGAGGTGCATCACCAACAACATACTCATCACTTACACCAGCAAAAACCACCTTGTAAACATTCTGATCTTGAGAAACAAAAACATTATG
>CALECP010000019.1 GCA_937949915.1 uncultured Anaerolineae bacterium
GATAAATACGTCATAGTTTCCATTGATCGCTGCTTCGAGATAACCGGGAATGTGGTTCAATTCGTCCGTTCTGTATAGCATCCGAAATAGGTGGGCGATCAAGAAATCGTTATTTACCTGTACCGATACAGTTATATTGCGGTATGGATCGTATACATCGTTGACCACGGCCGGAGATGAGCTTAACATGTCGGCCGTGTCAAAAAAGCGGGTGCGGAGATCGGGGTGGGCGGTGTTGCAATCGGCCGTCTGTTCGCAACGCACAAACAGATGCTCGAACGCGCTATCGTACAACAAAGGCGCGTCTGCCAACATATCCACTTCCAATGGCACAACCCCATCAAGCGTCGCCGAACGCACAATCGCCGGATAGTCGCGCATAATCGTCTGGGCGATGCGTGTGCCATACGAAATGCCGAATAGATTGACCTGTTCGATGCCCAGCGCGGTGACGAGATCATACACATCGGCCGCGATTTCCCGCGAATTATAAGCCAGCCGATTGAGATCGCTGGCTGGACTCGTATCGGAATAACTGATCCCGCGTATCTCCAAAAAGATAATATCGCGCTGGGGCAAAAAGATGTCGAATCGCGGTTCCCAAGCATCGCCCATGCGATCCAGCGTGTGCGATCCGGGGCCGCCATTGAGATAGAAAACGGGATCGGACTGCGGCTGTGGGTTGGGGCTGCGGGCGATGGCGTATGTCAGTGTGAGGCTGTTGGTGCTATCGGCCGATAATAGATCGCGTGATTCGGGGACAGCCAATGTGCCACAATCGAGCGTCATTGTGCCGGTGTAGACAAATGGGCAAGCGGTCGGCGTGAGCGTGACGGCCGGGATGATTTTCTGTTCGCCTGCACGACGGCGCGTATACCGTTGTACATCCACTGGTACAAGCGGCACATCGCCAGGGGCAGGAAAAACTTCTTGGGCAACGGCCGGAAGCACCCACAACGATGACAGACAGCCCAGAAGCAGGCAAACAAAAAGTGTGGAACGAAAGAGGAGAAATCGGTGTCGGTTGATCATTGTATTGGTGGTTTCCGAAAAACGAGAATCAATCAACTGACACACTTTCGTAGGGACACGGCGCGCCGTGTCCCTACGAAAGTGTGCGTCAGGCTAACCAAATTGTGCGACTGATTTAATTCCCGATCTTTTGCGCGATTTTTTTAAGTTAGGGGAACAGCAGCGTGGCTTCGATCTCGTTCCATAACGAATCATCAATCCACACGTCCACCGCACTAGCGCGGCGTTCGCCCACGATACGATAACCAATTTCACGTGCTTCGCCATCCAATAGCGGCTGCAACACGTATTTACTCAGGCGCGGGTCATTTAGTTCGATGACGTAGACAGCACGATCATGCAAATCATTTTTGACCGCATCCCACGACGCATAGCCCGGTGCGGGGCCGGGTGGTGCTTCGTCGATGGGCGGGTACACCATTGTCATGTCGGCCGCCAAGCCCTCTGTCCACGACACATACCGAATTGCCCACGTCTGCACAAAGCCGTCTGTGTTGGGGGGCGGGGTCAGCAGCAGTGCGTCTGGTTCAAATTGGGGTAGCAGTTCTCGCGCTCGCCAGTGCCAAAACATATTTTGGTTGGGCGAATTTTGTACGATGGGGCGGTTGTTGAGAAAGGTGGCGAGAATAAGTGCGGAGGGGATCAAGAGCAGCAGGTAGGTGAGTGCAATCCGGCCGCCATGCGACTTCACTTTTGCCGTTACCCATTGCACGGCCGCCCAGATGCCACACCCCACAAACGGCGTGAAAAAGAGATAGGGCGGGGTGGTGAAATCGCGCCAATCGACCACGTTATAAGTCATCACAAAGAACCATGTCCCGGCGAGGGCGGCAAACAGGGTGAGCGCGATTTTCCATTGTTGCTGGAATAGCCATGCTACGCCGATACCCCCGAATAGCACACCAGTCGGCCAAAAATTGAGCATCAATTCGTACCCCGCATCGGCCGAACGTTGTAGCCAGTAGCGGCGGTCTAGCCCAAACGCCAAATTGAGATCGCGCCACCGTTCACCTGTCAAAAAAGGCACAGTGTCATCCCAGCCAGTCGGACAATAATTGCAAAAATCAGGTGGGCCAAAGACGAACGAGCGCAAGGGAATATAGAGATATTGGGAGGCGGCGAGCAGGACGAGCAAGATGGTGGGGATGAGGGTGCGCGGCCGTATAAGCACGCGCCAATCGGTTAAACCGACACCGAGCAGCCACGCGGGTAGCACCACCATCGCGGGAATGTTGACCCCAAAGCACAGCGCCATCAAAAAAGCGGAGGTGAAGTAGAAGCGCGGCCGTTTTGTCTGCATCCATGCGATGAGCGTGGTAAAGGTGAGGGCGAGCATGAGCGAGTACAAGCCGTATAGTTCGCTGTATGTTCCCTGGTACCAGAAGCGCACGGCCGCGCCCAGTGTGAGTGCGCCCAACATGCCGACAAGCGCGTTGCCTGTCAATCGCCAGATCAGCCGGGTCATGGTGACAATGGCGAGGAGAGAGGTGACGGCCGAGAAAAAATTGAGCCGCCATGCCGGGTTGTCCCCCCAGGGCGCAATTTGCGAAAACAGCCCACCGAGCGGCAGACGGGTAAACAGTGCGCCCAGCGCGGTGTACAGTGGGTATCCGGGCGGGTGCAGGATGCCGACGCTCCAGGCGGTTTTCTGAAATTCGACAGAATCGAGGTATGGGCCTACGCCGGGGTGAATGGTGGGCAGATAAAACCACCCGGCGATGAGCGCGGCAAGGATGCCCAATATCCATGCCAGCAGGTTTTGTGTGCGGTGCGGCCGTGGCTCTGTTTCCATACGGCATGTTGTACCACTGACAGCGTGAAAGCCCCAACTCTAACGCGATTTCTCCTTGACATTCTTAGAACGAGACTGATACACTGACTTCCACTATTTACCTGATGAGGAAGTTCAATATCTCAATACCAAACGACACGTACCCTACCACTCAACCAAAAGAAAAAGCGCTGCTCGTCGGCGGAGAATTAAAGCAAGGACGGCCGCTCCTTTCTGTCGATGACAGCTTGGCAGAATTGACGCGCTTGGCAGAAACGGCCGGACTCGAAGTGGTCGGCACCACCTACCAACGCTTCGACCATCCACACCCGGCTACCTACATCGGCCCCGGCAAAGTGACCGAGGTCAAAATGTTGGCCGATGATTTGGATGCAGGGGTGATTATTTTCGATGATGAGCTATCGCCACGCCACCAGCGCGAACTTGAGAAAGCGTACAAACAAAAGTTGAAAATTATCGACCGAACAGCGTTGATTCTCGATATTTTTGCCCAGCACGCGCATACGCGAGAGGGTAAATTGCAGGTCGAATTGGCGCAGCTAGAGTACCGCATTCCGCGCCTGACGCGCATGTGGACGCATTTGGCGCGGCAAGCTGGCACGGCCGGGGGTAGCGTCGGTGTGCGTGGCCCAGGTGAGAAGCAGATCGAAATGGATAAGCGCATGATTCAAGTGCGCGTCAACGTTCTCAAGCAAGAGCTGGAAGAGGTACGGGCGCATCGGGCGCGGCATCGGCTGAAACGGCAGCAGACAGAGCTGCCTGTGGTGGCGATTGTCGGCTATACCAATGCGGGTAAATCGACGTTGATCAATCGCCTCGCGGGGTCAGATGTGTTGTCGGCCGACATGCTATTTGCCACGCTCGATCCCACCACGCGCCGCTGTGTGCTACCGGGCGGCCGAGAAGTGCTGTTCACCGACACAGTAGGCTTTATCCAAAAATTACCGACCAATATCGTCGCCGCTTTTCGTGCGACGCTCGAAGAAATCGCCGATGCTGACATCATTTTGCACGTTGCCGATGCGACCCATCCTAACGTAGCTGCCCAAATCGAATCAGTTGAAGATACGCTGGCAGAGCTAGAAGTCGAAAACTTGCCGACGATTATGGCGTTGAACAAAATCGACGGATTGCCAGAGGGCGTTGTGCTGCAAGTGCCGGAGGATGTGGCTGTACCGACGGTCACGATCTCTGGTCTGACTGGGGATGGCATCGCCGATCTGTTGCTGGCTGTCGAGGCGGCGACAGAGCATCACATGGAAGTGATGACCGCGTTTATTCCGTATGATCGGGGTGATTTGGTGTCGCTTTTCCATGAGCGCGGGCTGGTCGAATATGTGAAGCATACAGAGGAAGGGACAGAGATGTTCGGCCGTCTACCGCGCCGTGTGGTGTCGATGTTTGACGGCTATCGTGTTGGTCAGGTGCAGGTTGTAGAGGCGGAAGAAACGGCCGTTGAAGAAGATATTGTGCCTGCGGCTTAATCCATATACCGCACCCATTCGTTATTTTTCACCAAGCAAAGCAGCATCAAAAAAGGCGGTGATCCGACGGCCGAACTCGTCCGGACGCTCGTGTGGAAAGTTGATATGGCGTAATTCTGGCTCGTACCATAGCTCTTTTGGCTCTGCGGCCGCTTCGTACAATTGATGCCCGCTTGTTGGGTCAACGGTCGGGTCTTCCCCACCGTGCATGAGAAAGAGCGGTCGGGGGCTGATCTGATCGATCACATTGACAGGCGCGTAATCGTTTGTGTCTACCTGCAACTGTCGCTCGCCAAAATACATCATTAAATCGGTGAACGGATACGAAATGCCGAGCAGCATACGCGAGATCGGCGTGGCGATTGTGCCGCGCATCGACGCAAACGCACTCTGTGCGGCGACCGCTTTGATGTCTGGATTATCGGCCGCGGCCAAGATCACTGTTGCCCCACCCATCGACTCGCCAAACACACCGATGCGCTCTGGATCAACCCCTTCCTGTGCCATTAGCCACGTCACGGCCGCATCGACATCTTCCTGCTCTCTAATCCCAAACGTCACTTGATTGCCCTCGCTGTCCCCATGCGCCCGTAGGTCAATCGCCAAAATGGTGTAGCCTGCTTTTGATAATGGATCGAGCATTTTGAGCGTGTGCGTTTTCACAGACCGATAGCCATGCACGACGACGATCCCCGCGCCATTGTCCCCCGGCATGTACCAGGCAGAGAGCTTCGTGCCATCGGCCGACTGTAGCCACACATCTTCATAGTCGATGTCATAATCTGTGGGCGACTCCCGATACCATACGTTGGCGATGCGCGGTACATGGTGCAGTGCAAACTGTGTGGCAAGCCATGAGACAGGCACGACCAAGATGGCGGCCGCAATGACGAGTTTGAGCAAGAGACGGGCGAAACGTTTTATCATGACCATTTAGATACCCTCACACCAACAAAGGTTTCAAAATTGCTTCCCCTTATTATCAATGTTATGCTGGCACAACAACTTTTTAACGAGAGAAAACTGATGACGAAAATTTTACCAGAAAAGATTGAACGAGTGGGCATTATCGGTGCAGGCGTGATTGGGGGTGCGTGGGCGGCGCACTTTATGCGACATGGGATGCGTGTCAAAATTTACGATCCCGACCCGGCCGCCCCTGCCCAATTCGAGACGCGACTGCAAAACACCATCATGCCCACGCTCGAAAAACTGGGCATGAAAACGGGCGCATCGGCCGCCAATATCACCTTTGTCTCCACGCTAGAGCAAGCGGTCGCTGCCGCGCAATTTGTGCAGGAAAACACACCGGAACGCTTGCCCATCAAAATCGCCACGCTGCAAGCGATAGATGCGGCCGCTCCGGCCGAGACGATCATCGCCAGCAGCACCAGTGGCTACCTGATGAGCGAAATGGCGATCAACCTGCAACATCCCGAACGGTGCGTCGTCGCCCATCCATTTAATCCAGTCTATCTCATGCCGGTTGTCGAAGTGGTCGCTGGCCCCGACACAAGTGACGAAGCGCACCAGTGGGCGGTCGATTTTTATCGCTATACAGGCAAACAACCGCTCAAACTGACGAAAGAAGTCCCCGGTTTTGTGGCGGATCGGCTGATGGAAGCGGTGTTGCGCGAAGCCCTGCACATGATCGACAACGACATGGCGACAGTCGAAGAGATCGACATGGCGGTGCGCTATGGCCCCGGTTTGCGCTGGGCGCTGATGGGGCCGCTCACCGTTTTGCATTTAGCGGGGGGCGAAGGGGGGATGGCGCATTGCATCAACCAGTTTGGCCCATCATTGGCCGCGCCTTGGACATTCCTGCCTGCGCCAGAGCTAACGGACTCATTGGCGCAAAAGGTGGTCGATGGCTGTGAACGCCTGACGGAGAACACGCCGATTGCGGAGATGGAAGCGGAGCGCGATCAGTTGCTGATCGCACTATTAGCGATGCTGGAAAAAAGCAAGCTGTGGCACATCGGCAACCGGGCTGAAAAAGCGACGCGCTGACCGTCTGAAATACCGTATAATCGGCCGTCATGTCATTTGCCCACCTGATCATTACGCGCTTCAATTTGCGCTATCCCAATAGCGAGCCAGTTAGCGAGGCGTGGCTGGCGCATCGGTTGCCGCTTTTTCGTGATTTTTGCTATGCGTCTGTACGGGGGCAAACGTGCCAAAATTTTCGCTGGCTCGTGTTGTTTGATACGACCACGCCCCCCGCTTTTCGCGCCCAGATCGATGAACTAGCGACGTGGGATAATTTTGTGCCGTGCTACATCGACGGCTTTGATTATGAGGCGATTCTTGCGTTGATCCGGCCGTACATCACGGCCGACACCACCCATTTGCTGACGACCACGCTGGATAATGACGATGCGCTGGCGGCCGATTTTGTGGCAGAAGTGCAAGCGCAAGTCGCGGGGCAAGCGTTTGAATTGCTCAATTTTCGGCATGGCTATCGCCTGAACACGGCGACTGATAAATTGTATGATGTGGCGATTGCGACCAACCCGTTTGTGAGCTTGATCGAGAATGTGGAGCAGGGGCAATTTTTGTCGATTGTGGGCTGTTTGCCGCATAGCACGATGGCGCAGCGCTTTTCGTCTGCTATCCGGGAGATCGAGACGCGGCCGCTGTGGCTACAGGTGGTGCATGGGCGCAATCTCGCGCCGACTGGCATTGTCGGCCGCCAGCGTACAACGATAGACCACCTTGGTCGATTTGTGTTGGCTGGTCGGCCGTCTGTTTCCGAATCGGCCGCGTCTATCAGACTGGATCAGATCAAAGGCACGGCCGAACGCGCTCTCCTCAACCTTGTCCCCGAACGGCTGAAAACAAAGATACGCAATCGGTAAATGTTATTGTTGTGTGAAATCGTGTGTTTGTACGACAAAAAGTGGTATCGTCTGCATACTCATGCGCTGGCTTAATAAATTTTTCCGTCGGATACGCATTACGCTTACATCAATATACCTATGGCAATACAACGACACATTGAACTTCGAATTGAGGATTATTCGCGCTGGCATCTATTGCTCGTGTTGGTAGGGGGTATGCTTTCGCTGATTGGCTGTCGTTCAGCCGAAAGTGAACGCCTCACAAAAATCAACACACCAACGCCCCAAACCGTTGAAGTGACACGCATCTTTGAAGTTGTGGTTACACAAGTTGTCACACCAATACCTGTGGCACGGCCGACACGCTTACCAACCGAACCATCGTATCAACCAGACTTTGAACAGTTTCAACCTAAACTTCGTCCATGCCATGATGCTGGCAATCTTACGACATTGGAATTGTCATTTTGCGCGGCTCAAAATGCTTATGAATCAGCGAGAGAACTCGATAAGCTAGTTCGTAAGTTAGATCGACAGTTACCAACTTGGGAGACTGACTTATATCGGCCGAGTAGGCTCATGTTATGGCAAGAAGAATGGGATAATGGCAAGCTAATCTACTGCAAACTACGCTACAAAGAAAACCTCGGTGGGACAATGCTAAAACACGTTATTCCAGCATGTATAGATGAACAAAATCAGGCGCGTTACGATTACCTAGAATATGTTGCCTGTAAGTTCCTTGATGGTTTTGAGTGGGATTGCGAAGATGTCGAACTAGACACAAACTCTGAGTTGAATTTTTTCATAGATTACTGAATCATGGAACGCCTTGCCTAAGTCAATATACAAATACCTTATTCACAATTCTCACACATGCATTGGCTTAATAAATTTTTCCGTCGGAAACGCACACAATCCGAAACCGCTATCCTGACCGCTATCCTAACCGGGCATACACTGCGCTCGCATCGGGACATCGACGGCAATAAGTATTTTTACCTTCATGCACTTGATGGGACGAAAGAGGCGGTTGATGGCACGGCCGTTCACAGATTGCGCCAGCAGCGCTTGATCGAAACAAATCACAAATTTCCATCAGCCACCTTTTTGTTAACAGACCACGGCCGTCAACGCGCCCAAAGAGCGGCCGGACACAACGGTAGCAACCCGATCAGCGCCCATAACTTCACCCAAAAAAAACAATAAGACCGATGCACAAATACCTCGTCAGGCTATTGTAATCTGATATTTGTGGGGAAGAAATAGATTTCTGCCCTCACAAATATCATTCAGTCTTATTCGCCCGTTTTGCGTTCACGCAAGGCGACCATCGCGGCCGTAGCCGCCACGCCCGCCCCCGCAATCAACCCACTTTTCGTCATCTCAAACTGGCTATCTTGGGCAATCGCTTCCGCGTCCTT
>CALECP010000020.1 GCA_937949915.1 uncultured Anaerolineae bacterium
TACACACCATCAAGCCGACTATCAAAATACGGTGTGCGTGTCAGGCAGTCGGTGACTATCGGCTGGTAGGCAGGGTGATCGGTGGCGATGAAGAGACGGCCGCCAGTCATCAATCGAGTGGCGGCAAGGTGCATAAAGTTATCATCGAGCAGTTGCCGATGCATACTGCGCTCTTTCGGCCACGGATCGGGAAAGTTGATATGCAGTTCGGTCAGCGAAGCGGGTGCGATATGTAGCCACAACAACGCATAGCCCGATCCATCGACGACCCGCACATGGCGGGTGTGGTTGTTCTTCGCTTTGCTCGCCGCTTTTTTCAGCGATGTGCGCGACGTTTCTATGCCGATGATGTTGTGCTGGGGTTGCGTTTTGCCCAGGTGGATGAGGTGTCCGGCCCGGCCGAACCCGATTTCCAGCACGAGCGGCGCGGTACGGCCGAACTGGTATACCCAGTCGTGCGGTCTGTCTAAATGTCGAATATCGATCACGTCCCAATAAGCCATTCGGCCGATTATAGAGGTATCTGGCGTTTACGGAAAATTTCACGCCAAAATCTCGGCGCGTTCTGCCCCTTTTATATCTTTGAGCGCGTACAGCGTAATCACGCTCGATACCCCTTCCCGACGCAACTGCCGCACATAGCTGATGATGCGCGGCCGGTCGCTGTGCATCATATCTTTGAGTGACCAGCCCACCCCCTTTTGCACCAATAACTCAGAATCGTGGCGCAGATTGTGGCAAAGTGCGAGAGCGGTATCGTTGAATGTGCCAGTACGGGCGATCTTGCGTGTGAACAGCACAACACTAGCGCGGCGCAACCATAGATCGCTGTCTGTGTTCCACTTTTTTACCAGCGCCAGCATCGCGGCCGGATGATTGAGCAGCACGTCGCGCAACAGCGACCCGGTGTACGCATCGATCTTGCTCCAGCCATGCAAGCAGCGTACCAGTGCGTCGAGTTCGTCCAATTTATCGGCCGAAAAATAGGCAGCAAGTGGTTGCAAAATAGCGAGAGCAACCGTTTGTTGTTCGCCCACTTCAGAGGTGATCAAGCGATTGGCAAGCGTGTGTTTTTGCGGGGGTGTCAGGGCGCGAACGGCCGGTTTATACGTCCGAATCACTTGCTTGACTTGCGGCATTCGCACCCCATAGCTCTGGTAGCGCGGATCGGGTTCGTTCGCATCGGCCGGGTAGGGGCTGTGCTGCCCGGCCGTTACCAAATCGGCCACGATAGCATCGTAGAGGGTTGACACACTACCAGCCATACGTCCCCGGCTCGCCTTTGAATGGGCCTACGATGTCGGCCGTAATCCAGCCACCGTAAAAGCCGCCCGGTTGCGCGATCACCCGCTCCCCTGCGACAAAACATGCGTCCATCGCGGCCGGATAGAACGCAACGTAATTTTTGATAGCCACGAACGCGGCCGTGGGGGTGGGATACGCCCATGCGATGCGCTCGGCGCGTTTTTCTGCGACCACAACGGTGAAGTACCGTGCGCTCCCTTTCCATTCACACATAGATCGGCCGCCTGCTGGCTCAAGATGCTGCATTTCGATGTCGGCCGGAGGCAAATAGTAAGTGGGTGGATGGCTGGTTTCGAGTACCCGATAGGCGGCCGTCGTGTCCGCAATCGTCACGCCATTAAAGATAATTTGAATGGGTTTGTGGGTGCGCTCTAGGCGAGGCGGCCGGGGATAATCCCACACAGATTCTTGACCAAGTTGGGGGGAAATGCGTTGTGGTTTCATACGATCACAGTATAGAACAACAGACGACGAACAACGAGAGATCGACCAATGTTAAAACAATCAACATTTTAAGGTTCACCCATTGTCAACACACATAAGTTCTGTTATTATTTCCTCCACGCCGCACCAAATATGGGACAATGTGCAAATCTAATCCCCATATATGGCGTTTCGGAGCAAAACACACCATGAATTGTCCCTACTGTCAACAAGATCGTACTCGTGTGATCGATACCAGTCACGATGCACGGGGTGGTATTCGCCGTCGTCGTGTTTGTACGGAGTGTACAGAACGATTTACCACTTACGAACGGCCGATCTTAGCGACTCCGCTGCTTGTCAAACGGGATGGTACGCGGGAAGAGTTCTCGCGGGATAAGTTGATGGATGGCATCCGATTGGCGTGTACCAAGCGGCCGATTTCGGCCGAGATGATCGAGCGTATCGTCGGTGAAGTCGAGGCAGACCTACAGCGCCGGGGAAAAGCAGAATTACCCAGCAAAACAGTCGGCGACATGGTGATCAACAAATTGCGTGCGACAGATGATGTGGCTTACCTCCGTTACGCTATCGTTTATCTACAATTGAATGATTTAGAAGACATCAAGGAAGAGATCAACCGAATGCTCGAAACATAGTATTTGCCCACTCTCTCACTATTGCAACCAACAACAGATCGCAACGATATGTCCGTTCAGAAATCGTGCCTTTATTTTGCAGGCGCGTTGTTTTCCCTGCCGATTTATCATTGCAAAAAAATAATTTAAGAGGAATTTGAGATGCAGAAAGCACCCGCCAAAAATGGAACATCTACCGTTCCTGTAGAAATGTTTATAGATAGTCAAGCCGTTGTGCAGCAACCAGCAACCATTGTCAAAAGGGATGGCCGGGTCGTGCCATTTGATGTGAGCTTGATCGAAAATGCGGTCACGAAATGTTTTACGCGACTAGAGGTGCCAGCGAAAGTGGCGGCCGACAAAATCGCCCATCAAGCGGCCAATGTTGTTGCAGCCAAATATGATGAGCCAACGGTCGAACAGGTGCAAGACATCGTTGAAATGGTGCTGCAAGCGGCCGGGGAGTACGAAGCAGCCAAAAGTTATATTCTCTATCGTGCCGAACACGCCAAAATGCGTGAGGCGCGACCCGTTCCCGAAGAAGTGCGAGATGCTTTTGCCGAATCTGATCCCTACTTTCCTACACAGCTACAAAAATTCCAATTCTACGATAAATACAGCCGTTTTAGCTACGAAAAAGGGCGGCGTGAAACGTGGGTAGAGACGGTAGACCGCGCCGTGATACACCTGCGAGAAGTGTCGCATGGCAAATTAGATGGAGACGAATACGGCCGTCTACGCGAGGGCATTCTCAATATGCAGGTGATGCCCTCTATGCGTCTGCTGGCGATGGCAGGCCCGGCCGCACGACGCACCAATGTCGCTATCTACAACTGCTCTTACATGCCGGTAGACAGCATCGACTCCTTTGTCGAAGCGTTGATTATTTCTATGTGCGGTTGCGGTGTCGGCTACTCGGTCGAACGACAATACGTCGAAAAATTCCCACGCATCAAACGGCAATCGGGCGATCCGGCAACCACTCACGTCATCGACGATTCATCCGAAGGGTGGGCTGCGGCCGTGCGTTTGGGCATCAACACGTGGTTTGATGGCGAAGATGTCAAGTTTGATTATTCACAATTACGTCCAGCAGGCGCACCATTACGCACCAAAGGCGGCCGGGCATCTGGCCCCGAACCGCTCCGCAAAATGCTCGATTTTGCACGGGGATTGATCTTGGCACGGCAAGGCAGCTTCCTACGGCCGCTCGACGCACATGACATTATGTGTGCAGTCGGCAGCGCGGCCGTCTCTGGTGGCGTGCGCCGCACCGCCATGATCGCCCTGTTCGATTACGACGATAAAGAGATGATCGAATGCAAAAACGGCAACAACTTGATCGGCAACGAACAACGCTGGAACGCAAACAACAGCGCCGTATGGACACGCGAATACGAACAAGCCGAGATCGCTGACTTTGTATTGGCGATGGTCAAAGCAGGGCGGGGCGAACCGGGCATCTTCAACCGCGTAGCGGCCCAGCGCACCGCACCAGCCCGCCGCAAAGAAGCGGTGTTCGGCACAAATCCGTGCGGTGAGATCATTTTGCGGCCGTATCAATTTTGTAACCTGACGAGCGTCGTTTGTCGGGCAGATGACACACTAGAATCACTGCTGGATAAAGTCGAAATGGCGACCATTCTCGGCACGATTCAGTC
Source organism: uncultured Anaerolineae bacterium (assembly GCA_937949915.1). Lineage (GTDB taxonomy): Bacteria > Chloroflexota > Anaerolineae > Promineifilales > Promineifilaceae > CALECP01. Next base: position 4,028 of record CALECP010000020.1, read on the forward strand.
GATGGCGACCCATTTCCCCGGCTTACGGCCGATCTGGAGCGAAAATTGCCGTGAGGAGCGTTTGCTCGGTGTCGATCTCAATGGGCAACTCGATTCGCCCATCGCCCAAGACCCGGCCGTACAACAACAATTGCGCGACCATGCGGTAGCGGTCAACAAAAAATATGCCGCTATGCTGGGCATCAACCAATCGGTCAGCGTCACCTGCACCAAGCCGTCTGGCAACTCATCAACATTGGTCAATTCATCGAGCGGTATTCATGCGCGATGGGCAGATCATTACATTCGCAACGTGCGCGTCAGCACCCACTCGCCACTGCTGAAGGTGATGAAAGACGCGGGTGTGCCGATGGACCCCGAAAACGGGCAAACGGTCGATGATGCCGACACATGGGTGATTCACTTCCCCGTCAAGTCGCCCGAAAGCGCGATAACACGCAATGAGAAAAGTGCCATCGAACAATGCAACTACTGGCTGCAAGTAAAAGAGCAGTACACGGAGCATAACCCCAGCGTGACGATCACGTATCGGCCGAACGAGGTGATCGATCTCATCCGATGGGTGTGGGAAAACCAGACATTGATCGGCGGCATGGCGTTCTTGCCAGCGTTCGATGCCCAGTACGACCAAATGCCGTATGTAGACATCACGGCCGAAGAGTACGAAAAGATCGCGCCCCTGTTCCCGAACGTCGATTTCTCCAAAGTTTATCGCTATGAGGAAAGAGACCTGACCACGGCCGCGCAAGAGTTCGCTTGCCTTGCAGGGAATTGTGATATTTAATAGCCCTGCTTGACAATCAAAAATGTAGAGACGCAAAATTTTGCGTCTCTTTTTTTGACCCAATCGAACCGTCGCATTGACGGTAAATCAATTTTTTCGGAGGGAGACGCACATCGCGTCTCTACGCATTTATGACAAACTACCTCCCCATCGGTGAAGTATGTGTGCAATTAACCAGCGATAGCGACGCGATCAATGCAGAGTTGGTGCGCTTGTTTGGCAGTTGGTTAACAGACACGCCTGCCCACCCGGTTATTATGCGATTGGCGATGTCACTCGTCGATCAGTTGCCCGAACGGCCGTCTAGCGAGCCTATTTTTGTCGATAATCGGGTGATGAATAACGAAACCGGGCTGGGGCTGCTCGATGCGTATCAATTGGAAAATGGGGATCAAGCCCTCTATTTTCACGATGGCGGCTACATTGAGCTGACGGCCGATACGGCCGATGGCATCCCGACTATCAGCGGCGTGATTACACCCTACCTGATCACCAGAGAGTACGTCGATGATTACATCACCAGCGCAATCTCCCCCATCTTGCGCCAGCATCACTACTATTTTATCCATTCATCCGGCGTATCCTATAACGAGCAAGGCATCCTGTTTGTAGGGCAAACCAAAAGTGGTAAAACAACCACCTGTCTCAACCTGATGCTCAACGGCTGGAAGCTACTGTCAAACGACATCATCATCCTTCATCCCAAAGCAGACGGCATTTATGCGTATGCCATGCCCGATTTACTCACATTACGGCCGAACACCATCAAGCTACTCCCCGCACTCAAACCCTACTTAGATACCCCGTACACCCATCACGTCGGCAACGATGTCATCCTCTCCAGTTGGGAGCTATTCGCCAATAGCTGGTCAGAGCCTGTGCGCGTCAGCACCATCTGTTTCCCACAAATCAACGACCGCGACCACAGCATCATCACCCCCCAGATCAGTGCCATCACCCTCGCACGACTACTGGAAACCAGCCTAGATTGCTGGGACGAAGAAAGCGTCGATGCCCACACTTCACTCATGGCGCAGCTCGCAGGGCAAGTCGATAGCTATGTGTTAAGTTTGGGACGCGATGTAGAAACATTACCAACGACTCTGATCAATCAGCTATCGATCAACTGATGCTGACCGCCCCGTAAGCGATTGCCAGCGCAAAATAACCAGATGAGAAACGATTTTAGCTTGTTGACATAATATCGAAATTCATACATAATGGTGGCGATTAGGTGAATGCTATGATGCCTTCGCGGGTATTATGTTGTTCGCAAAACCAAACACGACTATCTCATCAGTCGGCCACAAATTTGACTTAGGAGAGTTACGATGAAATTCGAAAAGAAGAACACCCGTAAAGCCTACAAGGCTCCGGCAGTCGTTTACTCAGGCAAAGTTGGCACACGCGCAGGTAGCGCGCCACCAATTAACAACCTGAATGACGTCTTCGGCGGCTAATAGGTTTCTCAAACGAGAATGAAGAGAAGGCATTGCTTAGGCAGTGCTTTTTTTTTGCCTATTTTCATTCACCCACACAGTCGCCGCAACACCGAGGCAGGCACAGAGTACAGCCCCTACCAATAGAACATGTTTGCTGAATTGGTCATCAACATCGAAGCACCGCTAGAGGGCGCGTTTCATTACAATGTCCCGGCCGATCTGCAAGCGCGGGTGCAGGTGGGGCAATTGGTTGAAGTCGAGTTCGGCCGACGACTCGCCCAAGCGACCATCATCAGGCTGACTGGCACCTCCCCCATCCCCGACACCAAACCGATCATTGCTATCATCGACGTGATCCCTGTCGTGCGCGACTATCAAATCGCGGCCGCACAGTGGATGAGCGCAACCTATTTCACACCCCTGAATGCGTGTTTGCGCCTCTTTTTGCCGCCCGGTCTCACACGCTGGAGCGACATCACCGTAGACATACACCCATACTGGGACGGCAACGGCCGCCTGACAGAAGCGCAACAAGCGATCATCGACACCGTGCGCGAACAAGGCGACATGCGCGGCAACAAACTGAAAAAAGCGTTGCCCAAACCCTTGCGCCCCAAGATGAAAGAGGCGATTCGCCAACTGGTACGGCGCAACATCTTGGTCAGTGGCAGCGTGCTAGAGCCGCCCCGCATCCGGCCGAAAAACATCCACACGGCCGTCTTGCTGACAGACCCGCACAAAATTCGGGACGCAGTGGTCACACTCGGCCGTCGCAACAAAGCGGCCGACATTCTCAACTATCTCGCGCTCACCAACGATCCATTACCGGCCGAGGCGGCCGTCCTGCAAGCAACCGGCGCAACCAAAAAACATCTCAAGCAACTCGAATCTGAGGGGTTGGTAGAATGGGTTGGGCAGCAAACGATCACCATTGAATCACCCGACGGATCGCCCCACACACTCACACAAGCGGCCACCGTCGGACTCGCAGTGAGGCAAAAGCAGGTACTTGGTCACATTTTGCACCTACGGGGGGCAGAGAAATATCATGCCGTCCTCCAATTTTTGGCAGAGATGGCACAGCCCGTCCCCCTCAAAGAGATCACGTTTGCCACCGGCGCATCCCGCGCACAGCTCAATAAATTAGCCAAACTCGAACTGATCCGGTACGCGCCCCGCCAGGTGTGGCGCGACTCGCTGGCAGACCGCGATTTTGTTTCGGCCGAGCCGCCCTTGCTGACAGACGATCAAGCACGGGTATGGGGACGAATCAAAATGATGATGATCGCCGGGAGCGAGGCACAAGACCCGCACCGCTATCAGCCCCTGCTGCTGCACGGTGTCACCGGCTCTGGCAAAACAGAAATCTACATGCGGGCGATTGACCACGCCATCGAAAACGGACAAACAGCGATGGTACTCGTGCCAGAAATCGCGCTGACCCCGCAGACAGTGCGCCGTTTTGCGGCTCGTTTTCCGGGGCGGGTGGCCGTGCTACACAGCCGCCTCAGCGACGGCGAACGATACGACACATGGCGACGCGCTCGGCTCGGCTTATTCGATATTATCGTCGGGCCGCGCAGTGCCTTATTCACACCATTGGCCAATGTGGGTGTCATTGTGCTGGATGAAGAACACGATGCCAGCTACAAACAAACGCCACCGGTGCCAGCCCCCTACTACCACGCACGAGATGCCGCGATTGCGCTGGGCGACGCGGCCGGAGCGCTCGTCATTTTGGGCAGTGCTACGCCTGATATTGTCAGCTATCATCGCGCCAAAGCAGGCAATTACACCCTAATGGAGCTACCGAAGCGTGTGATGGGACACCGCAAGCGCATCGAAAGCGCAATGGAACGTATCGGCCGCACCTCTGCTTTTACTTTGGCCACGGCCGACCCCGACGACGCGCTGACAATCGAACTCCCCCCCGTCAAGGTGGTCGATTTGCGCCAAGAGCTACGGGCAGGCAACCGCACCGTTTTCAGCCGGGTGCTACAAACAGAGCTAGACGGTGTACTGGCACGCAAAGAGCAAGCGATTTTGTTTCTCAATCGGCGGGGGAGCGCAACGTATGTCTTTTGCCGCGATTGTGGGCATGTCAAAAAATGCCCCAACTGCGATTTACCATTGACCTACCATCGGCCGCACAGCCACTTGATCTGCCATCAATGTCGCTACAACGAGCCGCCGCCCGATGTCTGTCCCGATTGCGCCTCACGCAAAATCAAGTATTTCGGGCTGGGGACACAACAACTGGAAGAACTGGTGCAGGCGCGGTGGCCACAGGCACGAACAGTACGTTGGGACAAAGACACCACCAAAGGGCGCGACAAACATGAGGAATTACTCGCCAGTTTCATCAACCATGAGTCTGATATTCTGATCGGGACGCAGATGATTGCGAAAGGGCTAGATATGCCATTGGTGACGCTGGTGGGGGTGATTTCGGCCGATGTGTCGCTGGGTTTGCCCGATTTTCGGACGGGGGAGCGCACGTTTCAGGTGTTGACACAGGTGGCGGGACGGGCAGGGCGTGGGTTGCTGGGCGGCCGGGTGATTTTTCAGACGTACAACCCGGAGCATTACGCGATTGCGGCCGCGTCGCAACATGACTACGCGCAATTCTATGTGGATGAGATCAGCTTTCGCACCCAGCAGACGTACCCACCATTTCGACGCATGGCCAAACTGGTATATGCCGATCCGTCGCCTGTCAAAGCGGAGCAAGAGGCGATCAAAATGGCGGCACACCTCCGGGAATTGGCGTATGAACTAGAACTGAATGCAACGGAGATCATCGGGCCTGTGCCACCGTTTTTCGGCCGCATCGACCGCCGTTTTCGCTGGCAAATCATTATCCGTGCCAGCGATCCCGGCCGCTTGCTGCGCGATGTAAAATTACCGCCGCGCTGGATGTTGGACGTTGACCCTGTTTCGACTTTGTGATGCAAAAAAAAAGAGCCGCAAGATGTTGCGGCTCTACATATTGAGATATGTTGGGTTATGTTAGTCGATTTTGATTTCGCCTGACTGTATTTGGGCGAGTAATGGTTTGAGTTGATCGAGCGTGATCGATGGGCTGGCATCACCGCCCCCGCTTACGCCGTCGATGAACGGCCGCATCATTTCAATCGGAATCGGGAAGATAGTAGTCGTGTTGTTCTCCACACCAATATCGACCAATGTTTGCAAATAGCGCAACGTCATCGCGCCCGGTGCCGCATTGATCGCATCGGCCGCCTCCGAAAGCTGCTTCGACGCTTCTAGCTCACCTCGCGCATGGATCACTTTGGCACGGCGTTCACGCTCTGCCTCTGCCTCACGCGCCATCGCCCGAATCATCTGCGAATTGAGTTCCACATCTTTGATCTCTACGATGCTCACCTTGATGCCCCAGGGTTCAGTCGCTTCGTCGATAATAAGTTGCAGTTGTTCGTTGATCGCCTCCCGATCTTGCAATATCTGGTCGAGCGACGATTGCCCGATCACGTTTCGCAAGCTGGTCTGGGCAAATTGCGCGGTTGCGCGACGGTAGTTTTCGATTTGCACAACGGCCGCAATCGGATCGATCACCCGAAAGTAGACAACCGCATTGACGCGCACCGTCACATTGTCTTGTGTAATCGCCTCTTGTGTCGGCACATCGAGCGTAATGATACGGGTGTCCACTTTCTCCATTTTGTCTAAAAACGGGATGAGAAAGAAGATACCAGGCCCTTTTTCTTTGCCCATCACCTTTCCTAAACGAAAGATCACAGCCCGTTCGTACTCTTTGACAATGCGAACAGCACTGCCGCCGATGAACAGCAGAAAGAGAAAAAGAGGAATCAAACCAAATATGTCCATGTTGTTGCTCCTTGTGTAAACGGGGGAAATCAGTTACTTCCCATGTTTATTATAGTTAGTTTTGTCGATCATTACGGGCAATCGGCCGCAAAGTTGCACTATTTCTAACGAATAATTGTTGTGCCAGCACGGCCGTCTACGGCCGCGATCATATTTTCGGGGTTGGTGATGATGGCGCGTTGCCCAGTCGCCTGAACAAATTCAACGGCCGCTTGCACTTTGGGCAACATGCTGCCGGGGGCAAATTGTCCGGCCGCGATCAGATCGGCCGCGTCATCTACCGTCAGCGTATCGAGCCAGCGTTGTGTCGGCAGGCCAAAATCGACCGCCACCTGCGGCACGGCCGTGCTGATCAGCAGCAGGTCGGCCGTCAACCGTTGCGCCAGCAGCGAACACGCAAAATCTTTGTCGATCACCGCCCTCATGCCGACATGATCTCCACTGCCATCCCCTTTGGGCGCAACCGGAATACCGCCGCCGCCCACCGTGATCACCACTGTGCCATCACCGATATTGAGCTTGATCGTCTCCTCTTCCAAAATGCGCCAGGGACGGGGCGAATGCACCACCCGCCGCCAGCCGCGCCCTGCATCTTCCATCACCTGCCACCCTTTCGCTGTTAGTGCGGCCGCCTCCTGCTCATCCAAAAACATGCCGACAGGCTTGGTCGGCCGGGCAAAAGCGGGATCGGCCGGGTCAACTTCTACTTGTGTGATCAACGTGATCACGCGCCGTTTGATGTGCCGTCGGCGAAAGATGTTTTGCAGATTTTGTTGCAGATAGTAGCCAATCGACCCCTGCGTAAATGTGCCACACACGTCGAGCGGCAGCTCAAATAGCTCATGTTTTGCCAGCTCAGAACGGCGCAAATTAAAGCCGATTTGCGGGCCGTTGCCATGCCCGATCACCACGTCCCACCCTTGCGCGATCAGGTCAGCGATGTGCTGGCACGTCTCCCCGGCCGCTGTGTACTCGGCGGCCGTCGATATTTTGTGCTTGTCCCGAATGAGCGAATTGCCACCGATAGCGATCACTGCCAGCATTGTTTTGCCTGTGGGCTACGGCGCGAGAAGACCCAACGACCGCGCTTTGGCAACGGCCTTCGTGCGGTTTTTGACTTCCAGCTTGCGGTAGACGATATTGAGATACCACTTGGTTGTGCTGACGGTGATAAATAGCTTGTCAGCGATTTGTTGATTGGTCATGCCCTGGGCGACGAGCGCGAGGATTTCTGATTCGCGGCCGGTCAATGTCGTTTCGGCGGGGGCTATTTTTTGTGCCGGTAGCACGGCCGTAATGCTGTCGATAAAGGCAGGCGCAAGCGACCGATACCCCTGCACCAATGTCATCGCGTCTATCCCTTCGTCGATGAAAAGACGACTGTAATTACCTGCGGCCGCCAACTTGATCGCGGTGGGTAAATGTTGATCGGCCGCGTCTGCATCGGCCATCGCTTGCAGCAATTTAATCGTGATCAAGCGGCTGACATGCCCTTGCGCCTCATCTTTTTCGGCCAGCCGCGCCAATGTCTGGATCGCCGCATCGGTCTCGCCTTGCGCCAGATACAATCGCGCCTGCGCCAACCGTGCTTGACGGCTGGGATGGACGTTTGTCAGCAGCTTTTCGGCCGTGTCGCTCTTCCCTTGTCGCAGGTGCAAATTGGCCAGCACAATGTCGATTTGTTGCCGCTGAATCGGGTTGGGCAGCCGGTTGGCAATTTGCCGCGCCGCTCGAATCGTCGCATGAAGCCCCTCTGTATCGTTCTGGGCAAACCGCAGTCGTGCCAACGTTCGCATCCCCACCAATTGCAAAAAAATTACGCCCAACCGCTCGCACAATTCCAGCCCGATGTCGAGATGATGTTGCGCTTGCTCTAGCGCGTTACCCGCATATTGCAGTACGCCCAGCGAGACATGCAGCAAGCCAGCCATCGGCAAATAGTTGCCCCACTGATCGACGTATTGAGACAGTGCTTCTTCGCACAAACGGATCGCTTCGGGGCGGTCGCCCATCTGGTACAGCAGGGGCGCGAGAAAACTGAGCGACAAAATGCTCATGTAGTCGTGCTTGCGCTGACGGCCGAGTCGCAGAGCTTGTTCAAAAGTTTTGAGTGCCGCTTCTAGCTGGTTTTGGGCAAGCTGTGACTGCCCCAAAATGTTGAGCGCATAGGTGTTGAAGATGTCGGCCGAATCGGCCGACAAAGCCATCGAGCGCAGGGCTAATGTCTCTGCTTTTTCAAATTGGTTGAGCGTATAGGCGTGGCTGGCACGAAAAGTTAATAGTTCCGCTTGGTGGGCGGGGTCGGTCGGGGGCGGGGCGGCATACGAGTAGGTGCGATACCGTTCTGCTTCGTCAATTTGACCACGCAAATACATAAAGTACGCTTTCCGCGCAGACAGAACGCTGTTGTTGCGGACGATCTCATCGGGCATGGCGTTGACCCAATCGAGCAAGAGGGTGAAGCGGCCGTTTTTGACGAGCGATTCGCCATTTTTATGGACTAAATCAGTAGCGCGATCCAGTGCATGGGCGGCCGTGGCGTGGCGGATCGCTTCGGCGACTGAGCCTGTTTGCTCAAACCAATGGCTGGCGGTGAGGTGCAGTTTGTCGCGCTCGTCGTCACTCAGTTGGGCGCGTAAAAATTCGGCGAACAGACGATGATAACGGTACCAGGTGCGTTCGTCATCGAGCGCGACGAGAAAGAGGTTGGCGCTTTCTAATTGGTCGAGGATGGCGCGGCTGTCGGCACGGCCGGTGAGCGTGGCGCATAGATCGGCCGAGAAGCGATCACAGACGGCCGTGCGACACAAGAAATCGCGCATTTCTGGCGACTGGTTGGCCATCACTTCTTCAGCCATGTAGTCGATAAAGTAGCGATGATTGGCACTGAAATTGACCCCGGCCGTCTCTGGTTTCGCTTGCAGCGAGAGGGCGACGATCTGCAATCCGGCCGCCCACCCTTCTGTCTGCTCGGTGATAGCGGTGACGGTGTCGGCCGTCAAGTGCAGTCCCATCACATGCGTCATGAAATCGGCCGCTTCATCGACGGAAAAGCGCAAATCTTGGGCGTTCAGCTCCGTCAATTGCCCCCGTACCCGCCACCGTGCCACACGGAGCGGTATCTCTTCCCGACTGGTAAAAACAAGGTGCAAATTGGGCGGTGAATGGTCAAATAAATAGGTGACGGCATGATGGATCGCGTCGTTTTTGATCTCGTGGTAATCGTCGAGGACGAGCGTGATGCGGCCGGGCGATGCCGCCACATTATTGAGCAATGGAATCAGCACATTGTCGGGGGCAAACGAACGCGGCACTGTTTCGAGCAACGCTTTCGCCCCTTCGCTCAGTTGCGTGTCTACCGTCTCTAGTGCCAGCACCAAGTAGGCGAGAAATTGGCGCAAATCGTTGTCGTTGGCATCGAGCGAGAGCCATGCGGTCTGACTATCTAATTGCGCCAGCCACGCGCTGATCAGCGTCGTTTTGCCAAACCCGGCCGGGGCGGAGATAAAGGTGGCTTTGCCGTCCCAGCCGCGATTGAGTTTGTCGAGCAGGCGCGGCCGTAGCACCAGTGTCGGCCGGATGCGCGGCATCTGTAGTTTGGTGCGGAGAACGGCCGCAGAGATCGCCATTGTTACGGTGCGGCCGCTACGATTTCAAGATCGTAGGGGAGCGGCGGCGTGATAGCGCAGAATTGGCTGACCATGCCAGCGACGCGCATAATCGCG
>CALECP010000021.1 GCA_937949915.1 uncultured Anaerolineae bacterium
ATACCCTCCCTTATATTACTACACTCTACCCTATCTGCTAAAATTGTTTGAAAGACGGGTAAGCTACGCTTATCATGCCTTCTTTATTGTCTAATAGCGAAATAGATTTGAGTGGTTCGGTGACATTAATTGATGGTGATGCCAACGGAGATAATAAAATCACAGATGCTGATGTTAGCATTGTCAGCTCACATCTTACTTTTTTCCCGAAACCAGCTAATGATCCTTTGATTAGTGTAGGTCATGATGTTGATTTTGACGAAGATGGATCAGTTGATATATTTGACTATTCGCAGGTAGTATCAAACATAATCAAAGTAGGTGATGGCAATCCGTATGGTTGGCCATAGCATCAATATGTGTTTGATTTAATGGATGGGCTAGGGAGTATTCTCTCGCCCGTTTTTTTTTGTATGCTACTGAGCGCTATTGGCGACGTGATCTTCTTGCTGAACCGCAGCCCCGAATGCTTGCAACTGCTCGTCCGTTCCGATCACTACCAGCGTATCATCAAACGTCAACGGCTCATTCGGGTCGGGGTTGAGGTGGACGTGTGGCTGCAACTGTCCCGCGCCGTCAAACTGCTCGATGATGCCGATAATGCTCACATCAAACTGCTGCCGAATGTCGAGATCGATCAAACTTTTGCCCGTCCACGCGGCCGGGACACGATACCGCCGCGCACTGTAACCGGGCAAAATTTCCCGCCCCGCAAACGTCTCGCGCTGATTGCGGTAAATGCTGCTCTGGTGGGCAAACAAATACGCCACCACCATCGCCACCATCGCCGGAGCCATGTACTCCGTACTAAATAGCTCCACAGGCAACAAAATTGCCGCTAGTGGCACATTGACAATTGCCACCAAACTGGCTGTCATCGCCGGGATGATCAGCGTCATCGGCGGCAGCCCAAACAGGTTGGCAATAATCACGGCGACCATTGTGCCAAAGTAGATCGACGGCACCAGCAGCCCCGCGCTCCCGCCCGATCCAATCGTTGCCAGCGTCGCCAGCATTTTGGCAAAGAGCGCGATCAGCGCCACACCGATCACCAAGTCGCCAGAGAGCGCGGCATCAATCGGGGCTTCTCCCGCACCCAAAACGAGTGCGAGCGGGTGGGCATAATCGGCCGCAATCCACCCCATATTCGCCAGCACCGGCAATCCATAAAAGATGATAATCGCTATCGACCCGGTAATCGTCGCCCCCAGCAAATGGCGCAGCCACAAGTTGGGCGTGATGCGATGGAAAGCGTGATCGAACGTGTTGCGAAGGCGGCTGAAATAAATGCTGACGAGCGCGATCAACACGCCCATCAACAAAATCGCGCCATAATACGGCAAATCACGGGGCGGCAAAATCAAATTATCGACACTAAAAATAGCAGTATGATCGGGATCGACGAGGCGCGTCATAAAGAAGGCGATCAGGGCAGAGATGAGCGCATACATCAATTTGTTGATCACCGGCCGACGACGGTACATTACTTCGACAGCGAAAAAAGCGGCCGTAAATGGTGCGCCGAGCAATGTGGACACGGCCGCCGCGATGCCGCACAGTTGTGCCGTTTGTAAATCATCAGGATTGCTCGACCGCCACCAATTCCAGAATGGTGCGAGAAATTTCTGATCGGTGATCGGCCGCGGCCGAAATAGCCCCGCGGCCGTGCTTTCCCCGATCAGCGTCACACTCGCCTCCAGACCACCAGAGCCACCACTCGCCAGCGTGATCAACGTCGCCAGCCATTTGCGGACAGTCAGCCACAGCGTCGGCAGCTCCCAGCGCACATCGACCCCCTCTTGCCCCAATAGCGATTGCTCAAAACTTGGTTCTGACGAAAAATAGAGCGAAATCGCACGTTCCAGCCCGTCCCCCTCTACATCAAGCAACTCGTGAATATGCCCATCATCATCTCGATAATGAATCGTCGCCGACCGCCATTTAACGATAGTCGCCACCAGCAACGCCCCGATCAACAACGGCACAAACAGCAAAAACGGTGTGGACGCATGTTCCAGCCAATGAATGTTGACATGGAACAATTCATGCACCGCCTTCCGCAATGCAAACACGATCACCCACACGATGAAGCCGATGATGACAGCCTGAATAACCAGCCGCCGTTCCTGTCGATCAAATTGACGCGGCAGTGCGATCACCGAATCAAAAAAGTGGGTGATGGTATGAGAGAGCGATTTGAGAAAAGCACGCATAGGGAGTGATTAAATGCTAACTGATGATTGCCGAATTATACTCGTATAGAAAGAGCTTGAGAGCAATTTCATGGTCGGTATCTGGTTTGGAAAATGAGGTCGATTCTAGCACAAAACGTACCAGTCTGATGGCATCTGCATCTACAACAACCACATTTAAGCGATTCGCGGCCGTAAATATCGCGCTATTGTTGCAATATCGGTTATGCTATACTGGCATCATGCTTGTCATTGACCCACCCCAAATCAAGCCCCTTGTCCCGCCCTTGACCCCGCATAATGGGATGCTTCGCATAGGCGACACGCGGGTCTCGCTCGATTCGGTGATCTATGCGTATCGGCGGGGTGACTCGGCCGAGCAAATCCAAGATGCTTACCCTACCCTCTTCCTTCCTGACATCTACACGACGATTGCGTGGATGTTGCAAAACCCGGCCGATGTGGATGCTTATATTGTGCTGAGAGAACAAGATCACGCCGAGCTTCGTGCTGAAACAGAGCGAATGTATCCGCGAGATTCGGCCGCGAGAGAAAGACGATTAAAACGGCGACAACAATTTCTGTCGAAGTAAGCAGCCCCTAAATCAGCCAGATGAAGACAGATGATCCCCCCTTGTTATTGAAGTTCCTCACAGACGAAGATTTCAACAACAGAATCATTCTTGGACTGATGCGACGGTTGCCCAGCATCGATCTTGTGCGTGTGCAAGATACGGCGGCGTTTAGGCAGGATGATAGTCTGGTGTTGGCATTGGCGGCCGAACAGGAAAGAATCCTCTTATCCCATGATGAAAATACGATGATTAAAGTGGCGAATGAGCGTGTTCGTGATGCGCGGCCGATGCCCGGTCTAATCATCATTCACCAATCGACGCCGATTGGTTTTGTGATTGATGAACTTGAAATTCTCGCCTGGGGCGAGCCGGAAGAATTTAACCTGCAAGTAGCATACATCTGAATGTAAGTCGCATCACGTTTATCGTTGATTGATGTAATTTGCAATAGTTCTGCGTATATCGTCGGCCGTCTCAATATGCTAAAATGTCACCATGACTCAAATCGTGCCGCCCAAAACACGCCTTGACCAAGCGGTTGAATTGGTCAACCAATTGTCGCTTGAGGAAATTAAGCAATTGTTTCAACGTGCGCCTATTCTGAATCATCAATCCACGTATGTGTATCTGGAAGCACGGCCGCATCGCTGGCGAAAGCAACTGTATCTAAAAGGTCGCAACATCACCGTTGGGCAACTGATCTACTCAATGAGAGCCAACAATTTGAGTGTGGAAGATGTTGCTTATGAACTCGATCTGCCTATTGAACAGGTCAAAGAGGCGCAACAATACTATCAGCTTAGCAAATCATTGATCGAGCATGAAGCTGATGAGGAAAAGCAATTTTTGATCCAAGAGGGGATTCCGCTTGAGCCTCAAAATTTATCTTGACGAGTGTGCGAACCATCGGACATTGCGCGAATTGCTTATCGAAACAGGGCATGATGTACAGACACCATTGGATACTGACCCACCGTTATTGGGGGCGAAGGATGATATTCAATTTGCACATGCACAAGCGGCCGAGCGTATTCTTCTGACATTCAACCCCCGTGATTTCCGCGAGCTACACAACCAAGACGCAAATCATAGCGGTATTTTTGCCGTCTACAAAGACAACGACAAAACACGAGACATGACCTATGCAGATATAGTGAATGCAATCGCTAATGTCGTCAGCACCCATGTTGAAATAGCTGGAGAATTTTGGTCGCTCAATTTCTACAATTGGTGACAGTTCTGTGCGTATTCTCGGCCGTTACAAATTAAGACGCTTTGAATTTTACCCTTGATCCCCCACAATTCACCCATGACCAACGGCGCACAACTATTAGTCCAAACATTGTTAAAGAGCGGGATCGATGTTTGTTTTGGCAACCCCGGCACATCGGAAATGCACTTTGTTGCTGCGCTCGACAGCATAGACGGGATGCGCTGCATTCTCAAGCTGTTTGAGGGTGGGGTGACAGGCGCGGCCGACGGGTATTACCGCATGAGCGGCCGACCCGCCGCCACGCTTTTGCATCTCGGCCCCGGCTTCGCCAACGGCTGGGCTAATTTGCACAACGGCCGCAAAGCACACACCGGCGTGATCAACATCGTGGGCGACCATGCCAGCCACCACGCCCAATACGACGCACCGCTCACGGCCGACATCGACGGTGTGATCCGTTCTGTGTCGCAAATCACACGGCGCACCACCCCGCAGACGCTTGTGGCTGACACCCAAGCGATCATCACGGCCGCCCAAGCAGGCCAAACCGCCACCCTCATCCTCCCGGCCGACACCGCCTGGCAATCTGTCTCTACTGAAAATACAGCCATACCCGACCCTGTTGCCCCTGTGCGGACGTTGCCCAGTCTGGCCGATCTCGATGCGGCCGCCCAGCTATTGACCCAACCGGGGGCAGCCATCATGCTTGGCAACCGCGCCCTCCACGCAGAAGCCCTCACCATCGCCGGACAGATCGCCCACAAAACAGGCTGTCATTTATTCGCCGACTTTTTCAACGCCAGAATGGCACGGGGACGCGGCCGTGTGCAACCAATCCACCTCACCTACAGCACCGCCATCAACCAAACGCTGCTGCAAGATGTGCGTCACCTGTTGCTCGTCGGTGCAGGGCAGCCAGTCGCTTTTTTTGGCTACCCCGGTCAACCCAGCTTGCCCACCCCGGCCGCCTGTCACATCGTGCCATTTGCCGCCCCCACGGCCGATCTACTGGGCGCACTGACACAATTAGCCCACCACATCGGCGCAACCGACCCCGCGCCCATTCCTGTGTACGCCGCGCCCACATTGCCCACCGGAGAAACCCTATCGGCCGCCACCATCAGCCAAGCCGTCGCCGCCCTGCTGCCCGAAAACAGCATCGTCGTCGATGAAGCTATCGCCCTCTGGCAACACCTCAATCCCGCCACCGTCGCGGCCGCTCCGCACGACTGGCTTGCCATTACCGGCGGCGCAATCGGACACGCCCTGCCCTGTGCCGTCGGCGCGGCCGTCGCCGCCCCCGGCCGTCCCATCCTCGCCCTCGAAGGAGACGGCAGCGCGATGTACACCATTCAGTCACTCTGGACAATGGCGCGGGAAAAGCTCGATGTCACCGTCGTCATCTTGTCCAATCGTGGCTATCAGGTGCTGTTCAGCGAACTGAAAAAAATGGGCATCGACACCCCCGGCCCCACCGCCACCCGCCTGCTCGAAATGAGTGATCCCGCCATTGACTGGGGCGGTATCGCGGCCGGATTTGGTGTGCCGTTCGGCCGTGCCACCACCCTCCCCGCCTTCATCGACCTGCTCCAACAAGGATTCGCCACACCCACGCCATTATTAATAGAAGCGGTCATTTAATCCGGCCGCCCGTATAATCATCCCCGTGAAGCTGATCATCCAAATCCCCTGTCTCAACGAAGCAGACACACTGCCCATTGTGCTTGCCGATTTGCCGACCAGCCTGCCCGGTATCACACGCATCGAAACATTGATCATCGACGACGGCAGTACCGATCAAACAGTGGCAATAGCTTTGGAAAATGGCGTTGATCATGTGATAAGTCACTCGCACAACATGGGTCTCGCACGTGCTTTTCAGACCGGCCTCGAAGCGTGCCTCGTGCGCGGGGCAGACGTGATCGTGCATACAGATGCTGACCACCAATACCCCGGCCGCTACATCGCCGATCTCGTCGCGCCCGTCGTCGCCAACCAAGCGGACATGGTGATCGGCAGTCGCCCCATCACTAAAATCGACCACTTTTCCCCGCTCAAAAAGCTGTTGCAACGGCTCGGCAGCCGCGTCGTCCGTACCGTCAGCGGCACAGACGTACCCGATACCGTCAGCGGCTTCCGCGCCTACTCCCGCGAAGCCGCCCTGCGCTTTCACATCCTCACCCGTTTCAGCTACACGCTCGAAACGATTATCCAAGCAGGCAAAAAAGGGTTGCGTGTCGCCCACATTCCCATCGAAATCAACGGCCCCACCCGGCCGTCCCGCCTCCAACGCAACATGTGGCACTTTATCAAGCAGCAGGGCGCAACCATCGTGCGCCTCTATGCGTTTTACGAGCCACTGAAAACATTCTCGCTGATGGCCGCCCCGTTTTTGCTCATCGGCTTGGGCTTGCTCGGCCGCTTTCTCATCCTCTACCTCACGTCCGAAGCAACCGGCCGCTTCATCCAATCAGTCAGCATCGGCACCGGTTTTCTCATCATCGGCTTCCTCATTTTCCTCTTCGGCATCCTCGCCGACATCACCAACAAGCATCGACAATTGACGGAAGAAACCCTCTACCGCCTCAAAAAAAGCGAATACGCTCAGAAGGACGCACCATGAACAAAAATCTAATCTGTATCGCCCCTGAAGTAGCTGACGCACTGGCAGAAAAACGGCCGGTTGTCGCCCTCGAAAGCACCGTCATCACACACGGCCTCCCCGCGCCCCAAAATTTGGAGACGGCCGTGCAGATGGAACATACAGTCCGTGACAATGGCGCAATCCCCGCCACCATTGCGATTTTGGATGGTGTGATTCACGTTGGCTTGTCGGCCGAACAATTGCAACACCTCGCCGCGCTCGATGGCGACACCGTGCGAAAATGCAGCCGCCGCGACATTCCCCTCGCCATCGCCTACCGCGAAAACGGCGCAACCACTGTCGCTGGCACCATGATCATCGCCTATATCGCAGGCATCGAACTGTTTGCAACGGGCGGCATCGGCGGTGTCCATCGCGGTCATCCCTTTGATGTCAGTGCCGATCTGACCGAAATGGGGCGCACGCCTGTCACCATCGTCAGCAGTGGGGTCAAATCGATCCTCGATCTACCCGCCACCCGCGAAGTGCTAGAGACAAATGGTGTCACGGTGCTGGGCTGGCAGACAGAGCAATTCCCCGCCTTTTTCTATCGCAATAGTGGTTTGCTTGTTGATCAGCGTGTTGACTCGGCCGCCCAAGCGGCCGCCATCATCCGTACCCGTAACCAGTTGCAACTGCAAAACGCTATCTTGCTCGCCAATCCTGTGCCAGAGACATCTGCCCTCGATTCGGCCGCCACTGCCCCCGCCCTCGAACAAGCATTAGCCGAGCTAGAAACGCAAGGCATCACAGGCGCGGCCGCCACCCCCTTCCTCCTGCAACGGCTTGTCCAACTAACCAACGGCGCAACCCTGACCACCAACACCGCGCTTTTGCTGAACAATGCGGCCGTTGCCGCCCAGGTTGCGTCTGCTCTTTTCGCTTCTTAAAAACGCACCGCCCGCACATGAGACGCACCAGCGGTGCGTCTCTACATTGCGGCACATTCCCATTATCACATCATGACATTGTTCAAGAATAAATATCGGATTGAATCAACCCGTTTGCGCGGTTGGGATTATGGTGCGGCCGGATATTATTACCTGACCATCTGTACCAACAACCGCACCCATTTTTTCGGTCACATCATCAATAATGACATTCAACTATCGCCCATTGGCAAGATAGTCGCAGAAGAATGGCAAAAAACAGAAACAATTCGTGACAATGTTGTGCTGGATCAATGGGTGATCATGCCCAATCACATGCACGTCATTTTGGTGTTGACACATAAAATCGAACCACACACAACAGGTGTAGAGCCGCACCGCGGGTGCGGCTCTGAATCGGATAAACCGAAAAAGCCGATGCCGAAGCGACCTGCCAACACCATTGGTTCGATCATGGCACAATTCAAAAGCGTCTGTACAAAACGCATCAGGAAGGCGGGGTTCACTGATTTTGAATGGCAACGAGGATTTTATGACCGCATTATTCGGACAGAGGAATCATTACATAAAGCGCGTCATTACATTATGACAAACCCAGAACGATGGGCGAAAGATCGGGATAATGTGGCAGGGTTGTATATGTGAATTGTGTGAGACGCACCGTGTAATATGTGCCACATGAGACGCACCGGCGGTGCGTCTCTACATCGGCAGGTGTGCATTGTTGAACACGTGTTCATAAAATAAAAATCCACCCTTGACATGTCGAACGAGTGTGCTATCATTCTTGTTATCAACTCTTGCGCTCTCATTGAACGGGCGTTCATAAATATGTTTGTGGCACACAGGCAATCAGGCAAGCTGCCTTGATGCAGATGTTGTGCTGCTATTTAACGGAGTAACAAACGATGGCAAAAGCAAAATCAAAGAAGACAAGCGAACTAGGCGGCCGTGACGCAACCCTTGAACGCACACTGAACACCCTTTCCAAAAAATTTGGGGACGGCGTGATCATGAAATTAGGGGACGCGCATGGCATGACGGTCGAAACGATTCCCACCGGCTCACTTTCGCTCGATATTGCGTTGGGCGTGGGGGGCTTGCCGTGCGGCCGTGTCGTCGAAATATACGGCCCCGAATCATCCGGTAAAACGACCCTTTGCCAACACATCATCGCCGAATCACAGAAGCGGGGTGGGTTGTGTGCGTTCATCGACATGGAACACGCGCTCGATCCCTCCTATGCAGAAAAGATCGGTGTAGACATCGACAATTTGTATATTTCGCAACCAGATACAGGCGAACAAGCCCTTGAAATCGCGGATACGCTCACGCGCTCTGGCGTGTTCGATGTGATTGTTGTGGACTCTGTTGCCGCGCTCGTTCCCCGTGCTGAAATTGAAGGGGAGATGGGCGACACCCATGTTGGTCTGCAAGCGCGGCTGATGTCCCAAGCGTTGCGGAAGCTATCTGGCGTGATCAGCCAGTCGAAGACGATCATGATCTTCACCAACCAATTGCGCTCAAAAATCGGTGTGATGTTTGGCAGCCCAGAAACGACCAGTGGCGGCAATGCGCTCAAATTTTACGCTTCTGTCCGTCTCGATATTCGCCGTATTCAAGCGATTAAGTCGGGGGGCGATGTGACCGGAAACCGTACCCGGGTCAAAGTGAAAAAGAACAAAGTCGCGCCGCCGTTCACCGAAGCGGAATTTGACATCATGTTCAATGAAGGCATTTCGATTACGGGTGATGTGATTGATCTGGGGGTTGAATATGGCTTGATCGACAAGCGGGGCGCGTACTATCGCTATGGCGAAACGCTATTGGGGCAAGGGCGCGAAAATGCGAAGCTATTCCTCAAAGAAAACCAAGCATATCTCAATGAGATTGAGCATTTGATTCGTCAAGAGGCGGGGCTGGCAACGGATGAAGGGTTTGAAGCGACTGGCATCGATCATGCCATTGCGGATGAACCCTTTCTCGCGGATGAACCGGCCGGTATTTTAGCGTAAGAATGATTTGCTCCGGCTTTTGGGGTGGGGGATTTCTGCTTCGATGAGCAGCCCCTGCCCTGTCTGATTTTTGATTCGCATCCGGCCGCCCAGCAGTGCGACCCGTTCGCTGATGCCAAGCAGTCCATAATGTCCGTTTTGGGCGAGTTGGGCGAGATCGGCGGCCGCTTCCATGCCATTACCATTATCAGCAATAGCGATCCGCAACATGCGCGGGGAAGATGGCAACATGGTGACGGTGACTTCGGTTGCGTCTGCATGTTTTCGCACGTTGTTGAGGCTTTCTTGCACAATACGGAAAACAGATAATTCGATAGCTTCTGGCAGACGGCCGAACACCTCATCTACATTGAGATCAACCTTAATGCCGGTACGATGCTCCCAGTCGTGGGTAAATGAGCGCAGCGCGGCCGTCAAACCCAAGCTGTCGATAGTGGGCGGCCGTAAATCGCCACAAATGCGCCGCAAATCTTCGACCAAGTTGCGGATCGTGTGCCGAATATCGACCACCTCGTTTTGCATTTCGGCCGTGGCAGCCATCTCCACCATCTCTTCCAACTGATAATTGAGACTGAGTAAATCTTGAATTGCTTGATCATGCAGTTCACGTGCTAATCGTTTGCGCTCCTGCTCACGCTCTGTCAGCAAGCGGCGTTGCGCGTCCTGCAATGCTAGATTCGCACTGTCCAACGCCTCTACCTGTTCAGATAGTCGCTCAACCAATTGCTGATTGAGATTGTCCCGTGCGGCTAAATCGCGGCGCAATAACCGTTGGTTGTGCTGCAATGTTTCGGCTTGTTCCCGCGCCTGAAAATAGCTATCTAATGCCCAGATGACAGGGGTACGTTGCTCTCTATCCGTTGTGCCGACAAGCGCGGCCACTACATCTTCTCGATTGGTGTCGTCGGTTGGATATTGACCGACAATCGCCCCATCGCGCATGATGAGTAGTCGGTCTGTGACGGCGAATAAATGGTCGAGATTGTCGCTGCTGAACAGCACAGCGCGGCCGTTGCGCTGCCATGATTGGATGAGCGACAATAATTTTTGCTGGTAGGGGTAGCTGATCAATGTTTCCGGTTTATCGAGAATGATCAAGTCGTTCGGCCGTGCCATCGCTTGGGCAATCGCCACCAGTTGCCGTTGTTCGCCCGATAGGTTGGCGACCGGTTCGCTCAGTGAGTCAAACGGTGCATCGAGCGCATTGAGTAGATCGGCCGCCTGTTTGTCCATGATGCGACGGCGGGGAATGGTGAACGGGCCGATTCGCCAGCCCAATTCGTTGCCCAAAAAAATGTTATTCGTAATGTCCATCATCGTCACTAATTCAGGCTGCTGATGAATGATGCTCATGCGGGCGCGCGAATTATCAGACGTGATCGACACGCCATCTAGTATGATTTCACCTTCATCCGCTTTTAATAGACCGCCGATCACGCGCACCAGCGTCGTGCGCCCAGAGCCACTGCGCCCTGTTAGCCCCACCACTTCGCCCCGCGCTATCGACAACGACACCTGCCGCAATACCTGTAACGCACCGAACGATTTTGAAACATGCTTGACTTGCAACATCTGTTACCCGCTATCGGCGATGATTTGCTGCAACGCCATGCTGTCTAAATCTTTTTTATCGAGCAGGGCAATCGCGCCTGCTTCGATGCCGCGCCGATGAAATTCGCGGTCTGGGTATGCACTGATCAAAATGAAACGGCTTTTGGGGTGTTGGGCTTTTAATTGGCGGACACAGTCGATACCGTCTTCGTTGCCCAAGACGACATCGACGAAGATGAGGGTGGGCTGGTACTTTTTGGCGACTTGCACGGCCGCGGCCGTATTTTCTGCTTCTTCGATAGCTGTTGCCGCCAGTTTGCCTATCGTGCGCTTCAGTTGACGGCGATACCGTGCGTTGTCATCCACAACCATGATGCGCTGCTTTGTGTTCGGCTTGAGCAACGGCCGCCGAATCGCTGCGGCCGGTTTCCGTTCGGCCGTCCCCCCCGGATTGAGAATCGTTGGTTGCTGGCGCACAAAATTGACCGCTTCTAAACGGCTTTGTACATTTAATTGACGATAAAGGCGGGTCAGATGATTTTCCACCGTCTTGACACTGATCCCCAATTCTCGCGCTATCGTTAAGTTGTCTCGGCCGTCGAGCAACAACCGCAAAATATCAAGCTGCCGCCCCGTGAGCGGTGGCACTTCGCGGGGGGGCTGCGCGGGATTGAGCAATTTGTCGAATAAGCGGTGCGACACCCAGCGCTCCCCTGCCATCACCCGTTGCACAGCCAGCCGCAAATCAGCCAGCGATTGATCTTTGAGATGGTAGCCATTGACCCCCGCACCAAACAACCCTTGTACATATACATCATCATCAAACGCGCTCACCACCAAAATTTTGAGCGTTGGGTACAAGTCTCGAATTTGGCGCGTCATTTTGATCGGCTCGAAATACGGCATCGTGACATCGATTAACAAACAATCTGGCTCGTTTTGTTCCAGGGCTACCATTAATGCCGCGCCATCCCCTACTTCATTGATCACATTGATGTGCGGTAGCTCTTCAAGGGCGTTCCGCAATCCGGCTCGGACAATTGCATGGTCATCAGCTAGTAAAACACGAACAATCTGTTGCATACCTTGATTATAAACGGTATCGGCCGCTTCTGTCTCTTTCATAGCAAGGGGTTTCCCCTAACGGGTCTGAGGGAAAAGCCCAATACCCCCCGCCGTGATCCCATGTAAACTGGAGTAAATTGGTCGAATTGCCCAACTCCTTTCCGTAACAGTGGGTAATCATTGGTAACTTTAGCCAAAAAATGGCGAATTTAGCACAAACTGGAGAAGAAAGATGCGATTAAAAAAAACGTACCTCACACTATTTCTACTGATACTTTCAATGATACTGGTTGCCTGTGGTGGCGATACGGGTGATGACACCCCGACCGAAGCGCCAGCCACAGCTTCCGAATCAGACCCGACCGCACAACCAGACCCGACTGACCCACCGCCGACAATCGCCCCAGAAGCGGATGGGTCGATTTGGGTACTGTTGCCCGATAGTGCCAGCTCGGCGCGTTGGGAAACAGACGACCGCCGCTTCTTTGAGCAAGCGTTTGACGCGGCCGGTGTGGAATACAATATCGTCAACGCAGAAGGGGACGCACGAACCCAACAAACCCAAGCAGAACAAGCGATTACATCGGGCGCGAAAGTGATTTTGATGGTTAATCTCGACTCTGGTTCGGGCGCAGCGATTATCGCGGCCGCTCGTGAAGCAGACGTAAAAGTAATCGACTACGACCGCCTGACAATCGAAGGTGAAGGCGCAGATGTATATGTCAGCTTCGACAATGTGCAAGTGGGCAAGACGATGGGTGATGTGCTTGAGTCATTGATTGACGCACAAGATGATCCGAAAGTGGTGCTGCTCAATGGTGGCCCAACAGACAATAATGCAACGTTGTTCCGAGAAGGGTATTTGAGCGTAGCGCAGCCATATTTTGACAGCGAAGAGTGGGCGTGGGTCGATGACCAAGCGGTAGATGGCTGGGATAACCAGACAGCGCTGGTCGTGATGGAGCAGATTTTGACGGCGGCCGACAATGAAGTGACGGCCGTATTTGCCGCCAACGACGGCTTGGCTGGTGCGACCATTTCCGCACTCAAGAACGCCGGACTTGACCCGCAAGACATCCCGATTTCGGGACAAGATGCCACCGTTGGTGGTCTGCAAAACATTATCGCTGGCGACCAAGCGATGACCGTTTATAAACCGATTAAAGCGGAGGCAGAAGCGGCCGCGGCCGCAGCCATCGCGCTCCTTAATGGGGACGACGTGACTGAACTCACGGGCGGCCTCACGCTCAATAATGGCACAAGCGACGTGCCATTCCTTGCGCTCGAACCGATTGGCGTAACAAAAGAAAAAATCGCTGGCACAGTCATCGCAGACGGCTTCCGCACATGGGAAGAAATTTGTGTCGGTGACTTTGAGGCACTATGTACAGACAACCTAAAAGCGGGCAAAGCTGATAGCGGCTTGGCTGGTGCGGGGGCAGATTTAGAAGGGTCGATTTGGGTATTGCTGCCAGACAGTGCCAGTTCGGCGCGTTGGGAAACAGACGACCGTCGTTTCTTCGAGGCTGCATTTGAAGAAGCAGGTGTTGAGTACAACATCGTCAACGCAGAAGGGGACGCACGGACACAGCAAACACAGGCAGAACAAGCGATTACATCGGGCGCAAGCGTCATTTTGATGGTCAATCTCGACTCTGGTTCAGGCGCAGCGATTATCGCGGCCGCTCGTGAAGCAGACGTAAAAGTGATCGACTACGACCGCCTGACCATCGAAGGTGAGGGCGCAGATGTGTACGTCAGCTTCGATAATGTGCAAGTGGGCAAGACGATGGGTGATGTGCTTGAGCCGCTGATCGACGCACAAGACGAGCCGAAAGTGGTGCTGCTCAATGGAGGCCCGACTGATAACAATGCAACGTTGTTCCGCGAAGGGTATTTGAGCGTGGCGCAGCCATATTTTGATGACGAATCGTGGGCGTGGGTCGATGACCAAGCGGTAGATGGCTGGGATAACCAGACAGCGCTTGTCGTGATGGAGCAGATTTTGACAGCGGCCGACAATGAAGTGACGGCCGTATTTGCCGCCAACGACGGCTTGGCTGGTGCGACTATTTCCGCACTCAAAAATGCAGGACTCGACCCGCAAGATATTCCGATTTCAGGACAAGATGCGACCGTTGGTGGTTTGCAAAACATCTTGGCTGGCGACCAAGCGATGACGGTGTACAAGCCGATTAAAGCAGAGGCAGAAGCGGCCGCACGGGCAGCGATTGCGCTCCTGAAAGGGGAAGATTTGGACAGCTTGACCGGTGGGCTGACACTGAACAACGGCACAAGCGACGTGCCATTCTTGGCACTAGAGCCAGTAGGTGTAACGAAAGACAAAATCGCCAGCACCGTCATTGCAGATGGCTTCCGCACATGGGAAGAAATTTGTGTCGGTGACTTCGCAGATTTCTGTACAGACGCAGTTAAAAACGGCGAAGTAGAAGAGATGGGCGGCTTGGCTGGCTCTGGTGAAGGGCTAGACGGCTCGATTTGGGTATTGTTGCCAGACAGTGCTAGTTCTGCCCGTTGGGAAACAGACGACCGTCGTTTCTTTGAGGCTGCATTTGAAGAAGCAGGTGTTGAGTACAACATCGTCAATGCTGAAGGAGATGCACGGACACAGCAAACACAAGCAGAACAGGCGATTACATCGGGCGCGGCCGTGATTTTGATGGTCAATCTCGACTCTGGTTCGGGTGCGGCGATTATCGCCAGTGCGCGTGAAGCAGGCGTAAAAGTGATCGATTATGACCGCCTGACAATCGAAGGTGAGGGTGCGGATGTGTACGTCAGCTTCGATAATGTCCAAGTGGGCAAGACGATGGGCGATGTACTTGAGCCATTGATCGACGCGCAAGATGACCCGAAAGTGGTGCTGCTCAATGGTGGCCCGACAGACAACAATGCGACGTTGTTCCGCCAGGGGTATTTGGGCGTAGCACAATCGTATTTTGATAGCGAAGCGTGGACGCTGGTCGATGACCAAGCGGTAGACGGTTGGGACAACCAGACGGCGCTAGTCGTGATGGAGCAGATTTTGACAGCGGCCGACAATGAAGTGACGGCCGTATTCGCAGCGAACGACGGCTTGGCTGGTGCGACCATTTCGGCACTCAAGAACGCCGGACTCGACCCGCAAGACATTCCGATTTCGGGGCAAGATGCAACCGTTGGTGGTCTGCAAAATATCATCGCTGGCGACCAGTCGATGACGGTGTACAAACCGATTAAAGCAGAGGCCGAAGCGGCCGCACGAGCTGCTATTGCGCTCCTCAAAGGGGAAGATTTGGACAGCCTGACCGGTGGGCTGACGCTGAATAACGGCACAAACGATGTGCCATTCATCGCGCTAGAGCCAATCGGTGTGACGAAAGACAAAATCGCATCAACCGTGATTGCAGACGGCTTCCGTACATGGGATGAGATTTGCGTGGGTGACTTTAACGACTTCTGCACCGACGATGTAAAAGCGGGCAACATGGACGAAGGCATGATGGATGACGGCGGCGACGCGGTTGACTACATGGCGATGATGCCAGATGCAAGTGGCGCGGATGGCTCTGTGTGGGTGCTATTGCCAGACAGTGCCAGTTCTGCCCGTTGGGAAACAGATGACCGGCGTTTCTTCGAGCAAGCGTTTGATGCGGCCGGTGTCGATTACAATATCGTCAACGCAGAAGGGGATGCCCGCACACAGCAAACCCAAGCAGAACAAGCGATTACATCAGGCGCAAAAGTGATTTTGATGGTCAATCTCGACTCTGGTTCTGGCGCGGCGATTATTGCAGCAGCGCGTGAGGCAGATGTAGCGATTATCGACTACGACCGTTTGACTATCGAAGGGGAAGGCGCAGATGTGTACGTCAGCTTCGACAATGTGCAAGTGGGCAAGACGATGGGCGATGTGCTAGAGCCATTGATCGACGCGCAAGATGATCCGCAAGTGGTGCTGCTGAATGGTGGCCCAACCGATAACAATGCGACGTTGTTCCGTCAGGGCTATTTGAGTGTGGCACAGCCGTACTTCGATAGTGAAGCGTGGACGTGGGTCGATGACCAATCAGTTGATGGCTGGGATAACCAGACAGCGCTGGTCGTGATGGAGCAGATTCTGACGGCGGCCGACAATGAAGTGACGGCCGTGTTTGCGGCGAACGATGGGTTGGCCGGTGCAACGATCTCCGCTTTGCTCAATGCGGGTCTTGACCCCCTGGAGATTCCCGTTTCAGGACAGGACGCGACTGTAGGCGGTATCCAAAATATCCTCGCTGGCAACCAGTCGATGACAGTGTACAAGCCGATCAAGGCAGAAGCAGAAGCAGCGGCCGTGGCGGCCGTCAAGCTGTTGCTCGGCGAGAGCTTGGATGAATTGACTGGTGGTCTGACACTGGACAATGGCACAAGCGATGTCCCGTTTGTTGCGCTCACGCCGATTGGTGTCACCAGCGACAACGTGGCTGAGACTGTGATTGCAGACGGATTCCGCACATGGGACGAAATCTGTGTCGGTGACTTTGACCAATACTGCCCCGCAGACCGCTAAACGAAAACATTAACGCCCGTAGGGACACGGTTAACCGTGTCCCTACAGCACGGGCGAGGAGAAAAAGCATGGCAACCCCCACATTGGAATTGAAAGGTGTATCGAAAAAATTCGGCGCGGTACAAGCGCTGTATAAAGTTGATCTAAGATGTTATCCCGGCGAAGTGAATGCGCTGGTTGGTGACAACGGTGCAGGCAAATCGACCTTGATCAAAGGTTTCGCAGGTATTCACGCATACAGTGACGGCGAGATTCATTTTGAGGGCAAAAAAGTAACGATCAACAGCCCGAAAGATAGCTCGACGCTCGGTATCGAAGTGGTCTATCAAGATTTGGCACTGGCCGATAATCTCGATGTGGTGGCGAATATGTACTTGGGGCGTGAGGCGACCCGCATGGGACAGCTTGATGAAGTAGCGATGGAGCGGCGCACAATCGAAACGATGCAATCGCTTTCAGTCAGTACGTTGCGCTCGGTGCGGCAGCCAGTTGCCAGCCTCTCTGGTGGACAGCGGCAGGCGATTGCGGTGGCAAAAGCGGTGATGTGGAACTCGAAGATCGTGGTGTTGGATGAGCCAACGGCCGCGCTGGGTGTAGCCCAGACAAAGCAAGTGCTGGAGTTGGTGCGCCGATTGGCAGATCGCGGTTTGGCCGTGCTGCTTATTTCGCACAATATGCACGATGTGTTCCAAGTGGCTGACCGGATTTCGGTGTTGCGCTTGGGGCAGATGGTCGCTGAATTTATGGTAAAGGATACAAATCGACAGGAAGTGATCGAAGCGATTACGGCCGGTGAAATGCAGACAGTGCCTGGATACAAAGGCGAGATGGTGTAAGATGAGTGACGCAAAAACGAACCAACTAAAAACAGAAGCGTTAGACGTAAATGAAACGGTTTACACAAAGAAAGCACCGGATACATTGGGTGCTTATTTAGGCGCGTGGTGGGGGCGTGTAAAAGCGGGTGATCTGGGGTCACTACCGATTTTGCTGGGCCTGATAGCGATTGCGATTATTTTTGGCACGACTTCTGATGGCATCTTTTTCCGGCCGCGTAACTTTGTCAATCTGCTGTTGCAGATGTCTGGTATCACGGCGATTGCGATTGGCACTGTGTTTGTCTTGCTCATCGCCGAAATCGATCTTTCTGTCGGCTTTGTGGGCGCGGTGGGTGGCGTGTTGATGACACTGCTGCTCCGAGAAGAAGTAACCAATTACCCGTGGTGGCTGGCGATTTTGGTGGCACTGGCTGTCACAACAGCGATTGGGTTGCTGCATGGTCTGATTGTGACAAAGGCGAGAGTGCCATCGTTTGTGGTGACGCTGGCCGGGCTGCTGGCATGGAGTGGCGTGGTGCTGATCATGACAACGCAATACTCGAAGGCTGGCACGATTGTGATTCAAGATGATATTGTGTTGGGTATTACGAATCAGTTTTTGCCGAAAATGTGGGGCTGGATTTTGTTTGCTATTGTCGTCGGTATTTATGCGCTGACACAATTGGCAAAACAGCGAACATCAGTACAGCAGAATTTGGTAACAAAGCCGATGTCGGTAGTCGCGTTGCAAATTGGCTTGCTGACGGTGATCGCGGGTGGGGTGGTCGCGTATGCGAATGCAGATCGTGGTGTGCCTGTGGCCGGTGTTTTGATTTTGGTTCTGCTGCTGTTTTGGTCATTTGTCGCTAGTCGCACCAAATTCGGCCGGTATGTATACGCTGTCGGTGGCAACCCCGAAGCGGCACGACGCGCTGGTATCAATGTAGATCGCATTCGCATCTATGTCTTTATGATTTCGAGCTTTATGGCAGGTGTCGGTGGCATTATTTTGGCATCGCGCTTGCGCTCAGTCGATACCAATACGGGTGGCGGTAATCTGGTGCTGAATGTGGTGGCCGCGGCCGTGATCGGTGGCACAAGTTTGTTTGGTGGTAGCGGTAAGGTGTCGAGTGCATTGCTTGGTGCGCTGGTGATCGCCTCTGTCGAGAACGGGATGGGCTTGCAGACCAATATGCCTTCTGGTGTCAAATTTGTGGTCAACGGGTTGGTTTTGCTGGCGGCCGTTTTGGTGGACTCTTTCTCACGCCGCAGACGTGCTGCCTCTGGTCTTGCGTAACTGTATAGGAGTCTAGTACTATCTGTGTTAGGAATACTACAATGATGGGATGATCGTTTCGTGATTTCCCTCCCCTAACCCCTCCCGAAGGAAAGGGTACTGAGGGGGGGATTGAGATAACAAGGAGTCGTAAAAAAACGTATAAATTAGAGACAAGGACACAGGCGTGTCCTTGTCTCGTTGATGGATGCCGTTAAAAAATGGCATAAATGATGTGGAGAAAAGGTATGAGTATAAGGAATATAGCTTGCATGGTTGCTTGCTTTGTTTGTGTTTGTTTGGGGGGGTGTATCCAAAAACAGAGTATGCCAATATCAACTGTAGAAAGTAGTAAAACTATTGAAACAAAAGCACCGATACCAACAATAAAAAGTATTGAAATAGCAACACCTGTTGCAACTGATACCACGCCCATTGCTAAAGTTGATAATGAGGCGGGGAGTAATCCGTCTGTTTCTTTTAAGGAGGTCGCACAATCGGCCGGACTCGATTTCGTACACAGTGCGTTTCGCTGGGGCGGTGCGCCCGATCCGGCCGCGATGATGGGTGCTGGCGTATGCTGGCTTGATTATGACAACGACGGCTGGCTTGATCTGTATGCTGTCAATTCATACACCGAACAAGAAGCTGGACGCTGGCAAACGGAAGAAGACGGCTTGCCGACGAGTGCGCTATTCAAAAACAATGCTGGCACATTTAGCGATGTCAGTGCGGAAACGCAGACTGATTTGGCGATTCGGGGCAATGGGTGTGTGGCGGCCGATTTTAATTTAGACGGTCATACTGATCTATTTATCACCACCACCCGCGTCAACCAATTGTTGTGGAATAATGGCGATGGCACATTTAGCGAAGGGGCAGAAGCGGCCGGATTGGACGGCTACGGCTGGCAGGCAGGCGCGGCCGTGGGCGATCTCAACGGCGATCAACTGCCCGATATGGTAGTCACATCGTATGTCAATATGAATCGGCCGTTTGAAGCGTCCGATATGGGATTCCCCAATACGCATGAAGGGGTGCGCGACCTCATTTATATCAATCTGGGGAATGGGGCAGACGGCACAGCGACCTTCCGCGAAGTGCGCGACGAAGTGGGACTCGAATCGTGGGGGCTGGAATATGGTTTGGGCGTACTGCTCAGTGATATGGATGACGACGGCGATCTCGATATTTTTGTCGCTAACGACACGCATCCCAACCGCCTGTATCGCAACGCGCCTGACCGCACTGACATCGGTTTTATTTTGCTGGAAGAAGGGCAGATGGCGGCCGTCGATGACACGTATAGCGGTATGGGCATCGCGGGGGGCGACTTGGACGGCAATGGTCAAACAGATGTGGTCATCACCAATTTAGATTATCAAACGCAATCGCTTTATCTCGGCGACGGCCGGATGCAGTTCAGCAATGCGCTCGGCGCAATTGGGCTGAATGACTTCGGCGTAGGGCTGACCAGTTGGGGAGCGAATTGGTTTGATGCTGATCATGATGGCGATAGCGATCTGTTTATCGCCAGTGGCACGATACCGATTATGGACATGGAAGCGGATACAATGCTCGCGCATTTGTATGGTAATTTGTCGGCCGAAGGGCAGCCAGCCCAGTTAGCCGAATGGTCGGAGCAAACGGGCGTTGCCGCGATAGGGGGCTTGCACGGCCGGGGGTCGGCCGTGGCCGACTATGACAACGACGGCGACCTCGATATTGTGATCGGCTCGATTGGTGGCGCACTGACATTGCTGCAAAATCAAGGGACAGACGGCAATTGGTTGATGGTTGATCTCGGCGGCTTTTACCCAGGTGCAAAGCTGTACGCCACATTGCCAGACGGCACAGAAATGATGCGCGAACTGTTTGCTGGCAGCAGCTATCTCTCATCCGATGACACCCGCGTCCATTTCGGCTTGGGGACGGCCGACATGGTTGATCTGCGCGTTGTGCTACCGGGCGGCCGCGAGATCGTGCGCGAAGGAATCCCCGCCAATCAATTACTCAAGCTCACGGAACGATGATGAATGTCTGGGCGTGGCAAATCGCATATCTGCCACGCCTGTGAGCAAAAGGATAAATGCGAACAATAGTATAAACAGCCAGCTATTGTGTATAGAAGTCGGGGCGGCCGTCAGCGTCACGGCCGTAGGGATACATTCGATCAAGCCGTCGTTTGGCGCGGCCGTAACGGGCGTGACGGTATCTAGCAGAAGCGGGGGGTCTGCATCTGGCGCGTCCCCTTCACCCACCGGGATTTGCGCCGTCGCATTGATTGGTGCCAGTGCGGCCGTCAATTGATACGACTCTGCATTACGGCACGGATTGTAGACTGAGACGACAAATTGCCCGGCCGTTTGTGCCATTGTACTGCGCGTCCCTGCGCCCCGGATTTCATACGTTGGATACAGTACGCCCGGTTCCCAGATATTTGTCACCAATTGATCGTTGGCTTGTGTTGTGATGGCGATCAAATCATCAAGCTGCCCGTCGTAGGTGAAAAGATGAATGTCTCCGGCCGCGATTTCGTTGCTGGGCGCATTGTAATTGAACGTCAGTAAAGCGGCGGCCGACTGCCAACTGCCGCCCATCGTCGGCGCCACTTCGACCAACAATTGATACGCACCCGCGAGCGCATTACCGGGCAGGGAGCAGACAAAATTAGCCCCATCATCGACAGAAATACGTGGCGTATCGACGGCCGCCACCACAGGCACGGGCGCGAGTGGGGCAGGATTGGGATCGACGCGCAAGAAGGTGCAGCGCACAAATGCTTGGTCGAGTCCGGTCATCGTCAAATGGAGATCGATGGTGGGAACTGTCTGGTCGGCCGTGTCATCAACCAGCGTGACGGCCGCCGTGTAATCCGGTTGCGCTTGGGGTGTCATCACGGCCGTTTGCAGTACATTGTCTGTCTCATCCGTTTCGATCACATGATGGTTCGCGTCTACAAACATCTGTACCGTAAACGCCGGTTCGGTGATCGTCCATGTGTCGTTGGCGGTGATCTGGTATTGCCCTGCCTCTAAGTTGGTGCTGGAAACAGTGGTCGAGAAGACGGCCGTCTCTGTTGCATCTAGCACATTAAACGTGACCAGTACATTGTTTAGCGGCCGTTCGTTTTCAATGATGCCGCTCAAGCGCAGAGGGGTGTTTGTGAAAATAGCATTGTTTGTATCGTTGAGGGTGATGGCGGCGGCCGTGATGTCGCCATCTTCCAGCACCAACTCCAGTTCGGGCAAACATTCGTCCCCCACCTGTGCCGTTTTCCCTTGCGCCGCCATTTCCTGCCAATAAACGGTGATCACGTCTGCCCATGTATTTGCGCTGCTGGCCGATGGTGCCAGCCATGCCAATTGCCCTTCTATCCCGGTTGTGTACCAGTCTGACTGCCACGGCCGGATCAATACGCCATTCTCGTCTATTTCTGCCCCGATGCCGACGAAAATGCTGATACCGGCCGCACTCGCTGCCTCCAACTGCCAATAGGGTGGATTGTCCCCGGCGAAAAACGGCCGTCCATCTTGCGCCCGGTGTAGGACAACCGCACTGTCGATGTCGGCCGTCAACGCTTGGGCGGTGGCGGCAATCGAAGGGATGTCGCTAAACGCACCGCGCAAGGCTGCCGCCCAGCGGCCGATGTCTACGAGCGCGTCCTCTTCATTCAGTGCCAGTCCGGGCGTACATAATGATGTGTCGTAATAGATGGCGGTATCGCTCTGGGCTTGTTGCAGACGGGCGGCCGTGTCGGCCGCATCGGTGGCAAATCGCGCCAAAATTTGCGTCGCCAATTGATCGAAGTGCGTTTTGAGAGCCGGGATCGCACCGCTTTCCGTCACGCTCATCGAATAAGGATGCTCTAGCCCATACGCTTCCCATTCGAGATCAGCTTCGTCCAGCACGTCGGTATATGCCCACAAAATGTTGCGGGCTAATGTTTCGGGCAATGCCCCGGCAAAGTTGCGTTCGATAGAGCGCGTTAGCATATCGGCCGAAAAATAGGTGTAGTTGGGCGATGTCACCATGTATTTGGCAAACGGTATGCCACCCGGATTGCTCAACTCATAAAGCTGCTCGGCCGAGCCAGCGAAACAATGCACCACGTCCAACACATCGAGCGGATTGTTGCCGTTGTCCGTTGCGATAGACATGGCGGCCGCCAGCACCTGCGGCGTAAGCAGATCGGGCTGGCCATCCCCTGTCACTTCGTCGGTGTAGTCGGGTGACGGCGTGATATTCCACGGCAATGGCACAGGCTGCGACTCAAAATCCATGCTGTCTGATTCGATGGGAACACCAGCAACAGGCGGGAGTGTGTAAGAAGGATCGAATGTGCCATGCCCGACGAACGAAAAAATGGTGCGGGTGGCGGCAAACTGCGACCGCGCCCAGAGGATAAACCCGCCCACTGTTTGGGCATCTGTCATGTCGTATTCGGTGTAGGCGGCCGGATGCAGTGTGCCATCGCCCAACGGTGCATGAAACAACATGGTGCTGATCGCGCCATTCTCAATGACGATGATATGGTCAGATTGCGCGGGGTCATCGTCGTCGTGCAGGTCTACGAGCGCGACGATTGTCTTTCCCGGCATGTCGGCCGTGGCGGCCACAAAACCGGCGATCACATCTTGGTAGTACGTCTCCAAATTGCCTGCGCTATTGGGATTGCTATCGAACGCAAGCGCGTACAGATGGAGCATGTCGGCGGCCGGTGCGGCCGTGACAGGCACAGAGCGCCCCATGCACAGCAGGCACAATCCAAGTATGAGAAAAACTGTTTTTTTATAATATGTTCCGATCATCACTTTCACTTCCTTCATCATGATGCCGAGTAGGGACATGGTGCGCCATGTCCCTACGACGTTTGCGGTTATTACGCTGTTTTGGCTG
>CALECP010000022.1 GCA_937949915.1 uncultured Anaerolineae bacterium
GGACACGCCAGCGGCTCGGCCGAGCAAGCGATCACCCCGCGCAAAGCACAAAAAATGATCGACGTTGCCTACGCCTATTTGCTTGCCCATGATCTCGATGAAGTCGATTTTTCGATTGATGTGGTTGCCGTCGAAATCGACCCGCGCACCGGCAAATTGGTGCGCGTAGACCATTATCCCGACGCACTCGCCACATGGTAAAACATCTCTCGCGCCCTCCGCGCCTCTGTGGTAAAAAAACACCCCTAACCTCGCCCCAGCAAATTGGTGTGCATAGACCATTACCCCGACGCACTAGCCATACAGTAAAATACCTCTCATACCTTCCGCGCCTCTGCGGTTAAAAACCATGATTCACCCTCCACTACTCGTCATTCTCGGCGCAACGGCCGTCGGTAAAACAGCCCTCTCTCTGCTGGCAGCTTCCCAACGGGACAGCGAGATCGTTTCGGCCGACTCGCGCCTCTTTTATCGCCAGATGGACATCGGCACCGCCAAACCGACGGCCGCCGAAATGGGCGACATTCCCCATCACTTCATCGACATCGCCGACCCTGACCAAACGGTCACGCTTGGTCAATATCAGCGCGATTGCTACGCCACGATTGACGATATTCACGCACGGGGCAAACGGCCGATTTTGGTCGGTGGCACGGGGCAATATGTGCAAGCTGTCATCGAAGGGTGGGGCATTCCGGCCGTGCCACCCCAGCCTGACCTCCGTGCCGAATTAGAGACGCGCCCGGCCGCCGATCTGCATCAACAATTGACGACGCTCGACCCGATTGCGGCCGCGAAACTACACCCCAACAACAAGCGGCGCGTCATCCGTGCGCTCGAAGTGTGCCTCGTCGCAGGACGGCCGATCAGCGAACTGCAACGCAAATCACCCCCGCCTTACGCCATCACCTCTATCGGTCTCACCGCTCCCCGCGAATGGCTGTATCAGCGCATCGACCAGCGTGTAGACGCGATGATCGATGCAGGGCTGGTAGAGGAAGTGGAGGCGTTGGTCGCAAAGGGGTACGGCCGTCATACACCCGCCATGTCTGGCCTCGGCTATCTGCAATTGCTTGACTATGTAGATGGTACACACACGCTCAATCAGGCGATTGAACGAATCAAATACGAGACGCACCGCTTTGTGCGCCATCAAAATAACTGGTTTCACACCCAAATGAATAACGTCACATGGTTTGATGTCACGGCCGCCGATTACCCGACGGCCGCGCTAGATGCGTGCTAATTTTGGAATAGGCGAAAGGTGAAAATCGGTTTAATCGGCAGTTTGTCGCACCTGTTCCGCCCGGTGTTGGAAACACACGGGCTATCTGATCGACTTATGTCGCTGCGAAAAACCCGTTTCAAACGGGTTTCAGTCGGCGTAGCAGCCGGTTTCAACCGGAGCGGTAACGAGTAAAACGCTTGGCTTGACTTGATATGTATAGACCGCGATCAATCGTGTTCCCACGAGGCAGAATTAATCAAAAAAAGCCCCATCATCATTTATGATGATGGGGCTTTTTCCTGTGATAAATCTCTGCGAACTCCGCGCTTCTGCGGTAAATCCGCTTGCTAAATCGTCCCCGATGTCAGTGCCATCTTGACCTCAGCAATCGCTTTTGTCACTTCGATGTCACGTGGGCAAGCGTTGGTGCAGTTGAAGATGGTGCGGCAACGCCATACGCCAAATGTGTCACCGACAACGTCGAGCCGTGCTTCGGCCGCTTCGTCTCGGCTGTCGAAGATGAAACGATGTGCTTGTACAACGGCGGCCGGGCCGACATAGCGGCCGTTTGCCCAAAAACTAGGGCAGGACGTGGTACACGCCGCGCACAAAATGCACTTGGTGCTGTCATCAAACCGCTCACGATCTGCTTGCGACTGAAGCCGCTCCCGGCCGTCGGCCGGAACAGGCGTATCGTTGATGAAAAACGGCAACACCGACTTGTAATGCTCAAAGAACGGCTCCATGTCCACGATCAAATCTTTGATCACCGGCAGCCCCAAAATCGGCTCAACCTGCATTTTGATACTGCCACCACTGCCCAACCGTGCCATCAATGTTTTACATGCCAACGAGTTCGCCCCATTGATCCGCATCGCGTCTGAACCACACACGCCATGCGCGCATGAGCGACGCAATGCCAGTGTGCCATCTAGCTCCCACTTGATGCGGTGCAAAATATCGAGAACAGAGTCGGTCGGATCGGCATTGTCGATGGTGTAATTTTGCCAATACCCTTTTTTATCGCCTTCTGGGTTGTAGCGGCGAATACGTGCTTCTACTTTCATTATCAATTACTCCAAATTTAGTAGACGCGGGGTTTTGGCTCGTAACGGCCGAGAACCACATCTTTGTACGTTAGACTAAGCGAGCCATCTTCATTGAGCGAGCAAAGCGTATGCTTGAGCCAATTTTCGTCGTCTCGTTCGGGGAAATCGTCTCGTGCGTGTCCGCCCCGGCTTTCGGGACGGGCGGCGGCCGATGCGGCCGTCACACGGGCTAGATCGAGCAAATTGCCCAGCTCCCATGTCTCTAGCAAGTCGGTGTTGAAAATTTTGCCCTTATCCTCGATGTACACATCGTCGATAAATTGGGCCTTGAGATCAGTCATCTCTTCAAGCGCTTCATCCATCGGCTCTTGCACCCGGAATACGCCCACTTTTTCTGTCATCGTATGCTGCATCGCTTTGCGAATCGTATCCGGCCGTGTGTTGCCGGTGTTGCTACGCAAGCGTTCAAACTCCGCCACCATTCTCGCTTCTGGCGCGTCTGGCAACGGCTGTAATTTGGCCGCTTTGCAATACGCTGCCATCGCTTTGCCAGACCGTTTGCCAAATACAACAAGGTCAACGAGCGAATTGGTACCGAGACGATTGGCACCATGCACGCTGACACACGCCACTTCTCCGGCCGCATACAGACCGGGCAGCACCGTCTTGTTCTCATCGAGCAAAACACGGCCGTCCACGTCCGTTGGCACACCACCCATCGCATAATGCGCGGTTGGTTGCACCGGCATCGGCTCACGTACCGGGTCTACACCCAGATAGGTGCGCGTAAAGTCGGCAATATCGGGCAATTTTGCTTCGATATACTCGCGGGTAATACGCCGATCTTCGCCATCTTCCTCATAGTATTTGTTGACTGTCTCTGGCGTGACATCTAAATGGACGTAATTTTTGCCGTTAATCCCGCGCCCCGCCTTCATTTCGAGGAACATGGCGCGGCTGACCACATCACGGCTGGCAAGGTCTTTGATCGACGGTGCGTACCGTTTCATAAAGCGTTCGCCTTCGCTGTTGATGAGAACGCCCCCTTCGCCGCGTACCCCTTCTGTGATCAAAATGCCCAGCTTGAAGATGCCGGTTGGATGGAATTGGAAGAACTCCATGTCCTGCAACGGAATGCCATTGCGTAGGCACAAAACAGCACCGTCGCCTGTGAGCGAATGGGCGTTGGAGGTGATTTCCCAGCAGCGTCCCCAGCCGCCTGTGGCGAATAAAACCGCTTTGCTATGGAAAATATGGAAGTCGCCTGTGGCGATGTTGACGGTGACGACACCGCGTACTGTGTCGCCCACGCGGATTAGATCGACCGCTTGGTATTCGTCAAAAAAGTTGACGTTATTTTTGAGACATTGTTGGTACAGTGTCTGCAAAATCATGTGGCCTGTGCGGTCGGCCGCATGGCAGGCGCGTTCAACGGGGCGGCCGGTGTCATTATTGGTATGGCCACCAAAACGGCGTTGGCTGATGCGGCCGTTCTCCAGCCGATCAAATGGCAAGCCTAGATGCTCTAGCTCGACCACCGTATCAACCGCATCTTTGCACAGCACGTCTACCGCGTCTTGGTCTGCTAGATAGTCAGACCCCTTCACGGTGTCGTAGGCGTGCCATTCCCATTTGTCCTCGCCGATATTGCCGAGCGATGCACCGATGCCGCCCTGGGCTGCGCCGGTATGTGAGCGTGTGGGATACAGCTTGGAAATGACAGCAACGTTGACTTCGCGGCTGGCGTAAAGGGCTGCCATCAGCCCTGCGCCACCTGCACCAACGATTACAGCATCATGTTTATGTACGTGTACTTTTGTCATTTTTATTGTCCGTATCCGATTGATGAAACGCCTGCGGCCGCTGCATCGGGATTAAATGCGATGATAGCGTAGCCGACGACGAGCAAGGTGATGATGAGAAATACAGCCAGTCCCAGACGAATGAGCGTGACCGCCCCTTTGCCGTGAACATAATCTTCTAGCACGTTGCGAAGACCATTAAGACCATGCGACATGGCGAAGATGAGCAGCAGAAATTCTGAGCCACGCCGCAATGCGTTTGACCAATTCTCCATCGCTATTTTGTTCACCGTGAGATCGTGAACGTTGTTGATGATCAATTGAAGAAAGGTGTGACCGATGGCGAGAAAGAGCAAAATCACGCCTGAAATACGCATAAAGGTATAGGCGTTGCGCTCAAAATTGCGCTTGACTTTGACTTTGCGCGAGGTCACGTTGTTGTGAATAGTTGTTGTCATGATGTGTCCTCCTTTTTAGTGACCGTTGAGTAGGGCAATTGGGGCATCATCTGCCAAAAACGCGCCCAATGGTGGGAAGGAGAAACATGATTTGTTCTCTAAATTCAGCACTTCCGCCCAGTGGGGTGAGTGCTGACACGCTTCAAAAATACCGCCGACGAGCATCCCACCGAATATCAAAAACAGGGGGATGAAGAGCGCCCATACGGCCATTGTGCTGCTGTTTTGGTACTTCCACCAGTCGGGCTTCCAGTCGAGTAGACTGATGCGTAGCCCATTGAACGAGTGAAAGAGAACACAGCCAAAGATGGCGATTTCACCGATGCCAAAAAACGGGGTTTTGAATACTTCGAGCGTCCAGCTATACAGCTTGGGGTTGAATGTGAGCATCGAGCCATCCCATGCGTGGATGAGTAGAAAACTGAGAATGCCCAATCCAGTTAGGCGGTGGGCCAGCCATGTGTAATGCCCAGAACGGCCGCGATAACGAATACTTTCTCTTATGGTTGTTCCTATGTTGGATATCATGAACCAATCCTCGGCGTGACTATCTTTATTTGATGAACACGCCATTTTTTACGACAATCTATGCCTAGAATTGTAGCACGGGCAAGGGGTTGGGGCAGGTGTATGCTGTTTTTTAGTCATCCTATTTCTGCATGTGTCTATTCGCGTAGCCTACGTTTTCCCAATGAACGGTGGGCAGAGAAATGACTTGCTTCTGCAATTCTTGTATGATTGGGAGGATAACATTATGAGCATACCAACGATTGAAACTCTCGGAAATATCCTGACACTGCTGTTCGGCCTCTTTGGCGCGGTGACGACGCTGTTTTGGGCATCGTTGGTAATTTGGTCGTTTCGGGATATGCGCTTGCGTTCCCGTGATCCGTTTGCCCAGATTTTGGCGGCGCTGCTGGTGGCGGCGATCCCGCTTTTTGGCATTTTGGCGTATTTGATTTTGCGGCCGCCCGAAACATTGGCAGAGCGGTACGAACGTGCGTTGGAAGAGGAAGCCCTGCTGCAAGAGATCGAAGAACGGCCGCGCTGTCCCAAATGTGCGCGTGTGGTCGAAGACCCCTGGGCGATGTGTCCTAGTTGCCATACCGAACTGAAAAAAGTGTGTGCCGATTGCGATCATTTGCTCGAACTGGCATGGACGCGCTGCCCGTTTTGCACGGCCGCCCAGCCCCAAGAACGGCCGCACCTGACCCCGACTATTTTGCTCAAAGCGATTCGGCCGACCGCGCCCACCGTCACTGTTCACGCGCCGCAAGTTGTTGCTGCTTCCACATTATCACCTGACCAAACATACACACCCGCCCCCCGCGAACTGTTCCGGCCGCAGCCAGACACGGCCGCGTTTGCGGAAGGGGAGCAGACGCTTAATGGTCACATGCCGATGGTGGCAGACGAGAACCCAACGGTGGCAACCAACCCGATTTTGATCGCGGAAGTATTGTCGGCCGACTCATTGATTAAAAAAGAGCCAGACGAGAAAGGGCCGGAAGCTGAAACAGAAGAAATAAAAGAAGAAAAACAGGAAACGGGTCGCCTTGTAGCGATTATGCCAGACGACGCATAGCTTTATGTTTGCCATTCGGCCGTATCATCCCAGCGATTTGACCGCGCTTTATCGTATCTGTTTGCAAACGGCCGACAATGGGAACGACGCGACACACCTGTATGCCGACCCCGATTTGCTGGGGCATTTTTATGCCGCGCCGTATGCGGTGCTAGAGCCTGATCTCTGTTTTGTGCTGACGGCCGCCGATGTGCCTGTGGGGTATGTGCTTGGCACACGGGATTCGGCCGCTTTTTATACCGCTTGCGAAAATAATTGGTTTGCGCCTCTGCGAAAACGGTATCCGCTGCCCGATCCGGCCGACAAGACGGCCGATGCCAGCCTCATTCGCGCCCTGCATCGTGGACATACCCCTAACACCGACATTATCGCTGCCTATCCCGCACACTTGCATATCGACATTTTGCCTGCCGGACAAGGGGCTGGTGGCGGCCGTCAATTGATCATGCAGTTGGTCGGCCGTTTACGGTCGCTGGGCGTTGCAGGCCTTCACCTAGAAGTTTCTAATAGCAATCCCAACGCCATCGGCTTTTATCAGCACGTCGGCTTCACCCTGCTTTCGCAAAATAAATATACGCATATTTTCGGCATGGCTTTGTCTGATAGTTAGTCAGTATTTCAGTTTCTCAGTATTTCAGTCGGCCGCGAACAGCTTACCTTGTCGGTTTAGTCATATTGCCGCTACAAATATGCGTGACAGGGAGATATTTAGGTGTGGAAAGTCAAACTGACATACTGATTTACTGAAAAACTGACAACAATGAATTACCCAATGCGTACAGTGTCAGATAGAATCGTGTGCCGATCATAAAGATCGCTATTGATGAGCCGAACTGATATGAAAAAGATGACCAGCGCGGAAATCCGCCAAGCCTTTCTTGACTATTTTAACGAGCAGAGCCACGAGATTGTGGACAGTTCGCCGTTGCCCAATTACGACAATCCGACATTGTTGTTTACCAATGCGGGGATGAATCAATTTGCCGATGTGTTCTTGGGGAAAGAGGCGCGGCCGTACAATCGTGCTGTGACCGCCCAAAAAGTGATGCGTGTCAGCGGCAAGCACAACGACCTGGAAAATGTGGGGCCATCATTGCGTCATCACACCTTTTTCGAGATGTTGGGCAACTTTTCATTTGGCGACTATTTCAAGACGGAGGCGATTGAGTACGCTTGGAAATTTTTGACAGAGGTGATCGAACTTCCGGCCGAGCGGCTGTTTGTATCGATCTATCTCGATGATGATGAGGCGTTTGAATTGTGGCAAAAATGGATTCCGGCCGCGAAAATTTTGCGCTTCGGCAAAGAAGATAACTATTGGGAGATGGGGGATGTCGGTCCCAACGGCCCTTGCTCTGAAATTCATTACTACCAGGGCGATCTCGATCATGTTGATACCAGTTTGCTCAACAATGACGACGACACGGCCGAAACATTTGTCGAAATCTGGAACTTGGTATTCATGCAGTTCGAGACAGACGCGAACGGGGTCAAAACGCCATTGCCCAAGCCGTCGATTGATACGGGCATGGGAATGGAGCGGCTCGTTCGCATTTTGCAGGGGGGCGCAAACAATTACGACACCGATTTGTTTTCGGGTGCGCTGGATAAGGTGCAGGTGTTATTGGGCGATAGTGATGTCCAACGTGCTGAGAAGATCGTGGGCTATCGCGTGATTGCCGACCACGGCCGTGCGGCTACTTTCCTGATCGGTGATGGCGTGATTCCGGGCAATTCGGCCGAAAAATACGTCCTCCGCATGATCATCCGACGGGCGGCGCGGTTCGGCCGCAAAATCGGCTTCACGCAGCCGTTTCTCGCAGAGATTGCCCAGCTTTATATCGAAGAGATGGGCGCGGCTTATCCCGATTTGGTGCGTCAGGCTGACTTTATTCAGAACACGATTACACTGGAAGAAAAACGGTTTGCGCGGACGCTCGATAGTGCGTTGGTGCATCTGGATCGGATCGCGGCCGATTTGAAAACGGCGGGGCAGACCGAAATACCGGGCGATGTGGCGTTTGATCTCCATGCGACTTATGGATTGCCGATTGAGATTACTCGTGACTTGGCGGCCGAAAATGGGCTAACTGTCGATGATGGCGGTTTTGCCATCGCCAAAGCGGCCCACGCCAAAGTGAGCGGCGGCGCGTTGGGGCAGTACGAAGTGGGCGAAAATGTGTACGCCGACGCGCTCAAGCAATTGATCGAAAATGGGACGCTGGACGCAAGCGGTGTCGATTACGACCCATACAACGAACCGACAGCGGCCGCGCACGTGATCGGCATTTTCAGCGAGGGCGCGATTATCGAGACGGCCGTGCCAGACACCCCCATCGAACTGATTACAGAAGCGACCCCATTTTATGTCGAGTCGGGCGGTGAAGTGAGCGACACGGGGACGATTACGACCGCGACAGGCACGATGATTGTGACCGATACCAAGAAGCCGGTGCCGGGTCTCATCGTGCATCTGGGCGTGGTCAAAACAGGCGTAATGAACACGGGTGATGTGGCGACGCTCCAGGTGGACGATGTGCGCCGGGGCAACATACGCCGCAACCATACGGCCACGCATATTTTGCACAAAGAGCTACGCGAGAAGCTGGGGACGCATGTTACACAGCAAGGATCGCTGGTTGCGCCCGGCCGGTTGCGCTTCGACTTTTCGCATGGCGAGGCGGTGGATGCGGCCGTGCTTGCCGAGATCGAGCAGAAGATCAACACGGCGATTTTGGCGAACTATGGGGTGGCGGCCGCGTCGATGGGCAAAGAGGACGCGATCAAAATGGGGGCGATGGCGCTGTTCGGCGAAAAGTACGGCGATGTCGTGCGGACGATCCAAATTGGTGACAGTGGCGGCTATAGCTTTGAGCTATGCGGTGGGCTGCACGTCCTCAGCACAGGCGAAATCGGCTCGTTCCACTTTGTGAATGAGAGTTCGGTAGCGGCCGGAGTGCGCCGTGTGGAAGCGGTGACAGGTGCGGCCGCGCAGCAATATGTGACGGAGCAAATGGGCTTGTTA
Organism: uncultured Anaerolineae bacterium; assembly: GCA_937949915.1. Lineage (GTDB taxonomy): Bacteria > Chloroflexota > Anaerolineae > Promineifilales > Promineifilaceae > CALECP01. Next base: position 9,148 of record CALECP010000022.1, read on the forward strand.
GATCAATCGGCCGCGCAATTAAATGTAAAAGCGGCCGAACTGCCGAGCAAAATCGACGCGCTCGTGGCCGAAAACAAACGGCTGCAAAAAGAGATTGCCCAATTGAAACGGGGGTCTGCCAAAGAGCAGTTTGACACGCTGATCGAGACGATGCAGACGGTGAGCGGGGTTGCGTTGCTGGTGGCACAAGTGGATGGCGTGGATGTTGATGGCTTGCGCGAAATGACGGACTGGTTCCGCAATCGTGTGCCGTCTGGCGTAGCTGTGCTGGCAACGATCAATAATGACAAGCCGTTGTTTATTGCGACAGTGACGGAGGATGTGATCAAGCAGGGGATCAAGGCGGGGGATTTGGTGCGCGAAATGGGCAAGATGACGGGCGGCGGCGGTGGCGGCCGTCCCAATTTGGCGCAGGCTGGCGGCCGGGATGCGAGCAAGCTAGGGGCTGCACTGGCGGCCGTGCCAGACATTATCGCCCAAAAAATCGCTAACACTGTTTAACACCCCGTTATTTCATCATTTTTTGTAGAGACGCAAGATTTTGCGTCTCTTTCTTGGTATTTTTCGCCCCCTCCTCGACATGATATAAATGCAAAACGGTTGTGACTCTTTCTCGATGACGGCGGTGCAATTGATTGTGTTGTAAGAAGAAGAGAGAGACGCAAGATTTTGCGTCTCTACTGGTTACATCAATGTGCGTAGGGATGCCGTTGATTTTGCGTATGTCAATAGGTGTGTCTTAGGATATGCTCACGGTGTCTTAATTTGCTGGAGAGAGAAACGCTTTTTAAGTAGCACGTCTTCCTTCACAAGAAACAGAAAAACAAAAAAAACGCAGGAAATTTATTATGTTAAAAGGTTTGAAAGACTTCTTGTTCCGTCCCCAAGTAATCGCAATTGCATTGGGTTTGATTTTTGCGGCCGCGCTTGGCACGGTCATCGCATCGCTTGTTGGCGACATTATTATGCCGCTTATCAATTCAGTATTTGGTTTAGAACCAGATGCGCCCGGTTTGATGGTTGGCCCGATGTTGGTCGGCAACTTTATCAATACGCTGATCAACTTCTTGATCGTCGGTACGGTTTTGTACTTCTTGTCGCAAGCGGCCGACCGGATGTACCCACCGCCAGCGGCCGGCCCCACACAAGAGGAGTTGCTGACAGAAATCCGCGACTTGCTTGGTAAACGGTAATCACTGTTGACTGACTGATTGAAGAAAAAAGCGTCCTACGGGACGCTTTTTGTTTTTTCCCTCCTCTAACCCCTCCCGAAGGGTTACGTTTGCCCATATCTTTTAGAACAATTTCTACAATTGGCGCACAGATTTGACGGATAGGACGGATTAAGATGAAAATAAAT
>CALECP010000023.1 GCA_937949915.1 uncultured Anaerolineae bacterium
GTCGGGCGCGGTGTTTGGGTGGCGGTTGGCAATGGAGTGTGCGTGTTTGTCGGTGTGTGGGTGCGGGTGAAGTTGTCAGGCGGAATCAGCGTGGGTGTAATGGTCGGGGATGGGAACAGGTAGGCCAGTACAGCGTCGGCCGAGGGGTCGGCCGTGCAGCCCACCGCGAGGCTACTGACCCATAACAAGACACATAAATAACGTTTCATCGTGACCGATAGTTTACCATGATCATCTCGCGCATTCGATCTCGCACCAGAGCAGCAGGGCGTTTCGCCATGATCGGTTTGCCATAAAAGAGGTGGACATCAACCGGCCGTAGAAATGATACAGCGATTTGCAAAATGGCGGCCGTCCACGCTTGATCGGCCGTTTTTTTACGCAGCCGCACCAGTCGATTGTGATATGCGCGGGGCGAAACCACACCGGCGATCAACACAGGCACGACGACACACTCCGGCACAAGACGGCCGAACACATCTATGCTGTCTGACCAACTTGCTAACGATTGAATCGCACCATGCGCCACGGCCGGGTCAGGCTCGATTTTTCCGGCCGGAAACGTGACCACCGCGCCGCCTTGTTTGAGATGGCGCACCGCTTGCCGCACTGCGCCGAAATTAGCACCGCCCTCTAAATCGACTGGGATCAATTGTTGGGAAACATGGGGCAGGCAGGCGAGAAATCGGTTGTGCGCGGCGATGATCTTGATGTCGGTACGGGGTAGTGTGGCAAACAGGGCAATCGTGTCAGTCATGCCGGGATGGTTGGCAAGGTAGACGGTGGGCGCGTCGTGTTGGGCGTTGGCGATATTATGAGTATGAACGGTCGCTTGCATCGTGTTGAGCATAGCGCGTGACCCGGCCGCCAGCCCTTCGCGGCCGACCGTATCATCGAACTGCATCACCTGCTGGGCAAAGCGTGCGGCCGTCGGCCGGAAAAGCAGCCGCCACACAGGACGAGACGGCCGACCAATTGCCTTGAGCATATCGTCGATATTAATTTCAATTAGCTGTTCTTGTCGTGCTTGTCGATCCACAATAGATTTATACATCAAACAACGAGGCGTGACGCTTTGTAGCCTGTTTTTGAAGCCGCAACCACTTATGAAATATGGTAATATACGAAGCATAATATGTGCCGTTCGGCTATCGCTGCGGGCAATTTACATAACAATAGGGTACTTAGGAGACAATAGATGAGCGCATCCACACGTAGTTTCACCAATCATGCAACGGTTGGTTCTGATCCAAACACGTTACAACTCGATCTCGGCCGTGGGCTGATCACCGTCGATTTGTCCGCATTGGCAGGGGCAAAAATATACCGCGCTACGCTCGATCCCTTTGTCACGCCTAAGATGAGCGACGCGGAATACGATATACGGCCGACCAATCTCCCCACCCCGCTCCCGTTGCTGGGGCCACGCTTCATCACCTTCGATGCCACCAACGCCGTCCGCCAAGCGATTGCGTCTGGGCAACAATCACTCTCCTTTAATATCATCAATCGTGGGCAAGGGTTTGGGCAAATGATGTCGCTCAATGTGACAAGCAACCAAGCCGCGCCACAAGCGATTCAGCAAGTGTCTGGCGTGAGTGCGCGCCATCAAAATGGCGACACGATGCTCACTTTTCAGGAGACGGCCGCGCCTTTTGGCAGCAATGGCTGGACGGTGGGCAACTATGAAAACGAACTCGCCAAACATGCGGCCGACCAATTCCCCAAGCACCGCTATCGCATTTATCGTGCCAGTGTGCCATTTACCAACGCCAATGTGTGGGATTCGGCCGAGCTGATCGACGAAATACTGCCTCTTAGCGGCTGGAATGGGCATATCATGGGGGACACCGGCCGGGGGTCGAACAAGCTCAATCAGCCGATTCCGCGCCTGCCGATCAACGACAACAGCCTCGCGCCCATCGGCAAAGGGGTGTACGTCCATCGCGCCAGCGCAAACCAGACCGCCCACTACTTTGTGAGCTACGTCAAAGATGGCGCGGAAGATTTATCGGCCGTGCAGCAAGGGGGCAACGCCAGTGCGGCCGTCAGCGAAAACACCGGCACAGGCATGACGCTCTTGTGGAAAAGCGACCGCGTGCAGGGGACATGGGGCTTTTCTAATAACATGAACATGCGCCTCGATTACTATGTGCGCTGGGCCGCCCCGCCCAACTGGAACACACCGAGCGAGCCGTTTAACTATCGCGTCGGCGTACCGATGGGCAGCGAAGCGAAAAGCAACCCGCCCCTGACTGTGCATCTCCATTCGTGGGGCAAGCACATGGACATCTGGAGCAGGTGGCCGCACTACGCCAACGGTGCGATTTTGCTCAATCCCACACTCAACGTGTACAACGCCTACACCGCCTATCACCAACATCGCAGCACGCTGAAATCATGGAAAACGGGGACAGCACAACCGTATGTGCAAGCGCGGATTCTCGACTTTATGCACAACTTTTTGTACGGCAAGTACAACATAGACCGCCAGCGTATCGCGCTGTATGGCGAGTCGATGGGTGGCGCGGGGACGCACATGTTTGGGATGCGAAGCGGTCATATTTTCTCGCACTTGCTTGCGGGGGTCGGGCATAACATTCCGGCCGAAGACCCGCGCTGGCTGTGGCAGTTTGAAAATGTGGGTGGCTACGGCAAACGCAACTGGAACGTGACATATAGCAACGCACAACTGGCACAATATGGGTACGCTCAAGTCCGGCCGCAAGACAATTACCAAGTGTGGGATTACTTCGATAACCGCGATTGGCTGGAAAAAAATCGTACCGTCGAAACGCCCTATATTTCGTTCTCGAACGCGCCCAATGACACCGCCATCGGCTGGGAACAGGCGTGGAAAGTCGCACAAGCGGTCAAAGAGACGAAACGGCCGCACAACTTTTCGTGGGGACAACGGGCGCACGGTCAACCGATTGAACCGATGCCGATTCCATTCAAACTGAATCAATCGTTGCTCGCGTTTTCCAATGGCACACTCGACGATCCGCTTGGTACAAGCCCCGCGCCCGGTGCAGTTGTGCCAGAAGGACAACTCAACCGCTACATGCGCTGGACTCCGGCCACGCTGGTCGATACGGTGCAGCGCTATGAAGTTGACATTTTTCTTGATGGCTCGTCGCCAGCCAATGCAGCCCGTGCCGATGTCACCTTGCGCCGCCTGCAAAACTTCCGTGTGCAGCCCAATCAACGCTATACATGGGCATGGGATGGCAACGAAATAGAAGCGGTTGCCGATAGCGATGGCTTGCTGACAATTCCCAATTTGCTGATCAATAAAGTCAGCCGCCGGTTGGTGGTTGTGCCTGTGGGGGGGAACACCACCCCAACGCCGATTCCTGGCACTGGAACAGGCTCAGGCAGTGGTGACGGCAGCACAGGCGGTACGCCATCTGGTTCTGTTTCTTTGGTCACCACGCCATCTGTCGAACAGGTGGCAGTGGGTGAAAATGTATCGTACACCTATCAGGTACGGAACAATGGCACGGCCGACATCACCGATGTGACGCTTCGGGTTAATGTCGATGCCAATACGTCGTTTGTCTGGTCAGATTCGGTGCATACGCGCAATGGTGATCAATTCAGCTTTGACTTTGCGCGGATCGCACCGGGGCAAACGGGACGGGCGGTGCTGGTGGTACGTGTCGATGCAACGGCCGGAAATGCGATTCAAAATACGGCCGTCGTTACAGGCAGCGGCGTAAATGCGACGGCCAGTATATCGACCCAAGTGACAGGTGGTGGCCCGCTCCCTGGTGGCAGTGACAGTACGGCCGCCGATTTAGCGATCAGCGTCAAGAGTTCGGCCGATACGATTTTGTCTACCAGCAAAGTGTCGTACACAACCACCATCACGAACAAGGGCGCAGGGGTGGCGCGTAACATCGTTCTCACCCATACGATTGACCCGAACAGTACACATGTGTGGTGTTCGGTCGATAATGGCGATTGTCTCGTCGTCAATGATCGCGTTGTGTGCAGCATTCCGGTGCTGCAAGTGGGTGATAGTGTCCGTGCGATTATCGTGGTACAGCCCGATGCTGATTTCTCTGGCACGATGCGCCAGCAGATCGCTGTGGTGGCTGACCAAAGCGATCCGGTTGGCTCGAACAATCAGACGACGGTAGAAACGGCCGTGACTGGCAACACTATCGCAGAGGCTGATTTGCAAGTGACGATGAAAGCGTCGGAAAGTGAGATCAGTGGGGATCAGACAGTTACATTTACGGTGAATGTGCGAAATGATGGGCCGAGCGCGGCCGAAAATATCGTTGTCACCAACATGCTTCATCCCAACGCTACATTTGTTTGGTCAGATGCGGCCGATCAATCGCTGGTAGCTGATACAGTGGTGTGCCGCATTCCGTCATTAGCTGTAGGCGCGACACAGCGCATCTTGGTAGTGGTACGGGCGCAAGCTGGCTTTGAAGGATGGATGACGCTCCGTGCGGCCGTCTCTGCCGACCAATCTGATCCAAACGAAACGGATAACCGCAAGACGACAGGTGTACAAGTGCGTTCGGCTCAGACAGCAACACTTTCGGCTCAGATGGTGGCCTCTACCGAGACAGTTGCGCCCGGTGACACGATTAGCTACACCATCATCCTGAACAACACAGGCACAACACCTGTCAACAATGTGCGGATCGTCGATGCGCTGACGGCCGAGGCCAGCTATGTGTGGTCAAATATCACCACTGGCACGGTGCTGGTGGGCGCGAATGAAATTATCGGTCACGCGCCCCAGCTTAATCCGGGCGCAGAAATGCGAGCGATCTTCGTCGTGCGTGTAGCGGCGGGGGCATCGGGAACACTGCACAATATCGTGATGGTGCAGGCAGACAACACGGCCGCCCAAACATTGACACACACAGCGACCATTCAAGCGTAGCGCGGCCGCTTGTTATAGCTTCCTAAGTTTCTGGGTGAGAATCGGCCTGTCATACGGCAATAGGTTGCAATCGTATTGTGCTATTGTAAACTCAACTCAATGGATTGTACGTCCAGAATACAACATTGTAACCTATGATCAGGAGGATCATGATATGCGTGTATTTCAGTTAAAAAAAGTATGGCTTGCTCTTTTTGTCGTTGTAATGGCGTTGTTGCTCTCTTTGCAAACAGCGATTGCCGCGAACGATGTAACGGTGTCCATTGTCAATTTGAGCAACAAGAATGTTTGTAGTGTTTATATTTCACCTGTCACAGACGATGTGTGGACGGGTGAACAGTTGGGCAATAGCCAGATGCAGCATTGGGCAAAGCGCACATTTAATGTGCCGATGGGGACGTATGATCTCCGCGCCGATTTCTGTGATGGTAGTCCGCGCACAACGGTGTTTAATGTTGCGATCAACGCCAACTACACATGGGAAATTGGCAAAGATGTGCCTGTGACTAACCAGCCATCGGCTCCCGCAGACCCAGCACCAGCAGACCCGACTTCGGCCGAACCGGCGCAGCCTGCTCCAACACAACAACAACCCCCAACCAGCAACACATCGCTCAATGATCTGTTCAGCTTTTATGAGCCAGACATCTACCAATTTTGGCTGCGCGATGCGGCCGAACGGGGAGAAACCCATGTCCGGCCGCAAGTCACCTATAGTTGGCGAGCAGATGTTGCAGCCTTCTATGATCCATCCAATCACTCGATTGAACAGAGCCGCATCTTCTCTGCCCAGATCAAAAATAAATTTGGTGACTATTCTGTTGTCACCGTCTTGGCACACGAGTGGGGCCATGCGATTCAAGCTGATTACGGTTATTTCGATAGCTTCCGCTTTACGATTTACTCGGAAGCCCAAGCTGATTGTCTTACAGGCGCATATACCCAAGATGCGGAACGCCGAGGCTTGATCGGCCCGGCCGATGTCCAAGCCGGTCGTGATGTGATGTTCTTCGTTGGCGATGATTTGCCGTGGTGGGACATCCGCGCACACGGCAGTGGCGATGCGCGTGTCGATAGCTTTAACAGTGGCTATTGGGGCGGCGCGAACGCTTGTTTCCAATGATTATCCTGATGTACAGACGCACCGATGGTGCGTCTTTGTGAATAAGAGACGCACCGGCGGTGCGTCTCTACTTTTTTATTGCCGCGCCCGGTAGCCAGCCTGACCGAGCCGCGATGTACAACGGCCGATGCCGACCACAACCCGCCGTTTGATCGGTTCGGGCAATCCCCGCGCCGTTTCAATCGTGACCTGCATGTGGTTGATCGCTTCCCGCGAAAGTTGCGGCCGTGCAGTGACATTGCGTACCAGTACCCCCACCCCCAACTGCTCAATCGCATCGAATAACGCCACAAAACGGATGATGCCGTTGTAATTTGTCCGCAATGTTTCGAGCGAGAAATTGTCTAATAAGAGCGTCAGGGTCGCGGCCGACCCTTTGACCTGCTGCAAAAATGCCAGCCATTGATTATCGAGCATTGGGGCTTCTATCATCGGCCGGAAATCGAGTAGAACGGCCGGATCGCCCCCATTTTCCCACACCTGAAACGCCAATTGTTCGTGTCGCGCTGTTGGTTGCTGCCCTGCTTGCACAAAAAGCTGCCACAATGGATCGTCGGCCGTGACCACCGCATCGGCCGGATCGCCAGCCCGCATATCGTCGCCGCCAAATTGGTAAATCTGGGCAGGCATATCGTGTTGCTCTAGCTGCCGAAAGGCGGTCTGATTGCTTGTTCCCACGACGAGAATGCCGTTTTTTGCCAAATCGGGCAGCGTGGGCGCGTAGCCGATCATCTCTACTTCGTCGGCAAAAAGAACGCGCATCGGCACGAGCGTGATGCGGATGAAGGTGTGCAGGGCGGCATCGTCGAAGCGGTGCTGGTGGGTGTCCCAGGCGTAAAAGTGGAGTAATTCAGCCCATTTGCTGACGGAGAGGAGGCTGATGGCGCGGCCGTCAAACAGGCGTTTGTGAACGGTGTGTGTGCGGCCGTCTGCTTTTTGCATCACGGCCGTGACGGCATCTGGCAGCCCAAAATGGGCGCGTAAAACGGTGTCTAGCACATACAAAAAGGTGGTTTTGCCCGTGCCAGGTACGCCACAGATGATGATCGGGGGAGTGGGCTGAATGGTCGGCCGTTCTTGTCTGAACCAGCGTTTGCGCGGCCGCTCTGTCTGGAGTGGCGCATCTAAAAATGCCACAATCTGCGCCACAATTTCCCGGTGTGTCTCATTAAACACGGCCGGATTGAGCGACGCACGTTCAGCCGCGTCGAGTAAATCAGTCCATATCAGATCGTCTTTCACAAATCTTGAGCGGCGTAAATGTACGCAAGGGCGGCTTCTGCCAACAAACCAGAGCGGGTTGCTCCATTTTTGGCGGCAAATGTATCAACCTGCGCCAATACACGTTCTGGCATCGTGATATTGACGCGATGAGATTCGCCAGAAATACGACTGAGATCGACAGCGACAATCGCCCAAACACCATCTGCATAGTCTGGGTTATTTTTGTGTAAATTGATCTTGCTGGGTATGGGAATCGGTTCACCCTCCAACAACATATCTTCAAGATACAGTTCGATTGCTTCAACGACTTCGACCATTGCTTCCTCAACCGTTTCACCCGCGCTAAAGCAGCCCGGTAAATCAGGCACGGTTACACCATAATCACTCTCATCGTCTTTATGAATCACAATCGGAAAATACATTGTTTCACCATTCCCAGTTAGCTTGTTTGTAGATACTTTTTAGCGTACCAATCGGTAGGTCTCGCTTTGGATGTGGAACGATAACTCTACCTTGTCTGTCTGGATGTTTGAACTTGTGATGACTTCCTCGAACACTGACAAGTTCCCATCCATCAGCTTTTAATTTCTTGATAATTTGGCGGCTTTTCATAACTAAAGTCTTACCCTTGAATTTTTATCTATGTTTTTTTGGACACTGTACTGCCTGCTCTCCCAAGCCGCCCCAACAAACAGCATACACATTGTACACACTGCATTTTGCCTTTGCAAGTACGGGATGAATCCCGCACCTGTCTGCAAGAAAACTCACTCAAAGTGAGTTGGTGCGGCTATTCTATGCGTCTAATTTGACTACTGAAACGCTAAAAGAATGTGCTGCATATACGCTTACGCTACGGAGGGGCAACGAGAACAATATGATCGATTATTGACGTTCGCACAGTGGTTTTTAACTTGCTATGGTAGCAGTCTCAGTCTATTCACATATTCTTATAGGAGCTAACATGAAATACCGTTATTCACTTTTTCTCGTTTTACTGTTGCTGTTTTTGGGCAGCTACCAGCCAATTGCCCTTGCCCAAAATTGTGCCATTCCATCAAGTGGGCCATGGCCACCCTGCGCGGCAGGCGGGGGCAGTACGGCCGACCAGCCTGCACCTCTTGAGCGCATTTACCAAACGCCTATCGTACAAGATGAGCAACCCAGCTATTATGGCTCTTTCTCAACCCTCTCAACGTATGGGCCGCAAATATCTGATAACGGCCGATGGGTGACGTTCTTTGATGACTATATGTACACCGATCAGGTCATTATCTATCGGAGCAAGGGATTGAGTTTGCTCGATGCCCAAAGTGGTGAAACGAAAGGCATTGTCAGCGAGGGTGCCGATACAGGTTCACAAAACTTCATTATTCATGCAGCCCTTGCATCAAATGGTCAATTTGTAGCGTTTAGTTCGGCAAAGAGCGAAGTGGTGGCGAACGACACAGGACGATGGCAAGATGTGTTTATTTATGACATCGCAACGGCCGCAAAAAGAGCGATTTCAGTTTCGCCTACGGGTGAATTGGGGAATGGTGGCTCGACTTTGTTGGGGTTATCGGCCGATAATCGGCTCGTCGTCTTTGAATCGTCTGCAAGCAATCTCGTCGCGGGAGACAATAACGGCCGCAGAGATACATTTGTCCATGATCTGACGACAGGTAATACGCGCATAATGGGGGCAAACGAAGACCCCGCTTCGATTGTGAGAGAGCAAGATGTTTCGGCCGACGGCCGTTTCGTCGCATTTGCAGATGAGAATAGTCTTGTCCCCAACGACACAAATAATCTCTCCGATGTCTTTGTCCGCGATACAGTCACAAACAACGTGCAACGTGTTTCCGTTTCCGAAACGGGTGAAGAGAGAAGTTACGCTTCTGCTGGAGCAGCCATTTCGGGCAATGGCAAATTTGTCGTCTTTATGTCCGGCGCAGGCATTTACAAAGTGGGTAATCCACTCGCATTTGCCAATGCGGGTAGTACACCATCTGTTAACTTGGTAACGTGTGCAGAAATTACGCAAATTACCGCGCAAGAATGCCAATCGTTGCAAGAACTCTATAATGAAGGTGTCGGCCGCGAAGGGCCTGCCTCCGTGCAATGGTTCACCAGTACAACGCCTTGTCTATGGGGACGCGGCAACGATCTCGCCCACGAAATTGATGTGGTGGGCTGTCAATTTAATGACGGTGTTGGTCATGTAGAAAGCCTCTATCTTCGTTCAGACTTCACTTTGTCCAACATGCCCGATGATTTAGATTGGCTCACAGAACTGACAATCGAATCGAACAATTTGATAACCTACATACCATTTCTAGGCAATTTGAGTCGATTACAAAAAGTAACCCTCCACCAACTGCCTCAATTATGGAGTATTCCTCAATTTGGTTTTGATAGTCGTCACAATCACAGTTTGACCCATTTGATCTTGGATAATCTGCCAAACCTGACTGAAATGACAACAAACTTTGCCACAATGCCTAATTTAGAACTGGCATCATTCTGGAATATGCCAAATTTGAAATATGTCGCTTCATCCCTGGGGGAATTGAGCAAGCTGGATGTATTGGTATTCGGCCGTCTGGGTGTCACCACATTGCCCTCTGAACTGGGTAATTTGAGCAATTTGACATGGCTACAAATTACAGATAATCCCAATTTGCAATCGGTACCGGCCGAATTAGGCAATCTCAAAGCATTACGCAGACTGACCGTTGCCAACAACCCGCAATTGCGTTCAGTTCCCGCCACAATGGATCGGAGCAACTATCAGCCTCAAATCGACTACTATGTTGATGTGCCGGTAGAAGCTGGTGCAGAAGATGGTATCGAAAACCCAGCGACAGGGACAGGTGACTGCACCATTCCGCCCAGTGGCCCATGGCCCCCCTGTGCAACGGCCGGAGATACCCCCCCGGCCGCTTTGCCGAACGGATGCGTGATTCCGTCGCGTGGGCCGTGGCCGCCGTGCGCCACAAACGGCGCACCCGGCTCGCCAAGCGCATGTGTCATTCCAACAAGCGGCCCGTGGCCAGCCTGTGCAACCACCGGTGATGCTCCCCCGGCCGATTTACCGGGCGAATGTGTGATCCCGCCTCGTGGCCCATGGCCTGCTTGTGCCGTTGGTCGATGATGAAAGCACACACATTTGCACACCACATTATTCCCCGGTACATTTCGGCCGCTCATGATTCCACTCAAGCTAGAACTCACTAACTTTCTGTCGTATCAAACAACCGCCACCCTCGACTTTGGCGGTATCGCACTCGCCTGTATCTCCGGGCAAAACGGGGCTGGTAAATCATCTCTGCTCGAAGGGATGATCTGGGCCTTATTCGGCAAATCGCGGGCCAGTAGCGACGATGATGTCGTCAACCGGCTCGCGGCCGTGCGCGGGGAAACGGCCGAAGTGCGGTTCATGTTCGCGCTCGAAGAAGCCGTCTATCGCGTCATCCGCAAAAAAAAGCGCAGCGGCCGGGCCAGCCTCGAATTTCAGTTGCAGAGCGGCGACAGTTGGCGCAGCATGAGCGAAACGAAAATGCGCGAAACCCAAGCGACGATAGAGCAAACGTTGAACATGAATTACGACACCTTCATCAACGTCAGCTTTTTCTTGCAGGGCGCGGCCGATGCGTTCACCACCCAGACGGCCGCCAAACGCAAAGAGATTCTTGCCGAGTTACTCGGTGTCAACCAGTGGGACATCTATAAAGAAAAAGCAGCCGAAAAACGCAAAGCACTCGAAAACGACTTGCGCCTACTCGACGGCCGCATGGGCGACATCGAAACAGAACTGCTCGAACGCGAAGAACGGGAAGCGATACTCAGCGCCCTACAAGCGCAATCTGAAACACTCAAAGTGACGCTCAACGCCCAAGAACAACTGGTGCGCCAGCTCCGCCAAGCGGCCGATGCCCTCACCCGCCAGCAGCAACTGATCAGCACTATTCAGCAAGAGCAAACCACCGCCACCGACCGCATCACCACCCTCCAAACCACCCTCGACCAACGCCAAACCCAACGCACCCAATACACCGCCATTCTCGCCGACAAAGCGACCATCGCCACCCAAAAAAGCGACTTCGACACCTACCAAGCGCAAGCGGATCAATGGCAAGAAAAAGCAGATTTGTTTCATGGCATCATCCAAGCGCAACGGCCGCACGAACTGGCTATCGCCCAGCAACGCAGCCGCCTAACGACGCAAAAAGAAACACTGTCAGCACAGGCCGATCAAGTCGCCCAACTGCAAACCACCCGCCAGCAATTAGCCACGACGCTAGAAGCCAACCGCGCCCAGCAAGCAGAAACAGATGCCCAACTCGCCACCCTTGCCGATGTCGAAACAGCCCACCAAACCACCCGTGAACGATTGCAGGCCGCCCAACACAAGCGCCAATTGCTGACCCAACAAGCGACCCAATTAGCACGAGAAGCGCAGGCTGCCGCCACGGCCGCCACCGCCCAAACAGAGCTACAAAAAGCGGCCGCCACCAGCACGGCCGAAATCACACGGCTCACGATGGCGGCCGACAAACTCAACACAGATCGCATCCAATTAACCGCACTCAAAACAGAAGCGGCCGCCCTCACCACCAGCGAACAACCCCGCCTCAACGATCTCATGCAAAAGCTCAAAGAGCGCATGGATCGCCTCAAAGCCAGCACCGGCGAACTGTGTCCGCTGTGTGGGCAACCGCTCACCGAAAGCCATCTCTCGGCCGTCCTCTCCGAACTACAGCAAGAAGGCACAACCCTCGGCAACGATTATCGTGCCAATCAAAAACGGCTGTCTACTATGACAGAGAAAATGAAGGAGCTAGACGGCCGCATCCGCAGCACCACCACGCTCGAAAGCCAACTACAAAAGCACCGCCAGCAACTGGCCCACGCAGAAGCACAATTAGCCGAAGCAGCACGCACCACGGCCGCATGGCAAGCCCAAGACGGCGCGGCTAAATTAGCCGATCTACAAACGCAATTGGCAGACGACACCGTCATTCCCCACCTACAAACTGAAACGGCCGCCCTGAACGCCCAACTGACAGAAAAAACGACGCTCACCCGCACCCGCCAGCAAATCACCCACGCCATCACCGAAGCAGAAACAAAGATCGCGGCCGCCGATACCACCATCGCCGAATGGGAGACGACAGGC
>CALECP010000024.1 GCA_937949915.1 uncultured Anaerolineae bacterium
TAAACAATCCAGACAGACCAAAGTTGAAATGCAACCGCATTTTGCGCGCCTGACCAAAAATAGGCTAATCCAAGCAGCCGTTTGACAACAAAGAAAGCACGCTCAATTGACCATCGTCTGTGGTAGAGGGCAACGCACTCCCGTGCAGGCAAGCGAGATGAATCGAGTTCATTCGTCAAATAACGCCGCCATTTGTTCCCATGCAATACTTCGAGCAAGCGAACTCGCTGGCGGTCATCGCCAGAACCAATCCAGACAATTGTGTCTCGATAAAATGGGGTGGTCACAATCGCTTCAATCTTTTGAAATTTGAGATTACTCTTGGCACGGGTGAGCCATGTGACGTTCTTGGCACTCAACGCTTGAAAATACGTGAAGTTGCTATAGCCTAAATCAAAGACCAAAAAACTACCGCTTGTCACTGTCTGCACAATCACATCCCAAAATGTCTGGTCGTGTGCTGTCGCCCGTTCATCGTACCAAAGGGTATGCGGGAGTTGAGACCCCAAATGTAACAACCCTGTCATTTTCCCAGCTAGGGGATATTTCTCATTGTCACGCAATAATCCAACTTTTCGCACCAGTGCATCCAATGTAGACCCATCGACCACCAGACAGTCGTCATATTGCTTTTTGACCCACGCTATTTCTGGTGGCAGGGGGCGTTTGCGGGACTCCCAACGACTTTGCATGATCGGCATCAGGCTATTGAGGACATTCAGAATCAAAACAGGTGGCAATGTTTTCAACCGTTCAGAAATAGCCTGTTGTGATACTTTGATTGGCTTCTCCCAGAGAGCCGATTCATCTCGTATCAATCGGGACAATTCGCTCACTCCACTGATTTGTCGCCAAGTTGCCATTAAGAAAAGAGCCATCATCACCGGTAATGTTAGCGTCCTTTCTCGGAGACCTTTCTCATGAAACGTGCGAACTTGTGCCATTGTTATTGGGCGAACGAACTCACGAAACAATTTTTCAACATGTTCGGGTAAGTTATCGGCAATCGGTTGTTTCAAGCGGTCTGCTTGTACTGCACGTGTATGACGAACTGAACTTCTTTTGCGTTTCTTCTGCTCTGAGTTGGGTGTAGATGCCATGAATCAAGCGTACACGCTCTTGATTTGACAGCCCACTTATTTCCTTAACTTGTGACTGATGTACTTAGCCGAACTGTTTTCTACATCGTCTTTAACTGAGTGGCGGCGCATACACCATGACAGTGCTGTGAGGGTTGCAAATAGTATCGTAGCGATGAGTAAGGCTGACTGCGCGGCCGTATCGGCCGTACTCAAACCAACGACCGAGGGAGCGGTCACAAGCAATGAGAAATCTTGATCGCGATCATCCGACGCTCCGATGGCGGGGGACGGTGCGCTCAACCCTCCGCTCTTTTTCTGCTACACTACTCGATCTATGGTAGAAGCAACGGAACAAGCGGCCGTACCCACCCCCGAACCCCCCAATACAGACACCAGCCTCGCCCGTGCCACCCGCATCCTCGCGCTGGGTAACATCGTCAGCAAACTGCTGGGCTTGGTGCGGCAGATGACCATTACCCGCGTCTTTGGGGCAGACCTGACCAGCGTCTACCAGCTTGCCGTGCTGGTGCCGATGACGTTGTTCGAGATGATCCGGGGCGGCATGGTCGAATCAGCCCTTGTGCCAACCTTTAACGAATTGGCTGAAAGCGAAGACCGAGACGTGCTATGGTCGGCCGTCAGTGCCTTTCTCAGCGTTGCCCTGGTCGCGTTATTCGTCCTTGTCGTGCTGGCCGAGTTGCTGTACCGGCCGATTGGGTTTGCGATTGGTGTCAGCGACATGCAAAACGTTGCCCTGCAACCAAAAACCCTTAACCTGATGCGGATCGCCTTCCCAGTCGTACTCTTTCTCAGCACATCAAGCATTTTCACCTCGCTCCTGTACGCGCTCAAACGGTTTACGATTCCCGCCTTTCTCCCGGCCGTTTTTAATGGCACTATTGTCATCGCTGCATGGGCATGGCGCGAAGATGTTTCTATTTTGATCTTTGGTATGCTGCTGGGGTCGGTGCTGCAAATTGCGGTGCAAGCTCCTTTTTTGCGCGATATGCGTTTGCGCTGGCACTTCGATCTCAAGCATCCGGCCGTGCGGAAAATCATCAGGCTGTTTACCCCTGTGCTGGCGGTGCTGCTTCTTAATATGGGTGTGATGATGCTCAGTTACAAAATCGCCAATTTGTCCCCGGCCGGAGATGGTGCGGTCAGCTACATGGTCAACGCCACCACCCTCTACCAATTCCCGTTTGGTCTGATCGTGACCGCCATTTCGGCCGCTATTTTGCCCACCCTCGCCGAAAAAGCGCGAGAAGGGGACGACGCATTCAAAGCGACCCTGGCGAATGGTCTCCGGCTCGTGCTGGCTCTCATCGTCCCGGCGGCCGTCGGTCTGTTCGTTCTCGCCCACCCGATTATCGATCTCGTATTTGGCAACGAAAAATTTATCGCCAAAGATGTCACCATCACCGCCCAAGCGTTGCGCCTGTACGCCGTCGGGCTGCCGTTTGCTGGCATCGACTTGATGCTGGTATACGCTGCCTACGCCAGAGGGGACACACGCCGCCCCGCCATTATCGGCATGGTCAGTTTGGTCGTGTATACGATTTTTATGCTGGTGCTATTTTTCCCGTTGGGCTTCTTTACGCTGATGGTGGCCGACATGATCAAGCATGTGACGCACACCGTTTTGATGCTGGTTTTGCTACGGCGTGAAGCAGGATCATTGCGTGGTTATCAAGTGGGCGTGCTGGCTGGCAGGGTGTTGGTGGCGGCCGTCATTATGGGCGCGGCCGCGTGGTATGCGTCTACTTTGCTCACCGGCCGCGTCGCAGGCAATCTTGGCGAGATACTCACCGTCGGCATCAGTGGGCTGGTCGGTGTCGGTGTCTACGCTGTGTTCGTCTTTCTATTTGACCTACGAGAAGTAAAAGCACTGCTATTGCGGCGATAGGCGACGAACAGCGAAAGCGTGGCTAATGTGCCGACCGCCCAAGCCGCCCCATTGACAGAGCGTATAACAGACAAACGTCCGAACTGCACCGCTACCGGCGCAACCCCACGATACAGCATCAACCCATTGGGATAGTCGCTCACTTCGAGCGCGTAGGGATACGGCAACGTCATATCATCAATCGTCTCGATAACGACAAATGTGTTCGCTGCATCTATCGGCAATAGCCCACCCATCAGCGTACACATGCCTACTGCATTTGTGGTGCATGATATGCGCTTGTTGCCTGCCAAATACATTTGCGCCGTCACTTGCTTATTCACGGCAGGGCGCAACGTCTTGTCCAAAATCTGTACCTGCACCATCGGTTCCCATGCACCGTCTGCACTGCGGCGCACCAATCCTTTGATGTCGTCTACCACAAAGTCGGGCAGTGATGTCGCGGTGGGGACAGTCGGCAAATTATCAAGATCAGGTTCGGCCGCACGTGGGGTGCTGGTCGCCACGAATGATTGTGTCGGCCGGGGTGTCGGGGTCGGTGTACTGGTACTGGTCGCCACAGGTGATGGGGATGGCGTAGCTGTCGCAAGCACGATCACGATAGGTGTGAGCGCTTCCCCAATGACAATCGGTGTCAATTCTTCTGTGCCAGGTGTGACCAATGGCGTACTGGTCGCCACCGCATTGGGAATATCTGTCGGCGTAGCGGTTGGTGTTTCTGTCGGCGTAGGCGTTGGGGTGTTGGTCGGCGTGTCTGTGGGCAAACGTGTGCCTGTCGGTGTCGCAGAGGGCGTAGGCGTTTCAGTTGGCGTAGCTGTCGCCGTTGGCGTATTGGTCGGGGTGGGCGTATCAGTCGCCACGATCAATTGACACTGCCACCAGCAAGGGTTGTCGGCAATAAAGGTGGTGATCGCGTCATATTTCGGGCTACCGGCTTGGGTGATGTATTCGAGCAAGCCCCAGCTACCCCATTTTGTATACACTTCTGCTAACGAGAAATGGACGAACAGATCGCCCCCTTTGCGTCGCCATTCGTTCATATAATCACGGTACAGTTCGCCCATGCGCGCATCCCGGTTCGCCCGGATAAACAGCTCGGTGATGCGCTCGTTGTTTTCGACGCTGCCATAGCCGACCAAATGCTGACCGCCTTCGTAGGCGACCAAGTGAACGTTGTTGCGACGGGCTACGGCCGCCGATTCGGCCATCATCGCATACGCTTGTTCGAGCGCACCGTTCGTCGGAATGGTGAGGTTGCCCGCGTCACCATTGATCTCGCCCCCCTGCCGCAATTCACGGAAGAGGCGATCTAGTCCACCATCGCTGTCGTTTGTCCAGCCGTCTATTTCGTTGGCAAGGGTGGGATGCCCTAGATAGTTGCCAAAGTACGGCGCAATCGCTAAATAATCGACTCCGTGATCGGTACACGGCCGGCCGCTAGCCCATAATGAGCATTCGAGAACGATGCGGCTGACGGTGCTGCTCGCCCCTTGCGAACCGGCCACACAGCGCACACGGTCGGCATCGTCGCCAAACACGTTTTTCCAACTGTCGCATATTTCGGCCGTGCGACGGCCGTGCCAGTTGAGAGCGCGTTCAAAATCTGAGCCACTGCTAAACATCGACCGCCCCCGCGCCACAGCGTACTGATATTGCTCAAATGAACTGTTCCAAATTTCGTTGGAATGTTCGACATAGACGGCGAGACCGGGATCGAGTTGGTCGCGCACCATTTCGGCAAATCGGGTGATGTAATCAGAGTCTGCTTGGTGGGGAATGTTGAACCAGGGATCGCGTTCAGCATGGTTTGCCAGTGCCAACATCGTTTCGATAGGGACACCTTTGTCGGTGGTGTAGGTCGCCATTTCGTCAGTCGGCCGATTGCTCCACAATGCTTGGTGGCTGTTGTTGGTACGCATCCAATCCATAAAGCGCACGGTGCTAAAGTCGCCCAGTCGGTCGATAAAGTCGGCCGCAAACAACTCATCCCGCCACGTCGCTTCTTCTTCGATGCGAAACATGTGGATGTTACGGATGTAATTGCTTTTGCGCGTTTCGGTGATTTTAATGCGTACTGTCCCGCTCCCGTCTACATCGACCACGTCCCGATTGACACTTGATTGCGAGGCGACTTTTGTTGCGCCCATGTCGTACTCAAGTGTGCCATATCCGTCGTAAATGACGACATAACGCCCTGCAATCGGTAGCCGTTCGTCCCCGCTAAAAACGAGTGTGCTGACAAACGTATACACGGCCGGATCGCTCACGTCGGGCAATGATTTGATCCATCCGTTGGTGTCGATGTCCATCAAATGCTCTTCGCCCGTAGACCAGCCGCCCGTGCAGCCCGGTTCGCCATAGTTGCATTGCGGTGTCCACTCTCGCGCTGTGCGGAATACATCGAGAAAGGGTTGTTCGCTGCTCCAGTCGTGTATGGGGCTAAGATTGGTGCCGACGGGGGAATCGGTAGGCTGCCGCGCATCGGCCGTCCCCGCCCCTCGGCCGAAGACAACAAACATACATACGCACAGCATGGCGACAACGGCCGCCGATAATTTTCTCTTCTGCATGATCACATTTCACCTGATCAATTGGCAAGTATAAACGGCCGTACCTTACTGGCAAGCAACGACGATACAGTTTTTGCTATTTCTCATACAGCCATCGCACACATTCAAAATCGTACGTTGTTATGCACCATCAAAATAGTCGCGCTTGCCGCCCGTTTTTTCGACCAGTCGAATCTCTGTCAGGCGCATCGTTTGATCGGCCGCTTTTGCCATGTCGTACACCGTCAGCGCGGCAACGCTAACGGCCGTCAATGCCTCCATTTCAACCCCGGTCTTGCCGTCTACTTTGACCACTGCTTCGATGTCGATGGCGGCCGTTTCTTCATTCGGTGTCAGCGACACCTCTATTTTGGTCAATGGCAATGGATGGCACAACGGAATCAGATCGGCCGTGCGCTTCGCTGCCATGATGCCAGCCAGCTTGGCAGTCGTCAGCACATCCCCTTTTTTCATTTGCCCCGCCATGATCAAACGGAGCGTTTGCGGCCGCATCACCACAGACCCCCGCGCCACTGCCCGCCGGACTGTCATCGCTTTATCGCCCACATCGACCATCGTCACGTTTCCTTGCGCGTCAATGTGTGTTAACTGTTGTTGATCGTCTTGCATCGTGACATTGTAGCAGCATTTTCACAATCGGTTTTGCAACATTTGCGACAGCGTGTACAGTTCAGGTTATGAGCGAACATGCACACACAAACACACCGGCCGATGACGATCACGATACATTGGCTGTGACCGAATCATTTATCGTTTGGACAAGTGACATGGATGGCGATACAGCCTACCATGTCGAATTGGGCGGCATCACGCTCCATCTCACCTCGGAAGAGTGGGAGGAACTGGTCGTATTGATCAAGAGCGCGGATCAGCCACTCGATTAAAAGCAAAGCGAGACGATGTACCACACGATCCATGATTTGCCGACAGAGGAACGGCCGCGAGAACGGCTAATCGCAAGTGGCGCAAGTAGCTTAGGCTCGGCCGAATTGCTTGCCATCATCTTGCGGACGGGCAGCGGCAGCGAAAATGTGTTGCAACTGGCACAACGGTTGCTGGCAACATTTCGTGGGCTGCCCGGTCTGGCACAGGCGACGCTGACCGAACTGCAAACGGTGCCAGGGATCGGCCCTGCCAAAGCGGTGGAGATCAAGGCGGCGTTGGAACTGGGGCGGCGGCTATTGGCGGCCGCACCAGAAGAACGGCCGCATATAAAAACCCCGGCCGATGCCGCCAATATCGTGATGGCTGATATGGCATTTCTGGAGCAAGAGCATGTGCGCGTCTTGCTGCTCGACACCCGCCAACGCTTGATCAAAATCTGCACCATTACGATTGGCAGCATCAACACCACCGCCTTCCGCGTAGCAGAGCTATTCCGTGAAGCGATCCGTGAAAATGCGGCCGGGGTCGTCGTTTTCCACAATCATCCCTCCGGCGATCCCAATCCATCGAAACAAGATTATGATGTGACAGATGAACTGATTAAATCGGGGAAATTACTCGGCATCTCGGTGCTGGATCATATCGTGATCGGCCGTAACAGATACGTCTCACTCAAAGAGAGCGGCGTAGCATTTCCGGCTAATTAGCAAAAGCAACAAACGATAGCGCACACTCTTTTTGGCGGCCGATGTTTAGCGCGAGACATCCGCCAGCATCTTATCCAACATGAGGTATGATGATTCACTCGCCCCATGAACGGCAATCGTGTTACCATTGATATTCATCGCTTCGCCTGCAAAATAAACTTTGTCCGCTACAGGCGCGGCAAGTGTTTCCACAGAACTTTTCCGGTGTGAGTATGTTCCCTGAATAAACGGCTCTTTGCTCCAATTTTGTACAACGTGGTTGATGTAATGTTGTGTTGCTTGCCCATCAAAAATGCCATCTAGCTCGTCGAGTACGTACTTGATAATCGCATCGTCATCGTCTAGCGACGTGATTTTTGTCGCCCTTTCCCCATCAACAAGCAGTCCTAGCACGTGCTGATTCGTCTTTTTACCGAGCGTGGCATCATAATAACCATGGGCGTGACCCACATTGTAGAGTACGGAGTCGATGAACAAGAAGTCAGGATAAAACCGCTCTGAAAAATGGATGAAAACCTTCAACCCATCTGGCATTTGCTCTTTGTTGATCGCCGTTATTTTTTCTTCCGGCAATGGCGGCTCAAATGTGATCTGTTCTCGCTGTAATACCGTTATCGGAACTGTCACCAGCACTTTGTCCGCTTCAAACTGTTCTCCTGAAGTGGTTGTGACAACAACGTTTTCGTCGCCATACTCAATTTTATGGACGGGGCTGTTGTAATGAATCCGCGCTTGTAATGAAGGCGTGACCAGTGCATCAAAAAAGTCGAACCAAGTCGAATCAATAAATTTATCGTCATTCATGGCGAGGAATCTGAAAAAGTTCATCTTCCACAATCGCCCGTACTTCCAGAGCGAATACGTCTGCGGCCGATACTGAAATGTCTCAAACTTGGGATTTTTCCCCTGCAACAAACTGTCTGCCAGAGGGGGTGTCGCTTTGATCCATTTATGCACCCATTCGCCCCCCAAATCTATCGGAAAATCGGCGAGAGCATCGCTTTTTTTAAGTCGGCCGCCATGCACGGCCGTCGCCTCTAAAATCTCAAACTGTATGCCCTTCTCAGCCAAAATATGACCGGCCGTAATACCTGATGCGCCAGCACCGATGATTAATATCTTCATGGGTCGATTGTAGCATAGGATCGAAAGAAATGATACATACATGTCTCATAAACCTGAAATAGAGCAGACGGTATAATAAGGGCAATGAAAAAAGATAAGCGATTCATCCAATCTGAAAAGGCGATTATCGAAGCGAGTATCGAGACATTTTCGCTCAATCCGGCGGCCGGAATGTCAGAAATCGCGGCCGCGGCCGGTGTCGGCCGAGCAACACTTTATCGTCATTTTGAATCGCGTGAAGCGTTGATCGAAAAGCTGGCGATCATCTGTTTGGAACAGCTTAACACTGTCACGGCCCCATTGAAACAGCTATCCGGCCGTGCCGCTATCGAAGCTGAAATCGAGGCGGTGATGCCACTTGCAGATCGCTTTCAGTTTTTGATCAAGCTGTGGACGATTGCGGCCGATAGCGACATCGTTAAGCAGATTGATGAACAACAACGCAACGAATTGGCAACAGTGATTGAGCAAGCAAAAGAGGCTGGCGAAATCGCGCCTCAATTGCCGACTGTATGGATTGTCTCATTTTATGAAAGCACGCTGGCGACCGCGTGGTCGTTGATCGCATCAGAGAAGATCACGATTGACGAAGCGGTGGCGTATACGAAACAGTCGTTTTTTCAGGGGGTGAAAAAGTGACATCGTATAGCCCCAGCGCGGTGGGGATTATTCGCTAAGCGTTGCGACTGCGGCCGCAAGTTGAGCCTGAATGTCTGGATTGGTCATCTCCCCTTTCTCACCATCAAAGTTGTCATAAAAACTGGGCATCGAGAGCGTTGCCTTTACATCTAAGCCGATGTAGGGCGCGGCCGATTGTGCGATGGACAGCACACTGCTTGCCCCACGTGCGCCGGGCGAGGTGGCCAATAGCACGGCCGGTTTGTCCTGATACACTTTTTGATCGATACGTGATGCCCAATCGAACAGATTTTTATAGGCGGCCGTGTAGTTGCCATTATGCTCGGCAAATGAAATGATGAGCGCGTCGGCGCGGCCGATTTTGTCATAGAATTGTTGCGCCTGCGCTGGAATGCCGTCGGCTTGCTCACGGTCTACGCTGTAGAGCGGCATCTCATACGCATTGAGATCGATCACTTCGACCTCACCATCGAGCTGTTTAGCAGCGTAGGTTGCCCATGCTTTATTGATTGATTTTTGGCTATTGCTTGCGCCAAATGCGACTATTTTCATTGCTTGAACCTCGTTAAACTTCATTGATGCCTTCATCAAAGTGAGGGCTGGCTTGATTGCTTTGCAACATCTGTTGCTTATTATTCGTGTGTCGCCTAGAATACTACTGTTGTTAAGTACACCAAGCAACCAACAGCTTTTGAAAAAAGGTGAGTTAAACAACAAAAGGTGAAAAATGTTGCTTAAAGAGAAAAAATTAGACCCCAGAATCATCCGTACACGCCGCGATTTAGCTGCATCGCTGTGTACGCTCATGCGCGAAAAGCCGTTTAGCCAGATTACGGTGCAGAAAATCACAGAGCAGGCGACCATTAATCGCGCCACCTTCTACGCACATTTTGAGGACAAATATAAATTGCTGGAGTACATGGTACGGGGGGCGTTTCAGGAGAAGCTGGAGAGCAAAGTGGGGACGTGCGAACGGTTTACGGCCGCGCATCTACACCTTTTGATGTTGGCGACGTGTGAATTTTTGAAGGAGTTCGATGATAAATATGCGCCCCGCCATGGGCATGATCACCCGCCTATTGAGCGACAAATTCAGCCGCATATTGACGCGGTGTTATTGCGTTGGGCGCAGGTGTCTGAAATCAATTCGGCCGAATGGGTCGCCACTTCGACAAGCTGGATGGTGTTTGGCACAGCACTGGCATGGTCACGTGGCGAACGGCGCGTTTCGGCCGAAACAGTGACCGATCAAACGATCCATTTGCTCACACAAGGGATCGCTATGCTCTCAGAGGTAGAATGCGCGAACGGCTGAAACGCGCTTGATCTTGAGGTGTGATTAATGACGAGCATCATCACAATCGGGTCGTATCAATCGGCCGAAACGGGCATCCCTTTCTCAATCGGCCGCCTTGCCGATGCGTCTGCGAAAGCATTTACAGAGCGGCCGCGCCGCCACAACTTTCACCTGCTGATTTGGATCATCGACGGGCAAGGCGCAAACATCATCGACTTTGAAAAACACCATTTGCAGGGCAATCAACTGCACCTTGTCGCCCCCGCCCAAGTGCAGTATTGGGAAGTTGAGCAACCACCCACCGGCTACTATTTGCTCTTTACCGAAGAGCTTTTTGTCATGTCTGGCGCAAGTAATTTTCTGTCACAGATTCATCTATTTGATGCGGCCGACCAGCAGCAAGTTCTCGATTTCCGTGCGGCAGAGGCAGCCCAGATCACTGAGCATTTTCACCAGATGGCGGCCGAATACAAGCAGCGCGATTTGAATTGGGTCACATCGCTGGTGGCACGGCTACAACTGTTGCTGATTAACATTCACAGGCAGCAACGTAACGTGCGCCCCGCCGCCCACGATGTCCCGGTGGGGCAGCAGTTGACACAGCAATTTTTGAAGCTGGTGCAGGCGAATGCCACGGCCGAGCATGAACTCGCCTTTTATGCGAATGCGCTGGGGGTGACGAGCGGGCATTTATCGGAGACGACAAAAGGGATCACGGGGCAATCGGCCGCGCAACTGATTCGCAAGCGGATTGTGCTTGAAGCAAAGCGGCTCTTGGTATATACGGAGCAGACGGCGGCCGAAATCGCGGAAGAATTACAGTTCGCGGATGCCAGTTATTTCGGCCGCTATTTCAAGCGTGAGACAGGACAAACACCCCGCCAATTCCGTGCGGATTTCTTCCTGTCGCGCAATCGCTAGATGGCGATCATCCGTAAAAAGTACCATTTTTGACTTGAAAAAGCTCTTTCGATCATCACGCCTCCCCGCCATAATAATGGCATGGTTAAAACACAACAAACAAACACAACAACCGTTGCCGGTATCACTTTACCGATACGAGAGGGCGATGCCCCCGCCACAGTCGGCCCTGTGCCACACCGTCAAGAGAGCGAACGCGCTTCGGAAACATTGCAGAGAAAGTTGATCGCCAGCATCAATGCGCTGGATGGCATTCGCATCGCCAAACGGGGCGGCTACATCGGCCGGGCGTTTATTGGGCAGGGCGCGGCCGACTGGCACGCTCACATTCACCATTATGAGGATGGCGCACATCAGGACGGCAGTATGCACATAGCGATGCCGCAAAGCGTCTCGGCCGACATCGAAGCGGCCGGATGGGGCGAACGTCACCCCGCTTATCCGGTCATGCTCTTGGTGTACAGCCCCCGCAACGAAGCAGAAGTGACCGTCATCACCGATTTGGTAAAACTGTCTTATGACCTCTCTCGGTCAGGATAGCTACCCCCGTAAAATTTACCAGAAACGCTATCCTGTATGCGTTAAAATTAAAGAGCAAAAAATATGAAAGCAACAACTACTATTCAAACAGAAAAAGCGTCGCGTTATATGAAAGCATTGGTCAATCATTTCGGCCGAAAAACAGATGCTGGCTATGAAGCGGATAAAGGCTACGTCGAATTTGGGTTCGGCCGATGCGACATCCAAGCAGCAGAATCAACGCTCTCATTCCAGCTAAAAAGCACCGGGGCAGAGGAACTTGATCGCCTGAAATGGATCGTGTCGAAGCACCTGACCCGCTTTAGCCAAGACGAGATCACCGAGCTTGCGTGGCAGCCTCAGTAGCAGACTCAATAGAAATAGACACGAACGCGCCAGTTAATTTGGCGCGTTCTTTAATTATGCAGACGGCTGGATTGCGGTCATTGTTGGAATCGGTCAGGGTTCACTTTTTTAAGTTGCGGACGGCGCAAAACCAAAATGTCTCTTATATTCTCGGCTGAATTGAGCCGGACTGTTGTAGCCAACCAAATAGCCTGCTTCACTCACATTTTTCCCTGTTTTGATCAACTTTTGCGCCTCATATAGCTTCACAGATTTGGCATATTGCAACGGGGAGAGGTGCATCACATTCCTAAAGTTTTCGTAAAACGTCGTCTGCCCCATGTGAACCATGCTTGCCAACGCTTCTACCGAAATCGTTTTGTCGAGATTGTGGTGAATGTACGCAACCGCTTTTGATATGCGCTGAACGTCCCCCCTTTGTTGCAAGAGAAAGCGCAATTCGTCACCCCGTTCACCACACAGAAGGCGGTAGTAAATTTCGTCGATAACCGAATCGGCCAGCATCTGTGCATCTCTGGCATTGGGAAGCAATTTGAATAGTCGGATAAACGGGTCGAGTAAAGTATCGTTCAACGAAAGGGAGCAGATATTAGATGGATTGAGTGAAACAGGTTTAGCAACGGCCCCCTCAATCCGGTCGATCCGCAGAAGAATCTCGGCCATCCGATCCAAATCCATCGCTATCCCGGCCGCCAAAAACGGTTTATCGGGACTGGCTTCTACAATCTGCGCTTCCATCGCTATCGGATAAAACGAGACCAACACATCGCCAACGGTGAAATCGTGCGTTTGATCGCCGACAAAACAGGTTTTCGCACCTTGCCCAATGATGAGGATCACAGGTGGGATGTCTGCTTTGCGGGGCGGACGATTTGAGTGTGCCAAAGTTGTCGATACATGTAAAATTCACGCCCTCTTGTGGGGCGTATTGTGCCGCCAGGTCAACCAATTGCTCGAATTTATGTTGTTGATACGCCATGTACAATACGATAACAAAAGGTGATGTGCAGAGCAATCAGTTTTTTCATGTGACTGTAGGATTGTGCAAGCATTGCGATGATATGTGTATTCATTTCTTTGGTTTCGCATCATAAAATCTCAGCCATAAAGAAATTATTGCGACTGTTGCGATTTAAGGAAACGATAGATATGTTGAAAAAACTGTTAGGAATTGCCCCACAATTGGAGCCAGATGGCTCTTACCGTCCTTCAAAAAGAGCATTGAAGATGGCGACCGTTGATAAAACTGATTTTGAGCCGATCTCATACGACAAATATGCGGGGAATCGGTCAAAAATCCTCGTCATTTTCAGTGAGCAGAAGAACATGGCAATGCGAAATGGCAAGCTGTTTTCTACCGGAAACCATCCCGTAGAGGCGTTGCTTCCCATGCTGCATCTGCAAAATGCTGGGTTCGAGTTTGAAATCGCAACGCCAACGGGCAAGCCTGTCGTTTTTGAGATGTGGGCGATGCCCCAGAACGATGAGCATGTGATGGGGATTTACAATGCGTACAAAGCGCGTTTTGAGAACCCCACGCCATTGCAGGAATTTGTAGATGGTTCATTGGGTGATGCGGAGTCGTATGCGGCCGTGTTTGTACCGGGCGGTCACGGCGCGATGCTGGGCATTCCAGAGGACGCAAATGTGGGCAAGGTATTGCGTTGGGCGCATGAGAACGAGCTATTTACCATCACGCTTTGTCACGGGCCGGGGTCGTTGTTGGCAACCACGCTCAATAATCAACCGTTTCTCTACAAAGGGTACAAGATGGCTGTTTTCCCTGATTCTGTGGATAAACAGACTCCGATGATTGGCTATTTGCCCGGCCACATGCCGTGGCGATTAGAGGAGCAACTCACCCAGTTAGGCGCGATTATCGTCAACAAGAAATCGGATGATACGACACAGGTTGATCGGAAGTTGATCACGGGTGCAAGCCCGTTGGCCGCGAATGAATTAGGCAAAGTCGCAGCACAGACGTTGTTGCAAGCGTTGAATTGATATGAAGAAATGCGTTCGTAACTTACCTGATCGAAAATCAAATGAGATCAAGTGGTAGTGTGCATTCTGATAGA
>CALECP010000025.1 GCA_937949915.1 uncultured Anaerolineae bacterium
CCCGGTGTTGAAACACACGGGCTGTCAGTGCGCCTGACGGCGCTGCGAAAAACCCGTTTCAAACGGGTTTCAGTCGGCGTAGCAGCCGGTTTCAACCGGAGCGGTAGCGAGTAAAACGCTTGGCTTGGTATGTATTGGACACGGCGCGCCGTGTCCCTACGTGGCCGGTTTTGCATAAGCCCTATCGTTTAACGATAGACGAGCATCGGCACTAGCCGCGTTCACCTTCGACCAATTGCCCCTGCCCGGCCGCGAGTTGCTCTTGTGGTTCTTCCTGCTCATACGCCATATTTTGCTCTAGGCTGGCTAACCCATTACGGATAATTTCTAACGCTTGCGACATATCAGACTCGGTATGCGCCAACACCTGCGACGCATACTGGTCTGCCCCATAGCGCACCTGGTCTGCATCGCGGTGCGCGATGTCGATGATGCTGTCCGCCTTGCGCCGCGCATTTAGCACAACTGAATCGCGGTTGACCAACTCTTGCGCCTCTTGCCGCGCCAATTCGCGGATGCGTTCTGCTTCTTCCTGCGCGTGGGCAATGATGCGTTCCCGCTCTGCTTCGATGCGCTGGGCTTGTTTGATCTCTTCGGGAATGGCGACGCGCATCTGGTCGATCACGTTGTAGATGCGATCTTCATCGACCAGCAAATTGGCGGTCAACGGCAGGCGGCGACTCTCGTTCAAGGTTTTTTCTAGGCGTTCAACTAAGTGCAAAATATCCATAAATAATTGTCGGTAATAGCGGGTTGATCAATTTGTCTGCTCACGACACGACGACCCGTTCATGTTTGATAGAGCTTTTTCAAAGCGGCTTCGACGTTGGCAGGCACCATTGTACTCACATCGCCGTTAAATGCAGCGATCTCGCGCACCGTTGTCCCGCTCAAAAAGGTGTGTTCCTCACGCGCTAGTAATGTAACGACATCGATCTCTGGTGCCAAGCGTTGGTTGGCGTGTGCCATCCGAAACTCAAACTCGAAATCTGAGAAGACGCGCAACCCGCGCACGATGACGGCCGCCCCGGCCGCATGGGCGAAATCGACTGTCAACATATTGTATGGCATCACGCGCACGTTTGATAGATGTTGGATGTTTTGTTCGATAAATTGAATGCGTGTCGCGGCCGAAAACGCCACCTTTTTGATCTGCTTTCCGGCCGCTTCATGATCAAATACGCCGATCACCAATTGGTCGAATAATAAAGCCGCCCGATTGATAATGTCGAGGTGTCCGTTGTGAACGGGGTCAAATGTGCCGGGGTAGATTGCGTGAACCATAAGAGTGTCAAGATTATGATTGTTGGTCTAGGCTCTGGAGAGCTTGAGCAACTCGTTCATTGATGTCGCTGATTTCGCGGGGGACTTTTTGCAGGGCTGCTTGCGATTCGACAATGCTAAAACCGAGGGAAGTCAATACGTCGATCACGTCTGCGTCTACGTCGCTAACCAGCCCAGTAGGGCTGCTCTCAGCATAATCCAGTTTGCCTTTGAGCGCGAACAAGATGCGCTCGGCCGACTTTGCCCCGATACCTGGTACGCGCTGCAAAATCACCGCCTCCTCTTGAATAACCGCGCTGCGAATCAGTTCTGGGCTGAGGGTAGACAAAATCGCTAGTGCCAGCTTTGGCCCCACTTTTTGCACACCGAGCAATGTGTTGAACAGGCGTAAATCATCTTCGGTATCAAATCCGAATAAGGTCAAATCGTTTTCGCGCACTGCCAGATATGTGTGCAGCGACACTTGCGATCCGGCGTTCTCCAGCACGTTTTTGGGCGCGAACACTTTGAGACCGATCCCGCCGATTTGGACGATGAGGTGGTCGTTGGTCACTTTTTGGACAGAGCCGGTGAGGGATGCAATCATAGCGCGTGGTGGGTTTATGAATGGGTAAGTTGGTCGAAGCGGTAGTAGTTGAAGTGGGTGATGGCGATGGCGAGACCATCGGCCGCGTCGTCTGGCTTCGGCGTTTCTTCTAGGTCGAGCAGGTGGCGCACCATCAATTGCACCTGTGCTTTGTCAGCGTTGCCGTAGCCTGCGACGGAGCTTTTGATTTTTGGGGGTGAGTATTCACCAATCGTCAGCCCCGCTTGGGCAAGACTGAGCAAGATCACGCCACGTGCTTGTCCGACGGTGATGGCGGTGGTGGTGTTGCGGCCGAAGAATAGCTCTTCGACTCCGGCCGTGTCCGGCCGATATGTGACCAGCAAAGCGCATAGCTCTGTATGCAACTGCATCAAGCGATCTGTCATCGGGGTTTTCGTCGGGGTTTTGATCGCGCCCCACGTGACGGCCGACATCACCCCATCCACCACGTCGATAATGCCGTAGCCAGTCGTCGCTGTCCCCGGATCGATGCCTAAAACACGCATAGCGAGTGACAACTGTTGCGTGATGAGTGACGAATAGCGCGAACTTCATTCGTCACTCGTCGTTCGTCATTTGTCGCTTTTTTCATTATGCCATCATCTCGGCGATAGCTTCGTCAGTGATGTCAAGGGCAGAGAAAACATTTTGCACATCGTCTAAATCGTCGAGAGCTTCGACAACTTTCATCACTTGTACCGCCTCTTTTGCGCCCAGTTCCATCGGGGTGTTGGGGTCATAGATCAGGCTGGCTTCATCAAATTCGATGTCGTTTTCACCGAGCGCGATCTGTACGGCTTGAAAGTTTTCGATTTCGCAATAGATTTCGATAGGGTCGCCAAATTCGATGTCGTCTGCGCCTGCTTCGGCCGCGATCATAAATAGCTCGTCTTGATCGATCTCTTCAGCGTTCTCACCCCCAATCGTGATCGACCCTTTGCGGGTAAATTGCCATGTGACCGCGCCATCGGCCGCCAATGAGCCGCCATAGCGACTAAGCGTATGGCGCAACTCGGCAACAGCACGGTTTTTGTTGTCTGTCACCACTTCGATCACCAGACCCACCCCGTTTGGTGCGTATCCTTCGTATAACAGTTCATAAAGTTCGCCGCCTTCCAATTCGCCAGTGCCACGCTTGATGGCACGTTCGATATTTTTGGTCGGCATGTTTGCTCTTTTTGCTTTTTGCAACACAAGCCGTAACGAACTATTTTGATCGGGATCGCCACCACCCTGTCGGGCTGCAATCACAAGGTCTTTTGCTATTTTGGTGAAGATTTTGGCGCGTTTCGAGTCAGTCGCTGCTTTGCGATGCTTGATATTTGCCCATTTACTATGTCCAGCCATGATGTTTGGAACTCCGTTTCAATAATTTATTGCTAAACATTATAGCACGGTATGTGCCAGGGTTTTTCAGTTCTTCAGTTTGTCAGTAAATCAGTCGGCCGCAAACAAATTTCATTACTGTTTTGACCTTGTTTTTGCCACAAATGCAGGTGAAATGCACTATTTTGGTGCTGAAAACCAAACTGACCAACTGATTTGCTGAAACACTTAAAAACCTGCGGTATGTGCATATCACATTCACATGGGCTACTATTTGTCAGTAGGCATGGTGGACGCGAACTGAGGCATGTGATGAACAGGAAATGTCTGTGACGAGGAGAATGGAGAAGCCATCGTCTTTGTAATTATAAACGAATAAGAAAGAGAGGTCTTTTGTGTTACGCCAATTATATTTTCCACCTGCAAAGTTACCGATAGGCGTGAATGTTAGCCATTTTGAAGAGACTGCCAATGTAATTTCCCAATCAGAACGCAGTCGCGTCAACACGATTGATCGCTTGATGTTGTCGCAATGGGGAGGCAATCTGTTTCCTGTCATCCGTTTTATGGATTGGCAAAAGACAAATCGAGCAAAAGACCCCAGCAAAGCACATCGTCCTTTTTACAATTGGTCTGATTTGCCGAAGGAGTGGGAGGATTGGGATTATCGTGGTGGGGTATGGAAAGATTTTCGCGGTGTTCCGCTTTCGCTCATCGTTGAGGTCGCCAACTTTAATCACGCTTCACCCTGGGTGTGCATTCCTGATACAGCGTCCCCTAACTTGATCAATCAAATGGTCGAGTTTGTGATCAATAAATCACGCCATCGGCCGATCTTCGAGTTCTCTAACGAGATATGGAACAGTCAGTTCCAGCAGCATGAAGATGCCGCACTGCGCGGCTGGTCTATTGGCGCACCGACGAGCGAGAAAAAAGAGGCTGCTCTGTACTGGCAAGCGAAGCAAACCGCTTATATTTCATCACGGGTGCGCGGCCGGGCGACGGTCGTCCTCTGTGGGCAAGCCAAAGAACCGAATGTCGCCAGAAAGCTGCTTTCGTACCTGTACGACACATTTAATAGTCGGGTCGATGCGTTTGCAATTGCGCCTTATTTTGGCTCACGCTTTCGGGCTGGGAGCAATATGTCGTGGGGGCAAATTCAGAGCGCGTTACGGTCTGAGATTTTGGATGATTTACGGCCGAACTGCATCGAACACCACACGATTTGCCAACAATACGGCATTTCATTGTGGGGCTACGAAGGCGGGCAACATTTAACCGCCATTACAGAAGCAGAAAAGACGCTCTACAGCAATCTCAATAAGTCTTACACGATGGGCAACTTGACGTATGAATTGTTGCGTATGTGGTTTCAGGCGGGGGGCGAGATGCTATGCTACTACAGTCTTATCAGCCGTTATGAGAATCAATTTTGGGGCGCGATGAAGGTAGGTGACAGACATTATTTAGATTCGCCTAAATTTAGATCGCTATTGCGGACACTGCAATTGCCGCGATAGGATGCACACACAAGTGGGGGGTGCTAGCAAGTAGGGAGCCAGCAAGTTGTCAGGCAATCGAAAACGAAAAGACGACCA
The DNA here is from genome assembly GCA_937949915.1 of uncultured Anaerolineae bacterium. GTDB lineage: Bacteria > Chloroflexota > Anaerolineae > Promineifilales > Promineifilaceae > CALECP01. The sequence continues at coordinate 4,795 of CALECP010000025.1, forward strand.
CAGAGGTAAAAGCCAGAGGATAGAGAGAGAAAAGGAAAATCTCCTGATCCATTTTATCTCTATGCCTCTGTCAACTCTGTGGTCAGGCTTCAAACTTCTCGTGACAAGCCGTTAGCGCATCCACAGCACAATAACGAGCAAGCTATTGAATAGCAAGATCGCCAGCCAGACAGCCAGACAGACAGACAGACAGACAGACAGACAGACAAGTATGTAGCCAATTAGTCCTATACGCTCAAAAAAAGAGCTAGAGTAGGACTTATGGCTTACCGAAAATGTAACCTATTTAACACAATGCAAAAAGTGATAGGAGGATAATTAAATAGACACAGACAATGAATAAATTTACATATTTATCGTCTCAGAGAGAAATATGCAGTGCAAGTAAAAGTGTAGGTAAAAAAAGCATTGTGGCTGCATTACGCCATCAACAGGGTATGTGACAATCTGCCATTGAAAGTAAAAATGTACAGAAAATGCAAACAGCAGTAAGTTACGCACTAGACAAACCAGAAAATTGAACAAACCAAAGGATAAATAAAGGAACTATGATGAAACAATATAACCCCAGATTATCTATGCAAACTACGCACAGACGATCCCGACATTTGATAATAGGCTTGTTTATAACAGCCATTATGGTCACTATCGGGCTAGCCGCAACGCTGCGGACGGCATTTGCCGCGCCATACCCCACCCCGAACACCGAAGTGGTGCTGGCTGTGGATTTTGACGGTACACGCTTGACCGGTAACCCCGGTACAAGCGGTGAGGACGAAACTGCCAACAACGGTATCGTCCGTACATTCGATAGCTTCGGCTATCGGATCGACTGGAATGTGAATGAGCAAGACGCAACGAATGTAACGCTCGAAACAACATTCCCGATTACATTACCACTCGCTTGGGATGCTGTTCCAGAAGGATGTGACCCTGCGCTGTCCACCATCAGTGCAGACCTACGGACATTGACTTGTCATCTAGGCGATCGGGAGGAGGGAACATCTGGCACGATTTTTGCCACTGGTACGATCACAGACACGTATGCGGGGATCAACGATACAACATGGACGGTCGAGACGACGATCGATACAGATCAAAATCCTGCCCCTATCGTATCCAACAGTGAAACATTGACCATCTCATCCAGAGCAGAGCTAAATATGCTTAAAGGTGAGGCTGATATATACCGTAACGTTGATAAGGATGGCGTGAGCGGTGCTGTTTTGGTTTGGCCGATCATGGCCGCACCGGGGGCGAATGGAAGATATGGCTCAGAACCTCCATCAGGTTCAGGACCGATCACACTGTATGATCATCTCCACGCGAATACGTCACAAGGGTCACCGTTTACAAGCCCCGTCCTAATTACAGATCCATCTGTTCTGGGTACAGGGTATCCACGTGGTGGCTGTGGTCAGTATGATGGTCAGGGGGCGGAACTTATCCGCGATCCGAGTACGACGACAGGTATGATACCTGCGGACATCCCGGGATCGAATGGTGCAACGATGAGTTGTGTCTATAATGCCACAGCTTCAGCTACACATGGCTACAATGTGTATGATTTGGTGATCGATAATTACAACTTTACGTTGCCAGCAACGGGTGTGAACGGGTTGCCAAACGAGGAGTCCATATACTTTACAACGCAAATGGTTGTTTGGATACCGAATACAGAGCTGTTTGGGGCTGGGGTGAACCAAGCGACTTATATCCACAATGCGATCACAGGAAGTGACGCTGAAGTTGTACTAGATGGAGCATCGACCAATGACCCTTCGACGGTCAATGACGGCATTACTATGCCGACCGGGACTGAGACAGAGCTGGAAGACAACGCGGTTGCAACACTATTTGGGGCGACTGTGCCAGCACCCGGTATATCGTATCGCAATTATGCTATTTTCATTCCGGGGCCTTATGAGGAAGCGAAAGTACTTAACCAAGCGACTGGGTACTATCTGCATAGCGCAGACGAGCGACGGACTGAGTTTGATGGGTTGGGTAATGGGCAGGTTGGAAATGATGGTCTTGAAGGGGCGAGTAACCGTGGTGAACAATGGGACTGGAATGACCCCGTATCCCGCAACGAAATCGTGACGCTCAATTACCGTTTATCGACTTCAACACTACCCGGCTCGTCAGCTGATTTTGATGATGCGTTTTACCAGCCTGTTCATGGTTGTATGCACATCGACAATACCTATCTGGAAATCATCGATTTCCCAACATTCACGATTGACGAAGTCAACGCGACCTTGAGTGGTCCTTCTACATCGGGGCAAACGATAGCTACTACAAGTGGGAGTGCGTCAGATGGCTTGGCTCACGTTTTGTATGGCAACACGGCGACAACGAACGGATTCTATAACGGGGATAATGGTGAACCTGATCGCGTTCAACTCGATCCGACATTTACACCGAACTATGTTGTTGAAGTGGGTGTTGGAACGGCCGTAAATGTGTCTGGTGCAACAGAACATAGTGTGACCTGTAATGACAGCGATGGTACATGGTACGACACAAACACGATTGCGTCTGATCCGGCGGCACAAGCCGCACTGGGCTACGATCCTGTCACAGGGCGTTATGCGAATATCAACATGGTGCGTGTGCGGACGTTAGATCCAGTGCCATGGATAAATGAGCAACCTATTTTAGTTCAAGTCAAAGGAAGTGATCCTACCGATTTGGCTACATATGACGATGGCACAGGTGCGGGCTTCCATCTGTTCCTGCAAGCACAGGTTAAAGATACTTTGACGGCGGCTCCAAATGGTAGCCCCGTTGAGATTATCAGTTCACGGGCGCGTGGTGAGGATTTCTATGATGGGCAAGACCCAGATATAGAGACGTGTACAAATGGTTCGGCTGTAGATGATGCCGCAGGTACATTTAACACGACTGCGACTGGTTTCTGTAACTTGACATACGCTGCACCTATTGAAGACATTGATTCGGCAAATACAATCGTGCATCGTGACACGATCATTGTAGAAGGTCCAAAATTGAGCATCAACAAAACACGGGTCACTGATCAGATTGCTGAGATTGGTGATCTTGTGACGTTCCGCATTGATCTAGGGGCCAAAGGACCAGCTATTGAGCCGATTGACAATTATATTATGACAGACCCAATACCGTCTTGGGCTACATTTGTTTCGATAGATAGTCAACCTGCTGGCACAACATGTACGACTACAGCGGCGGGTAGTATCACTTGTAATTTTGGTACGATTGATCCTTCGACTTTCACAGATGTGATGACTGTCACATATCGTATGAAGGTCGGTTCAGCGAACCAACTGAAGAAGAACACGGCAACAGTCAATGGTGACGCTGGTGGTACGGCACTTACGCCAGCTGTAGGGGTTGCCTCTGTTCGTCTGCCGGGACCGTTCCATACGCTTGAGGTCGAAAAACGAGTCGCCAATGCGAATGGTGATTGTACTGTATTCCCCGATTGGGCGTTGATGGGCTTGACAGCTTATGATGCAGATATGGCAGGCGGCGAATGGGCTGACCGTTGTGAATTCATCGACGTGGATGGGAATGCAAGCTTCAGTCTTGTTGTAACCAACACAGGTTCGGTTACGCTTGAGAACGTTCAACTGATCGATGTGTTGCCGCATCAATCGGGGGCGTTGGGTGATGATATTGAAGGACAGACGGACTTCTTTGGAACACCACAACAGACAGCACCGGACACGTTGGGTGACGGCCGGTTCCCGATGTCTGATTTCTTGGGTACATCAGAGTTTGTATCCGCATCTGGCTTCTCGAACATTTTCTATAGCACGGCCGCGCCAGAAACGATTGTGCGCGATCCAGACCATGTATCGAACGCAGGATGTACATCTGCTATTTGGTCAGCGACAGCACCTGCAAACTTGGGTGATGTAACGGCACTTTGCTTCGAAGTCGCGAACATGGGTCCCGGTGGTGTGCGGACAGTCAATGTAACGATTGACACGGAAGATAACGACAATCTCGATATGTACACTAATACATTTGGTGCGCGTTCGGAGACGATTAAGTTGCCGAACCGTTCGAATGATGTGAGCGTGATGCCGCAAGCCATCCTTATCGGTAGCACCGTGTTCTACGATGCGAACGATGACGGTATCCAAGACCCATCAACTGATTATGGTGTTGCGGGTGTGACAGTTGATTTGTTGGACGGAGCAGGTAATGTCATCAGTACAACGGTAACGAACGCAAGTGGTGATTATCTGTTTGAAGGGTTCCCACCGGGCGATTATCAACTTGTGGTGACACCACCGGCAGATTATCCAGCATCATCGACACCGACAACTGCGGCCGAGAGCCCGACATCAGCCACTATCACAGGGGCATTACCGGGTGCGGCGAATATCATGGTTGATCTAGTTGATGCAACAGGTGCGGTCATCGCATCGGTGATGACAGACGCGAGTGGTAACTACGAATTTGTCAATGTTCCGGCCGGTGATTACACAGTCGAAGTGTTTGCTGGTGGCACAACATTGTCAGCACCTGTGACAGCAGGTCCCTCACCCGTCCCAGTAGATGGAGACGACAATGGTGATCAACCGGGTGGCTCAGGTACGCCGATCTCATCAACCGTCTTCACGGTTGAATGGGGCAGTGGTATCAACGACAGCATAGAGACGTTCCAAGCGAACGACCAAGACAACGGTGTTGACGGCAACAACGACGACCCTGTTGAAAACAACGGTAACATGACGCTGGACTTCGGTTTGATCGGCCCCGGCCGGATTGGTGATACGATTTGGCACGACGCAGATGGTGACGGCAGCCAAGCTGGAGCAGACGAACCGGGCTTGAGTGGTGTTGTTGTTACATTGGAAGATAGCTTTGGCAATGTATTCACGACAACGACGAGTCCGACAGGCACATATAGCTTCGAGAACCTGCCCGTGAACACAACCTACACGGTTACTGTGGACACAACCACATTGCCCGGTGACAAGAACACAGTTGCCACTGGCGACCCACAAGGTGATGGCGACAGCACCAGCGTGGTTGACCTAACAACCGACATGCCAGAAAACTTGGATCAAGATTTCGGCTACGAGCCACTTGGTTCATTGGGTAGTACGCTGTTCCACGACACGAATGGTGATGGCATCTACAATGCTGGTGATTTACCGCTAGATGGTGTGGAAGTAATTCTGACCTACCCAGACGGGGCAACCGCAACGATGATGACAGACGCATCGGGTATGTACACGTTCACCGATTTGGCTTTGAACGAAATGTACACGGTGACAGTCAACACCGACACATTGCCGGGTGATAAGTTTGCAGAACCCACAGGTGATGCAGGCAATATGGGCGATGAGGAAAGCGAAGGCACGATCACACTGACAACAATGTTGACCAATGACATGCCTGATGATCCAATGTTGGACTTCGGCTTTACCGTTCCGGGTAGCATTGGCGACTTGGTATTCCACGACAAAGATAACGACGGTGTTTACAACCCAGCAGTCGATGGGTTGCTGCCTGGTGTTTTGGTCACGCTGACCAACACAACCACAGGCGAAGTGATGACGACGACGACGGGTGCAGACGGCCGTTACTTGTTCGATGATCTGCCATTTGGCGATTACACCGTTGAAGTAGATACCTCTGTCTTGCCAGAAGGCAAAGCACCTGAACCAACCGGCACAAGCGGCAACACAGGTGAAGATGAGAGTGAAGGCACGACCGTTATCAGTGTGACCATCGACCAAGACAATCCTGATGAAACAGGCGCAGACTTCGGCTTCGGTGAACTGGGCACAATCGGTAACACGATTTTCCACGACATCGACGGCGATGGTGTGTATGATCCCGCGGCCGGAGATTTCCCACTAAGTGGTGTTGAAGTTGAATTGACCTACCCAGACGGCGCAACTGAAACAGTGATGACTGATGGTAACGGTTTCTACGAATTTACCGGTCTTGACCTAGACGAAACGTATACGGTGACGCTTAATACAGCGACATTGCCCGGTACGAAAGACCCGAACGCAACGGGTGATAGCAGCTTGACGGCCGACCAAACAAGCGAAGGCACAATCGTGCTGACGACGACAATTTCGGCCGATGGCACACGCGAAGACCCACAACTCGACTTCGGCTTCCAACCGTATGGTTCACTCGGCAGCACATTGTTCCATGACCTAGACGGTGATGGCATGTACGAGCCAGGTGACGACGAATTCCCATTAGACGGCGTGACCGTTATCTTGACATTGCCAGATGGCATGACAGTGACGACGATGACCGACAGCGATGGTAACTACGAGTTTACAGAGTTGCCATTGGGTGAGACGTACACAGTAACAGTTGATACAAGCACGTTGCCAGACAGCAAATCTGAGATGCCAACAGGTGATGAGAGCTTGACTGGCGATGAGATGAGCGAAGGTGTGACGGTGTTGACAACAACGTTGACAGTGGACGACCCAATCGACGAAATGCTCGACTTCGGCTTCCAACCTGCGGGACAAATCGGCGATACCATCTTCCACGATGCGAACGGCGATGGTGAGTACGACCCAGAAGATGGTGATTTCCCATTGGAAGGTGTCGTTGTGACATTGACAGACGCAGATGGTATGACCGAAACGCTGACGACGGATGATGAAGGTAACTACCTGTTCACCGACCTCGAATTTGGCGACTACACAGTGACGGTTGACGAGACAACATTGCCAGACGGCAAAGAGTTAGACCCATCCGGTTCACCAGATGGCGACAACGATAGCGAAGTGACATTGTCACCAGAAAACCCGAGCGACCTTGACCAAGACTTTGGTTATCAACCACTTGGTGTCATCGGCAACACATTGTTCCATGACCTTGATGGTGATGGCGTGTACGAGCCAGAAGATGACGAGTTCCCATTGGACGGCGTGACCGTTATCTTGACGTTGCCAGATGGCATGACAGTGACGACAATGACCGACGAAGATGGTTTCTACTCATTCACTGATTTGCCATTGGACGAAACGTATACGGTGACAGTTGATACATCGACGTTGCCAGATAGCAAATCTATGATGCCAACAGGCGACAGCAGCTTGATGGACGACCAGACAAGTGAAGGCACGATCACGTTGACGACAACGTTGACATCAGAAGACCCAAGCGACGAAATGCTCGACTTCGGCTTCCAACCTGCTGGTCAAATCGGCGACACCATCTTCCACGATGCAGACGGTGACGGCGTGTACGAGCCGGATGAAGGCGACTTCCCATTGAGTGGTGTTGATGTGACGTTGACCTATCCAGATGGCACAACTGAAACGATGATGACTGATGAGAACGGCGAATACTTGTTCACCGACCTCGAATTTGGTGATTACACCGTGACAGTTGACCCGAACACGTTACCGGCCGACAAAGTGACTGACCCAACAGCTTCACCAGATGGTGATAACGAAAGCGAAGTTTCTTTGACTGCTGAAGACCCAAGCGACCTCGACCAAGACTTTGGTTATGAGCCACTTGGTGCAATCGGCAATACGATCTTCCACGATGTAGATGGTGACGGTGTGTATGATCCGGCCGCGGGCGACTTCCCACTCAGCGGCGTTGAAGTCACGTTGACCCATTCAGATGGCACAACCGAAACGATGACGACTGACGGCAATGGTTTCTATCAATTCACCGACCTCGACTTGGATGCAACCTATACCGTGACGGTGGACACAACCACGTTGCCAGATAACAAAGACGAAAACCCAACGGGCGACAGCAGCTTGATGGACGACCAGACAAGCGAAGGCACGGTCACATTGACCACCACTTTGACCTCTGGCCCTGACGGTATGCCGAACGACCCAACACTTGACTTTGGCTTCCAACCTTACGGTTCACTCGGCAGCACATTGTTCCATGACCTTGACGGTGATGGCGTATACGAGCCAGGTGACGACGAATTCCCATTGGACGGCGTGACCGTTATCTTGACGCTGCCAGACGGCTCGACGATGATGACGATGACCGACAGCGATGGTAATTACGAATTTACAGAGTTGCCATTGGGCGAGACATACACAGTAACAGTTGATACAACGACATTGCCAGACAGCAAATCTGTTATGCCAACAGGCGATGATAGCTTGACAGGCGACGAGATGAGCGAAGGTGTGACTGTGTTGACAACAACGTTGACAGTGGATGACCCAAGCGACGAAATGCTCGACTTCGGCTTCCAACCTGCTGGTCAAATCGGCGACACGATTTTCCATGATGCAAACGGTGATGGTATCTACGACCCAGAAGATGGTGACTTCCCATTGGAAGGTGTCGTTGTGACATTGACAGACGCAGATGGTATGACCGAAACATTGACGACGGATGATGAAGGTAACTACTTGTTCACCGACCTCGAATTTGGTGCGTACACTGTGACGGTTGATGAAACAACATTACCAGACGGTAAAGAGCTAGACCCGACCGCTTCACCAGATGTCGACAACGAAAGCGAAGTTGTATTGACGGCCGAAGACCCAAGTGACCTTGACCAAGATTTTGGTTATCAACCACTTGGCGTAATCGGCAACACATTGTTCCATGACCTAGACGGTGATGGCGTGTACGAGCCAGAAGACGACGAGTTCCCACTGGACGGCGTAACCGTTATCTTGACGTTGCCAAACGGCATGACAGAGACAACCGTAACGGACGAAAATGGTTTCTACTCGTTTACTGATTTGCCATTGGACGCAACGTATACGGTGACAGTTGATACATCGACATTGCCAGATAGCAAATCTATGATGCCAACGGGTGACAGCAGCTTGACGGATGACCAAACCAGCGAAGGCACAATCACGCTGACAACTGAGTTGACATCAGACGATCCAAGCGATGCGTTCCTCGACTTTGGATTCCAACCTGCTGGACAAATCGGGGACACCATCTTCCACGATGCAGACGGTGACGGCGTATACGAACCGGGTGACGGCGACTTCCCATTGGAAGGCGTGGTCGTGACATTGACGGCCGCGGACGGCACAACTGAGACGGTGATGACTGATGAGAACGGCGAATATCTGTTCACCGACCTCGAATTTGGTGATTACACAGTCACAGTTGACCCAACCACGTTGCCAGATGGCAAGGACATCGATCCAACAGCCTCACCAGATGGTGATAACGAAAGCAGCGTGTCATTGACACCGGACGACCCCAGTGACCTCGACCAAGACTTTGGGTATCAACCGCTTGGCGCAATTGGCGACACCATCTTCCACGATGCGAATGGTGACGGTAACTACGATCCAGATGCAGGTGATTTCCCACTTGAAGGTGTTGAGGTGATTCTGACAGCCAGCGATGGCTCGACGATGAGCGCAACAACAGATGAGAATGGCGAGTACTTGTTCTCTGATTTGCCACTTGGCGATTACACAGTAGAAGTTGTGACCGACTCGTTACCAATCGACAAGCAAGATGGTCAAACGACGACCACTTCAGGCGAGGTATCACTAACTCCAGAAGAGCCGAGCGACTTCGACCAAGACTTTGGCTATCCAGCCGAAGTAGGCAGTATTGGCAACACATTGTTCCATGATATGAATGGCGATGGTGTGATGAATCCAGCTGATGGCGACTTCCCGCTACCGGGTGTCACAGTGACGCTCATAGATGCGGATGGTAACACATGGACGACTGTTACCAACAACAACGGCAACTATCTGTTCGACGAGCTACCGCTCAACACGATGTACACGGTGATAGTGGACACGAACGATTTGCCGGGTGACAAAAACCCAGACGGGACAGAGGGCGTAGACCCGATGACCGGCGAAGATGATGGTGAGCAAAGCGTTGGCGGCAGTAGCTACACAGTGATGCTGATGCTCGATGACCCCACAACGGCCGAAGACGAGCAGAACGAAGGTGACGCGGACTTCGGTTACGAGTCAATCATCGGCGCGATTGGTGACACCATCTTCCACGATGCGAATGGTGATGGAAACTACGACCCAGACGCAGGCGACTTCCCGCTTGAGGGTGTTGAAGTGATTTTGACAGCCAGCGATGGCACAACGATGACGACGATGACGGACGAGAACGGCAACTACTTGTTCGAGGATTTGCCACTAGGCGATTACACCGTTGAAGTTGTGACCAGTTCACTACCGCTCGACAAGCAACCTGATCCTTCTTCTGACCCAGAAGACGATGGCAACAATATGTCAAGCGTGTCTCTGACAGAAGAGATGCCGAGCGACCTGCAACAAGATTTCGGTTACACACCAGAATTGGGCAGCATTGGCGATACGATTTGGCACGATGAAGACGGTGATGGCGTACAAGACCCAGATGAAATGGGCTTGGGTGGCGTTGTTGTTACGTTGACCGATGCAGACGGCAATGAAATGCTGACTATGACGGACGATAACGGTAACTACTTGTTCGAGAACTTGCCGTTTGGTGATTACACCGTGACGGTGGCGACTTCGACATTGCCCGGTGACAAGCTGACGGCCGCGACAGGTGATCCAGACGGTGGCGCAGACAGCACCAGTGCCGTCTCTATCTCTCCAGAAGCGCCAGATGACGTTGACCAAGACTTCGGTTACGCGCCATCTGGTTCTATCGGCGACACCATTTGGCACGATGAAGATGGTGACGGCGTACAAGACCCAGACGAAATGGGCTTGTCCGGCGTGGTTGTGACCCTGACTGATGCAGATGGCATGACGATGACGGCCGTGACTGACGGCAACGGCATGTATCTGTTCGACGACCTGCCATACGGCGATTACAGCGTGATGGTTGACCCAACAACATTGCCAAGCGACAAGCTGATGACACCAACCGGTGATCCTGATGATGTTGCGGATGGCATGAGTGCAGTCAGCATCAACGCAGATATGCCAGACAACCTTGACCAAGACTTCGGCTACGAGCCAGTTTTGGGTAGCATCGGCGACACCATTTACCATGACGAGAATGGAAATGGTATGCAAGATGAAGGTGAACCAGGCTTTGCCAATGTGGGTGTCATGTTAACAGACAGCAGTGGCATGACATGGATGACCTCAACGGACGAGAACGGTAACTACTCGTTCGATGGCCTGCCGATGGGCAGCTACATCGTTAGCGTCGATACGTCTACACTGCCAGCCGACAAACAAGGTGCGCTCAACACGGGCGACCCAGATGGCGCAGCCAATAGCGTTTCGGCCGTGACACTCACCCCAGATGCACCAGACGATGATGAGCAAGACTTCGGTTATCTCTTGCCAGAAGAGCCAGTCGGCAGCATCGGTGACACTATTTACCATGACGAAAATGGAAACGGTGTTCAAGATGCAGACGAGATGGGCTTCGGCGGTGTGACAGTGACATTGCTCGGTAGCGATGGCATTCTCCGCACGACGATGACAGATGCCAATGGCAATTACTTGTTCGTCAACCTGCCACTGGATGTGACCTACACCGTTGCAGTAGACATCGAGACGTTGCCAGGTAACAAAGCGGCCGGCATGAATACCGGCGACCCTGAAGGCGACGCGAACAGCACGTCATCTGTAACCCTGACAGAAGACGCACCAGACGATCTTGACCGCGACTTTGGCTACCAAGTAGTACTCGGAAGTATCGGTGACACCATCTACCATGACGAGAATGGCAATGGTGTACAAGACGAAGGTGAACCGGGCTTAGGTGGTGTTGTCGTCGTACTGACCGACGAAGAAGGCAACGAAACGATAAGGCCAACGGGCCCGAACGGAACTTACCTGTTCGATAACCTACCGCTTGGTACTTACATGGTAACGGTTGCAACAGACACATTACCAGATGGTAAGAGTTTGATGCCGACTGACGATCCAGATGGCGGTGCGGACAATACCAGTACGGTAACGATTGACACAGCGACTCCTGATGATGTTGACCAAGACTTTGGCTATGAGCCGATGCCTGAACCGATGTTAGGTAGCATTGGTAACGTCATCTGGTCAGAAGTGAACGGCGATACGTCGTACACGCTGAACTTGGATACACCACTTGAAGGGGTGATGGTCAAGCTCTCTGCTGAGGGTATGGAAGATCGCTTCACCTCGACAAACCGGTTCGGATTGTACTTGTTCGAGAACCTACCAGTGGGTGTCGAGTACACGATTACGATTGACCGTTCGACATTGCCAATCGAGAAGCAAGATGCTGACACTGCCCCGAATATCTCTGACCCAGATGGTGGCGGAGATGGCACTTCAGTTGTGATGTTGACGGTTGGTAGCCCGGTTAATGCGAGCCAAAACTTCGGATTTGAAGTGAGTGCGCCAACGGCCGTGGGTCTAACTTCGGCCGATGCTGGACACAGCGCGACGACGTTGTTGCTGACGATGGTTGTGGTATTGCTCGTAGCGGCTTCGGCCGTCACAGTATTGCCGCGTCGTGATTAAGCAGAAACGATAATATACCCGTTGTCAGCAGAATAGTTTGCTGACAACGGTATAAAAAAAGAGCGTGTGAGGATTCTCACACGCTCTTTTTGATCCAACGGAAAGTTGCGGTTGGAAAGTTGAAAGCGAGAGAGGGTACAATTGCACGATGACAGCACCAAATTATGTTCAACGCTTGCGTGTGACGTTTCGCAAAGAGGGCGCGGCACGCTGGATCGGCCATCTTGATGTGGCGCGGACGTGGGAGCGTGCGCTCAATCGGGCGGCGATTCCGATGGCGTATACACAAGGTTTTAATCGACGGCCGCGTATGCAGTTTGCCATTGCGCTGCCGTTGGGCTACACCAGTTCGTGTGAATATGTCGATCTATGGTTGGGTGAAGTGATGCAACCGCAACAGGTGCAAACACAATTGATGGCACGAATGGCCCCCGGCATTGTGGTCTCGGCCGTGCGCGATGTGCCGATCAAGCAGCCCAAGCTGCCGATGCTGACGGCCGAAGCGGTTTTTCGTGCTGAATTGGCGCATACGGTGGTCGATCCGGCCGAACTGGCTACTCGCGTCGCTACATTTAATGCGGCCGATGAGCTGATCCGGTCGAGACGGGGCAAGAAGAAGCGCATGAAAACATACGATTTGCGGCCGCTTGTGCTTGCGCTTGCCGTTGACGAAACGGCCGCCACCCCGACCCTGATCATGCGCCTTGTGGCAAAAGAAGGGGGGATGATGGGACGGCCGGACGAATTATTGACCGCCCTAGGCTATGATCCACTCGATGCGCGTATCCACCGCCAGCAATTGATTCTCGATGAACCCCTTGACGAACCTATTGACGGGCTTGTTGACGCATAAGACGGCCGCTTGCTTGCTCTATTTTCTGTTGATGGGTGTGCTAGGCTGTGCCGAAGTACCGCCCCCCCGGCCGACTATTTTCCCCACCCCGTTTCCCACGCTTGCCGCCTCTCCCACCCCGTTGCTCGATACAGGCTGGGAGACGCTTGCACCCGGTCTCGAACGCCGTTGGCAAAACGTTGTCGCAGACGGCATCCGCACCAATCGGTTGTATATCGTGCGAATTGACCCCACATACTATCGTTTCGACATTGGGTATAGCCCCGGCAAACCGTGGCCACTATCGCTGTGGCGTGAACAGACAGGCGCAGATGTGGTGATCAATGGTGGCTATTTCACGGAGGAAATGACAGCGACTGGCTTGATGATCGTTGATGGTGATGTGAGCGGCTGGAATTACACGTTTGGGGGCATGGTCGATATTCGTGCGGGTGCTTTGCGCGTCCGGCCGCTGATTGACGAACCGTACCAGGCAGGTGAATTGATCGATGATGGGTTGCAGGCTTTTCCGTTGCTGGTGCAGCCCGGTGGGGTTGATGGGTATAGTGATGTGACGGCCGACCGCGACCGCCGCACAGTGATCGCGCAAGATCGCGCTGGCAAAATCATTGTGATGGTGGCCGATATGCCGCAATTTACGCTGACAGAGTTGAGCGCGTGGTTGCTTGCGTCTGACCTTGAGATCGATATTGCGCTTAACTTAGATGGTGGGACATCAAGCGGTATTTTGTTGGCACAGGGAGATGAGGGTGTGCCGTCGTTTGTGGCGCTGCCGACGGTGATCACGGTGCATAAAAAGTGAGGGTTAGCGCGATTGCCACAATGACAGAAAGAGACACACCCAGCCAGCGATAAAGGCGACTCCGCCGATGGGGGTGATTGCACCCAGCCATGTTTGGCGGGTAAATACCATTGTGTAGAGACTGCCGCAGAAGATGAGGAGTCCGGCCGTGAGCAACCAACCGGCCGATGTGGCGAGTGAGCTGTTTGTCTGGGTGCGGGCCCATGCGACGGCGAAGAGGCCGAGGGCGTGGATCATGTGATATTGCACGGCCGTATCCCACCAGCCAGCTACATTGAGATCGGGGTATTGGTCGAAATAGTCACGCAGTGCATGTGCGCCAAACGCCCCGGCCGCGACACCGAGCAACATGAGAAGAGAGCCAAGCATGGCAAATGTTCGTTCCATCTTTTGAGTATAGCAGGTTGGGTTGTGATCGCTGTCAAAAAGAGCGGTTTCAATGTATCATGCTCACATGACAGCATTTGACGGTTTCCCTCCCGAAGTATTCACCTTTTTCGATGAGATACGCACCAACAATAACAAGGAGTGGTTTGAGGCGCACAAGCCATTTTTCAAAAAAACGGTGCAGCATTCGGCGCAAAATTTTGTGATGGCGTTGGGCGCACGTTTGGAGACGGCCGTGCCAGCCATTCATTACGATACGCGGCTGACGGGAAGCGGATCGATCATGCGGATTTATCGGGATACGCGCTTTTCTAAAGACAAAACGCCGTATAAGACCAATCTGGGCATTGTGTGGTGGGAGGGGGATGGCAAAAAAACGGAGTCGCCCGGTTTTTACTTTCACATGGCGGCCGATGAGGTGTGGTTTGGTGGGGGATTGTGGCATTTGCCAGATGTCGGCCGCTATCGTGAGGCGGTTGATGACCCGGAAAAGGGGGCGCGACTGACGGCCGTGGTTGCACAAATGGCGGCCGCGGGACATCCCATCACAATGACCGATCCGTACAAGCGTGTGCCGCGTGGCTATGACAAAGAGCATCCTCGCGCCGAATTGCTGAAAGCACGCGGGTTAACGGTCAGCTTTCCGGCGTTGACGCGAGAGATTGTATCGTCGGCCGGGTTGGTCGATGTGTGCTTTGCGTATGCTCAAAAGATGTTGCCGCTCCATCAATGGTTGGTGGCAATGATGAATGATGCGTAAAGACGCAAGATTTTGCGTCTGCCCGATCATTGAAAGAGAGACGCACCGGCGGTGCGTCTCTACTAGGCGCGTTTATACGGGTCGAATAATTTCTCCCATTCATCGAGCGCGTAACGGTCTGTCATGCCAGCGATATAGTCGGCGATAACGCGGTGTTTCGATTTCGTTTCGAGCATGGCGTAGGTGGCGGTTGGTAGCATTTTCGGCTCTTTTTCGTAGGCACGGAAAATTTCAGAGAGGAAGTGTTCTGCTTTGACGGCCATGCGGACGAGACGATATTGTTTGTACATGTTGTCGTACAAAAAGCGTTTCAGTTCGCGGATTTCGGGGGTAAGCACGGCCGAATATCCAACCACATTTTCGGGATGCAATTGTACTTTTTCTGGCGAATCGAGGGCTGCATTTTCCAGCAACGCATGGGTTGTTTCCACTACGTCGCTGACGGTCAGCCCGATCAGTTCGCGGATCAAATGGTTGCGCGTCATCTGTGAAAGATCGGCCGTATGCCACCCTATCGCCTCACGCAATCGCGCCCAAATCGCTAACTTATCGAGCGCGGCCGCGGGGAAAATGCCTGCTCGTAATCCATCTTCCAGATCATGCGCGTTGTACGCCATTTCATCGGCCAAATTGGCAAGCTGCGCCTCTACTGATCCGCGCTTGTCTGGCTCGTATCCGGCCGAGTCACTCTGGTCATAATCTGTTTCATGCTTGATCATGCCCTCGCGTGTCTCATACGTCAGATTCAGTCCAGCGAACGCCTCATACCGATGCGCCAACTCGGTCACGATACGAAAGCTCTGTGTGTTGTGGTTAAATCCACCATGCCCTTCCATCATTTTGTTCAACGCATCTTCGCCAGCATGACCAAATGGCGGATGCCCCAAATCGTGCGCGAGGCAAATCGTTTCGGTCAAATCTTCGTTGCAACCCAACCCACGCGCCAACGCCCTGCCCAACTGCGCCACTTCGAGCGTGTGCGTCAGCCGTGTGCGGTAATGGTCGCCTTCATAGTTGACAAACACTTGCGTCTTGTACTCTAGTCGTCGAAAAGCGGTGGTGTGAATGATACGATCCCGATCTCGCTGGAAGGCGGTGCGGCTGCTGGCGCGGTTTTCGGCGTGGACGCGCCCTTTCGACTGGGTGCTGCGTAACGCATACGGGGCTAAAATGCGATCTTCGATTTCTTCTAATTGTTTTCTGCTATGGATCATACTGTTGCCTGCCTTTTTGTCGCTTTGATCATCATGTTATAATTTTACTGAAATAATAGCACCAACGGTTCAAAAACGGGTGACTAAAGGAATATATCATGTCCAAACAATTGATCTATCTCATGCTAATACTCGTTTTTCTTGTGGTGGTTGGTTTTGCATTGCGCGGAAGTGGGGTGCTGACTTCTATTACCAGCTTGTCTTTCCTCGATCGTTTTCGGTCTGGGACGACGATCCAAGATTCAAATGGAGAGGTTGTTTTGGCAGAAGAGGGGCAAGCCACGGCCGCCGAACGATTGGTGCTGGAACGTGAATTACCGAGTGGGGTTGCCCAAGCCGCACCTGTGCCAACAGCAGAACCGACCGCGCTGCCTCCCGTTATCATCACAGATACGCCTGTGCCGACAGATCCCCCGGCCGCCACGGCCGCGCCTGCCCCTACGGCCGTCGTTGTTGTCGAGCCAGTGCCAACGATACCGACTGCAACTCCCGTTCCGGCCGTGCCAGCCACTAGCACGCCGCCCCCCATCGCCTCTGTCCCACCGTTTATCACCTTCATCGACCATACGGTGCAAGATGGCGAGACGGTCGCTGCTATTTCGCGCATCCACACAACGGATGTCAATTTGATGGAACATTATGGCATCTATCAAAATTTGATCTATCCGGGGCAGATATTGCGTATACCTGTCTTTAATGCGGGTGCGTGTAATGGGCAAATTCACGTTGTTGCTACGGGGCAAAATGTGTTCCGTATCGGCCGCGAGTATGGCAAAACACAAGAGGCTATCCGCGACATGAATGGGCTGTCGGGCGACTATTTGATCAAAGTGGGGCAACCGCTCTGCATTCCCAATTAACCGAACGCGATTATCGCATTATCCTTTGCAAGAGCTTATTTACCGATGAAACGAATTGTTGCGATTGACATTTTGCGTGGGTTCGCGCTGCTCGGCATCTTGGTGATGAACATCATGAGCTTTGCCATGCCCAGCACAGCCTATTTTAATCCGGCCGCATTTGGCGGCGACGATCCCCTCAACCAAGCCACCTACGCGCTCGTCCATATCTTTACAGACCAAAAATTTATGGCACTGTTCTCGCTCCTGTTTGGCGCAAGCATCATGCTGTTAGTCGATAGTTGGCGGCGCAAAGGGCAGCGTGTGGCACGTTTCCATTACACCCGCAACGGCTGGCTGTTGTTGATCGGGCTTTTGCATGGCTTTCTGCTGTGGGAGGGTGACGTGTTGGTGGTGTACGCCATCTGTGCGTTCGGGCTGTACTTTTTTCGCAATGTTGCACCCAAGCGACAGTTTGCGCTTGGCTTGGCGGTTTTCCTGCTACCAGCCGTCAGCTATGTCGCGGCCGATCTCATCATCGACCGCCTATCGGCCGATCAGGCAGCCCCTCTCCAAGCGTACTGGCAGCCATCTGACGAGGTGATCGCGGCCGAGATCGCCCATTATCGCGGCGACTATTGGCCGCAAGTGATCGACCGTTGGAACGACGAAGAATTAGACGAAGCGGCCGTCATCTATGTGTACTATGCGGGGTTGGTTTTCGAGTTTTTCGTCCGTGCCTTTGGCATGATGTTGATCGGCATGGCAGCGTACACAAGCGGCATCGTGACCGCGCAACGGACAGATCGCTTTTACAAACGCATGATCGTGCTGGGACTGCTGGGGATCGCGCTGGCGGCCGCTGGCGTATGGTGGAACAGTGCGGCCGCGTGGGCGGCGGCACAAATGATGTTTCTCGGCCGTTTGCCCAATTTACTCGCCACCCCATTGATCGCAGGCGGGTATATCGGCATCATCATGCTGTGGAGTCGCAGCACTGTCTGGGCAGGGCTACAGACGCGATTGGCGGCCGTCGGCCGTACAGCCCTCTCCAACTACATCGCCCATTCCGTGATCGGCACATTTATTTTCTATGGCTTCGGTTTGGGGCTGTTTGGTGCGCTCAATCGGTGGCAATTGTTGCCCATCGTCGTCGCTATCTGGGCGGTGCAATTGTGGCTGTCACCGCTTTGGCTACGCTATTTTCGTTATGGATTGCTAGAGTGGGGATGGCGTTCGCTCAGTTATTGGCGTGTGCAGCCGCTCTTTCGTGATGATTGACTATTCACTCATCATCATCTTCGTCGTCTTCATCAAAATAAGGAAAATAGCGTTCGTTCAAGTACGTCAGCAATGTTTTTCGATGCGCTTCGTCTAACGTCAGCCCAAACAAAATATGTTTTACATTGCCATACGGAAACGCGAGACAATCATGCTCGTCATTGTCATAAAAACGGCCGACATGCTCCCGTGCATACGCATCTGTCAGCCCAAAAATTGAGACAGGACGACGTACCATCACGCTCTCATCACTGATAAAAAGCAGTTCGCGCTGGGCCAGATTAAATTGCAGCCACCGGAAAATGCGACGGCCGAGCACCCGCGCCCACATATACACCCACAACACGACCCCCATCACCCAAAAGAAGCGCAACAAACCGGGCACATCCCCCATCTGCCTATCGACGGCCGGAAAGAACAGCCACCACACAAACAGCACCAAGCCCACCACCCACGCGGCCGCTAGCACCACATAGATCGCAATCGCCACCCGATTGCGTTTCAATGGATACACAATCCGCAGCCGTTCTTCTGTTTCATCTAATTCAATCTGAGTGTCGCCTAATTGCATGGGAGAGTATCAAAATTCGCGCTTGACCAGCCAATGTGACGCATACGGCCGCAACACCTTGCCATCAAACTGATTGCCCAAACGATCAACACGGCCGGAAACATCAATGGCAACGGTCTGTTCCTCGCCACTCAAATTGAAAATACACAGGATTTCCTCTTCCTGAATCTCTCTCCAATAAGCTAAAACTTCTTTGTTTCCGGTATCAATAACCCGCATTTAATAACCTTTGTTTAATTTGTTCGATCTAATTGTACCCGACGATCCACAAATAGGAACACTTCCACGCAATTTGACCGGGGTTTTTCGATGTTCCAAAAATTGCCCAATAGCTGAGCGCGTGTTTGTAAATCTGTTACAGTGCGCTGAGGTGTGCTACGATCCAGCGTATGAATGCGATTCGCCAAAAGATTTTCGGCCGCCTGTTTGTTTCCAAAGCACAGACTGTGTTATGGGTGGGGGATGACACAACGGCCGCTATCGACTTGCTTTATCTACGCTATGGACTGACGTTGCGCGGAACGGAGCGGCCGATTTTTCCTGCGTTTGCATTAGACGATTGGGGACATGAATACAACCGACTCGCCTTGTACAAATGGTTGCGTGCAGAAGGAGAACGCTTTCCCCGCGCCGAGATATTTGGCTTTGACGAAGACGGCCGCGAAGTACAACATTTTCTGCGCGAAATCGAGCTACATTGGCAATATCCTTTGTATGCCTACCCCTCCAAAACAACCGCTATCGCCGATGGAACACCGGTCACAACAGGTGTCATTACCAATGATCAATTAGACGCGCCTGCTCGTTTAGACGGCCGCCCTACTCTGTCCGCACCCTTGCGCCGCGCCCGTGTCGATTGGTGGCAAGCACCCGCTAATTGGATGCGCGAATCGTTTACCTTCTCCATTTTTGGGCAATAGTGTGCGTTTTTGAGGGTTATTTGCCCCACACAGTAGCATATTTTACGCATTTTTGAAGATAGGTTGACCCACAACGGAATCCTCTGTTAGAATGCCATACCTTTGCACGGTCTATGATCGTGTTCAGCGATGGAGAGAATTATGAGGTTTCTAGCGAAAACGGCCGGGATTGTTTTTAGTATTTTGGCTGTCATCAGCTTTGTTGGTTCACCCGCCACCACAGCGCAGGAGCAGGAAGAAAGCCCATCTATATTGTCACCATATTGGGACAACACGATCACACAATGGGAATCGGAAATTGCGACTGCTTCAGCAAAATATCGTCTCGATCCCGATTTGATCGCCTCTGTGATCAAGGTCGAATCGTATGGTATTCCTTACGAAACGAGCTATGCAGGGGCTGTAGGCTTGATGGGCATTATGCCGTATGGGCCTGAATTTTCACACCGGCCGACACCCGACGAACTGAAAGACCCGATGACAAATATCCGTTGGGGTTGCTCGATTTTGGCCGATATTATTCGGCAATCGGGCGGTGATATTCATGCCGCACTGGCTGCCTACAATGGCGGCTGGGCGTATGTCAACTACAACGAACCGCGTGAGTACACAGCGAAGGTACTCGACTTTTACGGCCGTGCCGTCGCGCAGCGCAACGAGGTAGACCCGATGCTGGCGATTCAATGGACGATTGCCACCGAAGTGAGACAAGGCTATATCGCGGCCGAATCGTGGCTGTTGGGCGGCGAAGAAATGCCTGTCAATTTGCGGCGCGTGGGCGAACACACCCTGTTTAATGGTGTCGATAAAAACGGTAAGGCATGGTATGTACGGGCGGTAGCGATTCCGATTCGCCCCGTCCAAGAGACAATTGAACAGCTTATGTATTAGGCTGGTCAGCATTTCAGCGCGTTTGCATCGCGTGGCCGGCCAGCAATACAGGCTTACGCGCTGAAATGCTATACTTGGGGGCATGATCAGCACAATCGACCCCTCACAACAAATCGCCAATATCATCATGCCCACAGGTGAAGATCGCCACCTTGCGCTGCAAGCGATCATCACCTTTATCGATCTGACGACGCTTTCTGGGACTGATACAGATGCGCGGGTGCAGGCCTTGTGTGCAACAGCCCGCAACCCCCATCCGCTTGCCTCCCATACGGCCGCCGTTTGTGTGTACCCGCCGTTTGCGGCGACTGCAAAGGCGGCACTGGCTGGCTCGGCCGTGCGCGTGGCGGCCGTCGCTGGCGCATTCCCCAGTGGGCAAAGTTTTCTACCTGTGCGCGTGGCAGAAGTGGAAGCAACTATCGCGGCCGGGGCAGACGAGATCGACATGGTGATCAGCCGGGGCGCCATGCTGACGGGCGAACGGCAGCGCGTGTATGATGAGGTAGCTACGATCAAGGCAGCGTGTGCGGGGGCAACGCTCAAAGTGATTTTGGAGACGGGTGAATTGAGTTCACTCGAAATGGTGGCTGACGCAGCCCAGATTGCGATTGATGCGGGGGCTGATTTCATCAAAACATCGACTGGTATGGCAAAGACAAATGCGACGCTGGAAGTTTCGGCCGTGATGCTGAATGTGATCCAAGCGCATTTTGCGACAACGGGGCGCAAAGTTGGCTTCAAACCGGCCGGAGGTATCCGTTCGGCCGAGCAAGCCCTCGCCTACTACGCGCTCGTGCGACAAACAGTAGGCGAAGCATGGCTTACGCCGCAACTATTCCGTTTTGGTGCGTCGTCGTTACTAAAAAGTGTCGTGTCGGCCTTTACAGGAGAGGCGGCCGATGAGGATAAGAGCGGATATTGAACCTATTGACCGCCAAATAACTGATCAACAAGAGCGGGGTCGATGCCGCGCATGATGGCGAAACAGTGGAGAGGATTGAGCGTATCGGCCGTCCATAACCACGCCGGATCAAGCCAAAATCCTGGCAAAATGTGAGAAGCTAACTGGGCATCATCTTCTGTGCCAAACAGGACGTATTTGCCGTTTTCGTCTAGCTTGAAAAAGTCAGCACGGTGTTTGCTGGGGCGGGGGTCGATGATCCAGTATTCGGGGATTCCGGCCGCTTCGTACTCTTTGAACTTTTCGTCTCGGTCACGATAAACGCTGTCGTTCGACACGATCTCGATCACCAAATCGGCCGGGCCTTCCAGCCGATCTTCATTGAGGCGCATCATGTTTTCTTGCTTGACCACCAAAATATCTGGCTCGCGGTAGGCACGGCCGCCCGGTATCTTCATCTCGAATGGTGCGAGACGGAGCGCACCCTGTTTGGTAACGCCAAAATGCAATCCCAATAAATGTGCTAAAAAATAAACAAGCACTTGATGTACTGATTTTGCCATAGGAAAAACAATCACCTCTCCATCGACCCATTCCGCATGGACATCTTCATCTGCCCATGCTGCAAATTGTTCGTAGGTCATTCGCAATCGTTGCCCACCTTGTTGGATCGTTGGTTCTGCTAACATGCTCACATTATACATTGTCCTGCAAATTGTCTAGCACGTGACTGTAGTCATCGGCCGCATGACTGTAAGCACTATCGGCCGCGCTGCCCCCGCCGCACAATAGTTGGCATGATAGATGATGAGTTCGTGACACCACAGGAAATGAAGAAAACGGAGAAGCAACATAAAAACAAGCGGCTGATGATGCTGGTCTTGATCGTCGCATTGGCGGTCGGCCGTGCCGGGTATTCAATTGTTTATCTCACTGGATACGAGCAAACCGCCCTCCTTTTTATCGGCATTCCGTTCGTTATCGCGTGGCTGATTACGCTTGCCCCGCCTGCCACTTCAGCCAAAGGCATCGCGTTCAAAACAACTTTTTTGATTCTCTCTTTAGCTGGCATTTTGTTGCCCGAAGGGTTGGTCTGCTTGGTGATGAGCGCACCGATCATGTTTATTGCGGTCTATTTAGGCGCAAAATTAGGCTATCAGCAAAGCAGCACCAAATCACGCTTTCTGGCAGCCATCCCATTGATGGTGCTATTGACCGATGCGGCCGTGATCACCCGCCAGCAAACAGTGGTTGTCGAACGGGTTGTACCTCTATCGACCGTCACCATCACCGATCATCTTGCCGATCCATGGACGTGGGAACAGCCATTGCCAGCGTTTACGCGCCTCGGCTTTCCTGTTCCTGTTGACAGTGCGGGGCATGGATTAAACATAGGTGACACGCGCACCATCACCTTCGAGCAAGAAGGGCGGCTCGTGACGATGCAATGGCAGGTCACGGCCGTCGATGATACCCACGTTCGCTTTACCAACATAGCGGACGAGACAGCGATTGCCAATTGGCTTGAGTGGGCCACGGCCGACATTGAATGGCGGCCGACCGCGACAGGCGAGACGGCCGTCACATGGTCAGTCAGCTACGAACGTCAGCTCGACCCCGCTCTCTATTTTGCCCCGCTCCAGCGCGTTATCATGGTACAAACACTCGATTATTTGTTGGATGCAATTATTGTAAATAGTGTCGGCGGTGACGCATGATGATGTGGCAACGCATAGCCGTTCTCTACCTGCCCATCGTGATCGCTGTATGTGTGTGGGCGCTGCGACGGCCGACACCTCGCGCCCAGACCGGGGCCTTGTTCGCTGGCTTGTGGCTCACCCACACGCTGCTGGCGGTCAATTGGCTGGCTATCCAGTGGGGATGGTGGCGGTTCACGGCCGCAACAGGCACATTCGCCGATATTCCGGCCGATCTTTTGCTTGGCTGGATCATCCTCTGGGCGATTTTGCCCACCATTCTCTTGCCATCACAACCACTGTGGCGCATCGTTCTCTTTCTCCTAACGGCCGACCTGCTACTCATGCCCCGTCTCGCGCCCCTGCTCATTTTGGAGACAGGCTGGTGGTGGGGTGAATTGCTCCTGTTGACTGTTGCCTACATCCCCGCCCACTGGCTGGCACGATGGACACGGGACGATCATCATTTATACGCCAGGGTAGGCTTGCTTGTGATCACGTTTTCCGCATTGATAGTTTTGTTGCTTCCCGGCATCATTTTGTCTGTAACAGGAACAGGGATACAGACAATCTATGGGGCAGGCTTGGTGCCGCGATTTGTGTTGGTTTCTCTTCTCGTCGTTGTCGGTAGTGTGGGTCTTAGTGCGGTACAGGCGTTTGCTGTAGAGGGCATGGGAACGCCTGTACCGCTCGATCCACCGCGCCATTTGGTCACGTCTGGTGTGTATGCGTACATGTCAAACCCGATGCAGATGACGCTGCCAGCCATCTATGCGCTTTTTGGGCTTTGTTTTTGGAATGGTTGGCTGCTGCTGGCGGCCGTGGGCGCACTCGCTTATGGCATGGGGCTGGCAACAGTGAGCGAATCTGCCGATATGTCTGCCCGCTTTGGCGAACATTGGCAGCACTATCGCCAACAAGTACGGCCGTGGCGCATTCGCTGGCGGCCGATCATTTTGCAGCCCGCCACACTTTATGTCGCCGGAGGCTGCACGGCTTGCTCACAAGTGCGACAATGGTTTGCCCATCGTCGGCCGACCAACTTGATCCTTCGTCCAGCACCCGCCCATCTACGACGCATCACCTATGTGACGGCCGATGGACACACCTACACTGGCATTCGCGCCATCGCCCACGCTTTCAATCATATCCATCTAGGCTACGCATGGCTCGGCTGGCTGATCGCGCTCCCCGGCATTGCCGACATCATCCAATTGGCAAATGACATCGCTGGCGGGGATGAACGTACCATGACCGCACCTTGACCAAGAACACCTTCACATTTCATTAAACTCAATGTCAAAGCATACTGTATTCGCTATGCTTTGACTAAACATGCACACCATTATCATCGGCGCAGGCATCGGCGGATTGACGGCCGCCGCCCTCCTGCTCAACGCCGGACACCAAGTAACCGTCCTCGAATCGCAACTTTATCCCGGCGGATGCGCTGGCACATTTACCTACCAGGGGTATCGCTTCGATGCAGGCGCAACACTGGCAGGCGGCTTTGCCCCCGGCGGGCCACACGCCCAGCTTGCCGACATCATC